>JAIRTO010000157.1 GCA_031254895.1 Deltaproteobacteria bacterium
GTGAAAAGCTCCTATTAGTTTTAAGGGGTACTCAAGTCTGACTCCCCAATTTTGGGAGTCGGCTTGTATCGTAGCCGCCAGCATACCGGAGCTTTCAAAAAATGTCAAGCGCTAAAAACAAATTTTTTCCAAGTCACGAAGAAAAGTAGTATATATTTTTGAATTCAACTCAAAAAATAGTCAATTTCTACATTATGGCGAGTTATATTAAAAAAAAACATGAAGAATATTTCTTTTGGTTGATATGCACAAAAAAAACAAAAAGTCAAGAAAAAAATCATTCAGATTGAGTGATGCACAAAATAATACAAAAGTCAAGTACAAGATTTTTCAATGTAGGGGTAATTCGTCATTTTTCGATTATTTTATCAAACATAAAGAGGACCAACAATCGTGATCCTCTTTATATGGCTTAGCCAAAAATCATTGGCGTCTATTTTAAATTATTGGCTGAACTTTGCGGAATTGTCTCCGCATTAGCTTAAGATTTTTTTTTTCAAAGCCTTAAATTCCTGAATCATATGATATTTTGAAAGCCCGTCTAGTTTTTGCATGATAATTGAGAAAATATTCGGCTTTTCCGTCCACTTTTAGCGTTGCCGCCTTGATGAATTATTGCCGCAAAGCCTTGTCGCTCATTTTCGTCACTTCGCTTGTCGAACTCGACCCGCTCTCCTCATCACTCTGTCTTGTCTATCCTGCCCTTGTCTATTCCGTTCTGAGATGAGAACCTTTTTCTTCAAAATGCCGATGACTTACGAGCAATTGATGCAATCGGCCGGAAGAGGGCTTTCCAGACTGCTCGCGACCTCTTTTCAAGGCTCTCTAAAAAAACCTTGAATGGTCAGGACAAAAATTGAACCGCGAATTCTTCGAAATGCTCCAGCGGCAGAGGTTCGACTTCGATGGGAACTTGAATGACCTCGAAGGCCTCCAGTATTTCCATGTCCGATAGAGGATCCAGCCCGGGATCCAGGACGAGAATGCGGTCGTAGCGGCCGAAATTCTGTCGAAAATCCACGTCGTCCCAACCCAGCATGGCCCTTATGCCGTCTTCGGCGAACCAGGTCTTTCTCAGCCAGGACGGGGTTATGACCATGGTTCTGTTCTGTTCCAGCTCGGCGAGTCTCTTCGGTCCCAACAGAGCTTCCATGCAGTTTTTGACTTTCAATAAAGGAAAACCTTCTTTCGAGGCCATCTCAGGCAGTTGCGGCAAGCAGCCGAAGCCGATGAACAGCCTCAAATCTTCAGCCCCTTTCTGCTCGTCTATGGCCTCTCTGAGTCTCTTTTCCAGAATGCCAAGATCGTTGTGCAAACCGGCCTTGATCCAGCGGCCGGTCGCTTTGATTTCCGGGCGTCTGGCCAGGATGGATTCTAGTTCTTCGCGAAACACGTCGCAGCCGATGAACGTGGTCATGAAAGCCTCCCCATTGGTTTTTAGGCAAAAAAACAGCCGGATGAGAAAAGAAGCTGTTTTCCGATCTTTTCGGTCGGAAAAGCGGCTCTTTTTCGAATGACTGATTATGCCGGATCTTTCTTGGAAAGACAGTAGCCTACGTTACCATAACCGCAGGAAGAAGCCTCCTTTGGCGTTTTTTTTTTGCTGGGTAGACCGGGTAGGGGGAAAAAGCGAAGCCGTCCGGACGTCCTTCCTTTAGGCCCTCGAAAGATGTCCCTTGAAAGACGTCCCTTGAAAGACCTCCCTTGAAAGACGTCCCTTGAAAGACGTCCCTCGAAAGACTTCCCTCGAAAGACTTCCCTCGAAAGACTTTCCTTGAGAGACTTTGGCCTTTAGGCTGGCGTTTCGTCATCTTCCGGCGGTCGTTTAGGCGCCTGCCCGAAAACGCGCGCCTTCGAAGCCCGCCCGCCGGCGGGCGTTTCTGAGGCCGCTTTGGAATTGCAGTCCCCTATGGCGACTTTCGGGGGCGGTCAGTAATCCCTCTTCCAGCCTAGGCCGACTTGACTGGAACTGGTCGAAGTTCTGCTCTGCAAGGTGATGTTCGGGGCCAATTCCACCTCGACCCGGACGCCGGTGGTGTTGTCGCTTAAATTCTGCTCCACGCCGACGTAAATGTTGTCGCCTATGTACCGTCCGGCTTCGATGGAAGTCGCTCCGTTGCCTTCGTCGTCGTCTCCGTCGTCCAGATCCAGGTTGTCCCTAAAATTGTTGCCGCTTAGGTAGCGGTTGGAGTTGGAGCTGGAAGCGTCGCCCACCCTCAAAACGCTGAGACCCAAGACGTCGCGCAGGGCGCTGACGACCGTCAGCTCCAGATCGCCGCCAACTCCGGCCAGAACCCGCAAACTGTTGGCCAGCTGCAGCGCCTCGACGCGGCTCAGCTGGGAGACTTTCTTGCCGAAGAGGACTTGGGCCAACACTTCGTCGGAGGGGTAAGGCGGCTGACTTTCAAAGTTGATTCGCGGCCGTTTGGCCGTCCCTGAGACTCGGACGATGGCCGTCAGGGCGTTCACCTGACGGGTCAGCTCCACCGCCAGGATGGGGTTGACGTTGGGCGTGTTGTTGAAGCGTATTTCTCCGCCGGTGAAGACGAACTGCTTGGACAACAAGTCGAACGTCCCTCTGACCGGCTTCAGTCTGCCGCCCATTTGCACCCGTCCGCGCGGGTTGGTGATTTCCAGCTTTCCTCCCCATTCGCTGTCCAGGCCTTTCCCTCGGATGAAGATCTGTCGGGGCAGATCCAGCTTCAGGCGCATCAGTGGGCCGTAGCGGACGGGAGCCACCGTTTCGGCCAGCTCCAGAGTGCGGACGCTGCTTCCGCCCCTGAGCCGGTCGAGGTTGATTTCCGCCTGCTCGACGACGGCGTTCGCCTCCATGGTCATGGCCGTAAAAGGCCCTTCCAGAGTCATGAGGCCGGTGATGACGGCCGAAATGTCATCTCGGGTGAGGGGCGCCAGTCTTCGGATCTGACCTCTTAAGGCTAACGAAGGCGGGGAGGCCAAAGGCTTGACCGTCCCCTCCAAAGCCGCCCGGCCGCCGAGGCCGTCTCCGGCCTCGGCCACCAAGCGAAGGCTCCCGTCCTCTTGATCCCGCAGTTCCAGATTGATGCCGGAAAGGGTCAGACCTAAAACCAGATCCTCATAAACTCCGTTGGCCAGATACATGCGAACTTTCGGCTTGATGTTCGACAAAGTTCCTTCGACGTTGGCGCTAAGGTCCAATTGTCCGGAGAGAGTGCGATCCGCTTGGCCCAAAAGACCCCATAAGGGAGCGACCGGTCCCTTCCAGACCAGTCCGGCCGAAATCGGCCCGTGGAGATCGGGGAGGAAAAAATCGCCGCTGGGCACGAGGGGCAGACGGTAATCCAGACTGATTTGCCGGCCTCTGGACTGAGCGATGGCCACTTGACCCTGAACCGAGCGGGCTTGTTCTATGCGGCCGTTGGCCGTGACTTCCAGCGTTCTGGGCAACCCCTCCAGAGCGGCTGGGGTGGCCAGTTGCGCCTTCAAATCGAAATGTCCGTTGCCGCCGGCGTATTCGGCGACCAAATCCGCCTTGCCTTGCGGGAGGCCCGGAACCGCCGCCTCCAAAACGGAGAAGGGGAGGTCGCTTATCCTGGCCTTCGCGTGAAGGGGAGAGAGCGAGGCCGACAAGTCGATCGTGCCGCCTCGGCCCAGAGCCAGAACGGTCTCGGAGAGACTCAAGCCGGCGGAGAAGTCCAAAGCGGCCGGACGAAGCAGTTTTAGTCCGCCGGGCAATTCCGGCAGGTTGAGACTAAGGCTGGAGATTTGAGCTTTTTGGCGGCGAAGATCGAAGGAGGCCTCCATATCCAACAGTTCCGAGCCGTTTGCGGCTTTGAGAGTCGCCGCCATGATCCCGGTCCCCCCGTCGCCGAGGGCGGCGATTTTTCCGCCGCTCAAAGCGATGGGCCCGGCCTGGCTTTGTCCCAGATTGACGGCCAGATTGAACTCGGGTTCGGCGAAAAGGCTTTTGGCCGAAAGTTCTAGAGTCGCGCCTCTCAGATGCAGGGCTTGGCCCAATTTTATTTCCGGCAGATCCAGCTTGATTTCCGCAGCGTTTCCCTCGTCCGGTTCGCCGCGAAGAGCGGCGACGAGATGGGCCGGCGAACCGGAGACGTCCAGACCGGTCAGAGCCCGCGCGGGAGCGTAGTCGTTGAGCTGAACATTCAAGTCGCCTATGAATTTAGGCGGCTGGCCGGAGCGGAAAATCATGGACAGCGACGGACTGGACAGACGCAGCTGCTCGCCGTTTTGACCGACGGTCAGCTCAAAATCGCTGACGACCAAATCCGTCCCGGAGTTCCCCGATGAGGCGACCCCGGACGCGTCGCTTTGGGCCTTTTCCGGACTCTCTTCCGGGTTTTCCCGCGTCCCTGCGGCGAGACCGACGGCCGAGCCGAGGTTATTTTGTTTTACTGAGGGCTCTGTCGACGATGTTGCCGGGGGCTCCGTCGACGACGTTGCGGAGGGCTCCGCCGGCGGCGCCGCCGTCGGCTGGCTGGTTCCAAGCGAGGCGCGAGGGGGTTTCGACCCGGGTCGAACCAGATCCAGCCTAACCTGAGTCGACAGGTTCAGAGGTTCCCCGAGAGAGGTTCCCGTTGTTAAAGACAGATTTCCGGTCAAGCCGAAAGATTCGGGCAAATGGAGGATCCGGCCCTGGTAAAGGGTTTCGACTTGAACCAACTTTTGACTAGGCACGGTTAAAGCGGGGCTTGCGGCCGAAACCTCCGTTTGGAGGTTTTGCAGGGGGCCTACGACTTTGACCGAAGCTTTGGCCTGGCCGGACAATTGTTCGGCGAAAAAGGCCAATTCTCCCAAATTGACGTCCAGGGTTAGATCTATCAGACCGTTTTCAGCTTGACGCAACTTCCCGGCCGCCGCCACCGCGCCGGGGCCGTTTCGGCTTTGGAGAAGATTCCGCAGAACTTCGGTCCAAACCGAGTCTTCGGCCAAAGTTAGCTGAAAATCGACGCTTTTGCGGCCTTCGCCCAAAAAGTCGGAGTCGCCGGCTGAGCCGGCAGAGCCGGCTGAGTCGGCTGAGCCGACGGAGTCGGTCAAATCGGCGGTCTCGGCGAAAATGGCGGCATCAGCGGCGTCGGGACGAACGGTGGATATTTCCTCTAATCTTCCTGTCTCTTCTGTTTTCACCCTTTCGCCTTTGAGGGCAAGGTTTAGGCCGTCGCCGACCAAGGTCAGAGCGGAGACGGAAATTTGGCCGGGGGCGAAAGACATGGAAATGTCGTAATTCAAGGCCAAAGACGCCGTTTTTGATTTGGCTTCCGAAGAGGTGAGGAAGAGCTGAGGGAAGGGGAGCGGCGTAGGCGCCAGAGGCGAACCGACGGCCGGGGCGGCCTGGTCGGCCGGCGCGACGGCGTCGGCGGCGCCGACCTGGATTTGATTCTGAGCGGCGGCTGGGGACGACTGTTCCCCGGCCGCGCCGACTTGGCCGGTTGACATGGTCGACTCAGTTGAAGCGGTCGACTCGGCTGACGCGGACGACTCGGTCGAATTGGTCGAATTGGTCGAATCGGCGGAGTCCGACCGGCCGGCGGTTTTCTTTTCGTTCGGCTCGGCCGTTCCAGGCGAATTCCTCGCAGGCCCGTTTTCCGTTTTCGCGTCGCTTGAAGAAACCTTCAGGTCATTTTCGCCGTCAGGATCTGATTCGCCATCGGACAGTTCGCTCGTGACGGCTTCGTCGTCTGTTCCTTCCCTGGCGGAGACGGCTTCGTCGGCGAGCGGCTCGAGCTGACCGCGCTTCCCCTCTCGGTTAGAGGCCAAAGCGGTTAGGACGGCTCCGTCCAGAGTCAGACGGCCTTTGGAGGCGGCCGCCTTTTCTTCTCCGCTGAAATCGAGCGTAAAATCGTCGACCGCCAGGACGACCTTTTCGCCTCGCGCCGAGAGCTGGCCGTCAAGTTCCTGGCCATTGACGGTCGCGTCGGCGGCAAGGACGAATCTGCTTCCCAAACTGTTCTTCACGGCTTCGGGAATGGGCAGAGGAGCTTCCGAGCCGGCCGTCAGGAGCAGGGACATCGACAGACGCCGATTTTTGACGACGTCCTCTCTGAAGGTTCCGGTCGGGCCGCTCAAGACGAAGCTGGCCGAGGCAATTTGGCGCGGATCCGGCCGATATGATGGAGCGGCGACGGGAACGGCCACAGGAGTTGATGAGTCGGCCGAGAGGTCGGACGAGCCGCTTGCCGACGCTTCGGCGACCCCTTCTCCGCCGCTTTCGAAGGCGTTCGTCTCCAAATCGAGGAGAGTCAGGGAAGCCAGGCCGTTCCAGCCGGTCAAGGGCCCCTGGCCTTTCAGAGCCAACCGCCATTTCGGCCATTGCGGGCGATCGATCAGATAGCTGAGAGGTCCGCCGGGACCGTCGCTGGCCACGACGTCCAGCAGAAGGGCGTCCGGAGAGCCGGAACCGCTTTGACTGAGGCTGATCCGGGCCTGAAGGCCTTGCTCGTTTTCGTCCAGCCACACGACCGTCAGAGAGGCGTCGAGGGCTCCGCCGGAAAATTTGAGATCCCCGTCGACGTTCAGACGCCCGGCTCCTCGGCCTACGGCCTCAGGGGAGAGGGTTTGGGGAGATATGCGTCCGTCGACGTGAAATTTGGCCAGGACGTCGATGAGGGGAGGGCCGCCTCCCGACGAAGATTCGCTTGGAGGCAGGACGGGCCGACGCGCGAAATCGAGGCCTTCGACGGATAGATTCCGGACTTCCACGAGACCTGACCAGAGAGAGCCGACGACGAGGCTGAAATCTAGCCGTTCGGCCTTGGCGAACTCGCCTTCGGCGTCTGCGAGAACCAAGCCGTCTATGGTCAGACGGCCAGGCAAGGGGCCGGTTATTTTAGCCCAGCGGGCTTCTATTCCCTTCGCGGCCATGGCTTGGCCGGCCTTGACGGCCAGAAAGTCCAGACCGCTTTGACTCCTCAGCCAGACGACCGCGCCCAGAAGCGCCACGATGACTAGCCCTAAAACGACCAGAAGGATTTTAAGGAACTTTTTGGGCGACTTTTTTTTCTTTCCGTTCCGTCCATTAGACGAAGAGCCGGAAGAGCCGGAAGAGCCAGAAGCGCCGGAAGAGCCAGAAGCGCCGGAAGCGGCGGAAGAGCCGGAAAAAGTCGAAGAAGTCGAAGAAGTCGAAGAAGCCGAAGAAGCTGAAGAAGTAGAAGAGTTTTTAAGGGCCACGAGCTCATCTTGAACGTCGGCGACGTTTTCGCCATTTTCTTTGTCTAAGCTGACGGTCTGCAAAGCCGAAAGAAGGCCCGGCAAGAGCGCTTCGGCGCCGTCGTTTCCGGCGGAGCCGCCCGTCGGGCCGGTCTTGGAAAGGCCTAATTTGCGCCTGCCGGCGTCGATTCCGCTTTTGTCGTCTCGTCTTGATGAGGACATGGTTAAAAGCTCTGTCCCAGGCTCAAATACACCTGGAAGGGACTGTCGCCGTCTCGGGAGGTCAAGGGGGTGGCCAGATCAAGACGAAAGGGGCCGATGGGACTGTAATAACGGAAGCCCAAGCCTCCGCCCCAGAGAAGATCCTGGCCTATCTGGGAGACGTCCGCCCGCTGATAGACCATTCCGCCGTCCACGAAGGCCACTACGCCCATGCTTTCGGAAAAGCGCCATCTCAGTTCGCCGGAAACCTCGTTCATGGTCGCCCCGCCGGCCGGCCGGCCTCTTTGGTTTTTGGGGCCGATGGACTGATACTCGTAGCCTCGGACGGACTGGCCGCCGCCGCTGAAGAATCTCAGGGAAGAGGGCAGCTCTTCGGGGCCGGTGCCGGATATGGAGCCGACGGCGGCCCTGACGGCGGCCACCAGGCTTTTGTCCTCCCTCAGAGGCTGATAGAAGCTGGCTTCCAGGCGGTATTTGAGGACCTTGAAGTCGTCCAGATAGCGGCCGTAGTACGGAACCAGCAGAAGGGCGGCGCGAAGGCCCTTGGAGGCGTCCAGAAAGCTGTCGGCGTTGCTCCAGTTGAGATTTAGAGGCAGACCCAAGACTTCGTAATTGCGGCGGCCGACGATGAACTCGTCCAGAGACCCT
>JAIRTO010000225.1 GCA_031254895.1 Deltaproteobacteria bacterium
ATTCAGCGTCTCTTGGCCTCAACAGGGACTTAGCAAAAAGTTGCGCGCGGAGCGCTGCCCCCGCGCGCAACTTTTTTTATTTCCAAGTCCCCGCCCGCCTGCCTGAATAGTTCAACCAAAAGCTGGTCAAAAAGACAGATCGGCGATATTTTTTCGACTCCGACAGACTTCCCGAAAAGATCCATTTCCCCCTCGCCGGAAGCGCCCTTTCCTCAGTCTAAGAGAAACGCTTCGACGTCATGACGGGCTGCCAGGCCGGCCGGAAGGCCTGGCTCCATGAAGGCCGACCGCCGGGCGGAAGGCTTGGATCCATGAAGACCGACCGCCGGGCGTAAGACCTGGATCTACGAAGACCGCCGCCAGGCGGAAGACCTGGCTCCCTCAAAGCCCAAAAAGGAACGGCGTCTCGATGAGGCTCCTGTAGTTTTCAACCCCATGGCGTTGAAGGGGAGGGGGCTTTTTCTTGGTTTTCTTTTCGGCGAAAGGCTCCATAAAGGGCTGATTCGGTTCCGCCTCGGGATTTTTTTTGAAATATGGAGACAAAACGTAGGGCCATATACTGCCGACGGTCGGCGAAAAATGACGAAGAAGCCGCCAGCTTGGCCCAAACAAAAAAAGATCTGAAAGGTTGCCATCGAAGGTCGGTCTGAACTATACTTTCCCCTCGCGAAAAACGGCCGGCGGACGACGGACTGGCCGCTCCACATCCGAAAGGCGCATGGACATATGACTGAAACTATTCCTTATTTTGCCGAAAGAGGCCTGGCGGAGCAGGCGGTCAGGCGGATCCTCGTCGGAGAAGGTCTGGCCGGGGAGACGACCGTCAACGGAGGCTACGGACTCAAGTTCGTCTGTCGGGACGGGCAAAAGTCCTTTTTCGTGACCCTGTATTTCAAAAAAAACGATATTTCCTCGTGCTTGGTTTGCGACAAGGCGCCGGAATCGGCCCTCGAAAAACTTCGTTTCCTGTCTCGAGCCGACGGGCAGTCGGAGTCGGCTTCTTTAGGAGCTTCGAAGACGGATCCAGTCGGAAGGAATCAAGAGGCGCCGGTTTCCGGCCCGGAGCTGCGGCCGGCGGGCGTCCCGGAGAATCATCTGGGCACGGACGAGTCCGGCAAGGGCGATTACTTCGGACCTCTGGTCGTCGCCGGGGTTCACGCGAACGAGGAGTCGACTAATGGATTGGCCGAACTTGGCCTTAAAGACAGCAAGCTCTTGACGGACAAGACCGTCGCCGTCATGGCCGAGCGGATAAGAGAGGTCGTCGGGGCGGATCATCGCGAGGTCGTCGTTTTCCCGCCCGAGGACTACAATGCGTTGCATCAAAAATACGGCAATCTAAATCTTCTCCTGGCTCATGGTCATGCTCAGGTCATCAAGAGTTTGCTGCAAAAAGCCCCTTGCCGCGCGGCCGTCGTCGACCAGTTCGGGCCGGAACGCCATCTCCGGCTGGCTTTGCGCCGAGAAGGAGCGGAAATCGAGCTCGTCCAGACGACCAAGGCGGAACGATACCTGGCTGTGGCCGCCGCTTCCATTCTGGCCAGAGACGAGTTCGTCAGAACCCTTTCGGCTTTAGGGGCCTCTTTCGGGCTGGAGCTCGACAAGGGCGCTTCCAGTCGGGTCGACGAACAGGCCAAAAAGATTCTGAAAAAGTTCGGCCTGTCCGCCTTGAAGAAGCTGGCGAAAATGCATTTCCGAAATAGCCTGAAAGCCGGTTTGCCTGAAGGGGCTTGGCTTTTGGATGATTTTACGCTCGACTGACGGTCGAGCCTCTCCTCATTCCCCCTGGAAACGAGACGGTTTCCCCTGCCGCCAAAAAAGCCTTTCTCCTCATCTTTTTAACCAATGCCGAAAAGCCGCGCCTTCCGCCTGGGCTTCCGACCCGCGAGAACCTCTTGCGGCCGGAAGCCTAGGCGGGCGTCTATTTTTGCGCCAGAAGCCCCGAACCTATGGCGTCGAAGGTTTGGCGAAGCATAGGCGGCAGAGCCGGGTCGAACAGGGCGCGGATTTTTATGGGACTGGCCGAGCCCGCCAGCGCCGCGGCTTCGGTTTCGACCGCCTTGACGAAGCCGGACGAATCGCCGACATGACCCATGATCAGGGCGTCGTCCAGAGCCAGGGCCGTTTCCGCCAAGCCGGCGTATTTTTCCTCCAGAAGAGTCAAAGTCATTTTTCGGCAAAGGTCCGAGGCGGAGTCGAGCTTGGCCGCGTCGGGTCCGGAGAGGCTCGTTTCCAGATCCAGGCCTCTTTCCGCAAGGCGGACGAAAAGGTTGCGCTTTTTGGCCAGGCCGTTGCCTTTGGCCAAAGCCTTAAGGACGGCCTCGTAGACGGCTTCGGCCATGACTTCGCCGATTTTTCCGTGTCCCCCGGTGTAGTCGACGGGACGGCCTTTTCCGCCGGCGACGAGAATTATCGAGTCAGTGCCGGTGCCGGTGGCCGGGTTGACGAGCGGAGTCTGGGAACTTCTCACGTCCAGATCCCACAGAGCCGCCGTTTTGGCTTCGGTCACCGTGATCATGGCTCTGGCCGCGCCGGCTTCGGACAAGGCCCGGGAAGACAAAACGATTATGTTGATCGTGCCCGGCTCGTAAAAAGCTCCTTCGTCCTGGCCGGTTCGGACGGCGTTGCTTTCGGCTCCGGCGGTGACCAGAGCCGTCACTTTAATGTCTTTCCAGGTCTTTGTGACTATGGCCAGGTCGTCCATATCCGCCCCGGTGAAAATAAGACTCGACGTTTTTTCGTCCAGCCCCAAAACTTCGTAGCGAGCCGCCAGATCCGCCTCCCAGCCGCCTTGATGATTGATGTCCCAAACCATGGGCGGAGACGAGCCGTTGCCGACGACGGTCACGCCGGTCCGAGGTCCGTCGGCGGTGGAGAGAACCGTTTGGGGAGAGGCGAATTCGATGAGCAAAGTTTTTTGGACGAAGTCGTTCAATCTGGCGTAGACGATTTTGGCCTGAGAGACGTAAGGGATGTCTATCGCGATGGGGCGTTGGCCGATTATTTGGTTGTCGCGGACCAGATTTTTGGGGTCGCCGTATTCCTCGGCGAACAGACCGCTGGAAAGCCAGGCGGCGAAATAGCCCGCGTGCGCGGCGGCCCGGTCCGTCAAGGAGCAGGGGTAGTACTTTATACGGGCATTTTTGACCGCAAGAACATTTGAAAACGACTTGTTAGATAATATTTTTGTTATATTTCTCTTATATTTTTGACAAGAATATATAACGTCAGGATTGAAATCAACCAAGTCCGAATTTTTGAGCTTGAATTTTTCCGGCCCGGGGGCGGAGGCGAAGGCGGGCGGTTGTCCGCCGGCGGCTATTATCAAGGAGTTATGAAAAGACGACGAGCCGTAAGTGAGCAATTGCTCGCCCTCTGCGGCCAGGTAAATTGTTTTGGGCGCGGCGGACAGATTTAGCTTTTTCACTTTCAAGTCGATGTTTCGGAAGTGCTCGCGCTGTTCGTCGAGAACGGATTGAGCCTCTCGAGTTCGATTCAAGAGTCGGCCCAAATCTTCGATTCTCGCTTCGGCTCGCGCCAGGGTGGACGGCCCGCCTAAGGCGAGAACGGGGGCCAGAGCGGCCAAAGGGCCGTTCAAAATTTCAGGGGCCAGGGCCGGTTCGACGATGAGCAGATCGGGCTTCAGACCCTCAATCAACGCGGGATGGGCGGCAACGGGGGAACCCGCGACCGGCCGGCCAATCAAGCCTTCAAAATGAGAATCCGAGGAGCTGACCCCCTTGAGGACGTTTTCGGCCCCAAGGGCCAAAATAATTTCCGTGGCGACGGGGGAAAGGGAGACCACCCTTTTGGGAGCGCGCCTGAAGCTGACCGTTCTATCCAGATCGTCAGTGACTTCAAAGGCCGATAAAAGAGGGACAGAGAAAATTAAAAGAGATGAAATAATAATAAAACAAGTTGAAAAACATTTTTTAATCATGATATTCCTTCTAAAAATAGATAAAAATTTTGTTTTTATTAAAAAAATGATAAATAAAAAAAATAACCGACAAAATTAAAAAAAGCTGACGAATGGGCGTTCGCCGGAAATGCATCTCCTCTGGCCTGGAAGATGTCTTTTGAACGCGGACGCCGCGGCCGCCAAAGCGATCGGGGAGAGGAACGCCGAGACCGAAGAGAATAAATCGCCGTATATGGGCCTATTCTCGGGGCGCGGGCGAGCCGGCTGGAGAAAGCGACATAAGAGATCCACTTTTTTGGCCGATCGGCGGCCTTGTCTTTTCGACTGAAAGTCGGGGAGTGGGAGAGGAAGATTGAAAAAAAATTGTAAACGATCAAAAAAAAATCAGGTCTATTTAAACAGAATGATCAATTTATATAATAAAATTGATTTTTTATAAGACGGTCGTTATTCTTTTTTCTCAACCCTCCTGTTCTGCCGTCGGCAGAACGAATCTATTATTTTATAACTCGCTAATTTTAATGATAAAAAAATTTTGATTCTTTTTCGATGGATAACTGGCCCGCGTTTCTTTAAATTTTCTCTTAGCCTAAAGCAGCTAAATAAGTACATTTTTTAAAATTTCAGAACATATTTTTTTTTTGGCGAACGGGTCTTTAGCCGTCATGGCCCTCGAGGTCAAAAGATTCATCTCGCCTGACTCTGTTCGAGTTGGCTCGCCTTCGAAAAGGCCGACGACAAAAGCCTTGGCGGCGATTTTCAATAGTGATCGCGAAAAATTAGCTTAGTTATTTTAATCTATCGTTATTTTCCAAATCAATAGAGGCATGTTTCATCAATTTTTCATCTAAATGTCCGAAAATGACTAGGTAATAACTATATTTTGCAGCTTCTCCTCCGCCCCTTTTAGCCCGTCTTCGTCAGCCAAAACATGTCCCTCGAGTCAAAAACATCCCTGAAAACTAGAAAAATCCTGTAAATAAAGGGCTTTGCCGAACCTCTTCCTTCTCTTCAGGGCCGTCGGGCGGGATTCGCTTTTGAGACTTTTAATTATATCAGTTTCCAACGAGCAAATCTTTCATTTAATTAAGCGTCGCCCAGTCTAACCTGCAGTCGAAATCCCTTGCCGCAAAGGGCTTTCTGAGAAGTCGGGCAAATTTTAGTCCTTAACTTCGGAAAAATGTTTCCTTTTTTTGTTCTAAAATTTCGGTCCCTGCAAGCTCTTGTCAAGGCTCGCAAATATGTATATAAGCAGAATTAATAAACAAATTGGTTTGGTCGACTCTTTTTAGTCGAACCTGTTCGTGTTCGACTCTACTGAACCGCTGGACCGTTCCAGAAAGTGAAGAAACAGACTTAATCCGGAACAATTCCAGTCAATTATCTTTCTACAGCTATTGTTAAATTACATTTATTGCTCGTTAATAGTGATAAAAAGTATTTGATAAATTAGCTGTACTAATCTTTTAATTGGATTTAATCCGATTTTGGAGAAAAAACTATGTCGACAAACTTTAAAATGGCTTTTCCAGTAGTTGCGCCATTTTTTTGGTTAGCGGTTTTTCTGGCCGTTTTTGTCAGCTCTGCCTGGGCTGAAGATTTCTCCTGGCCCAACGACGACGACGATTCTCATGTGACGGATGTGGCTTTGCTCACCAGGTTTCGCGCCTTCACTTCTTTGTCCGAAAGAGACGGCAACACGGTCACGCTGAAGAGCGGGTTGAACTATTACGTCGTCGGCGGTCTTTTTGATTCCAAAGAA
>JAIRTO010000223.1 GCA_031254895.1 Deltaproteobacteria bacterium
ATTTGCCCCAGCTGGCCGATCTGTCCCTGACCGCCTTAATTCAAGAGGGCCGTCTGTCTTTCTTCTGGGAATGGCCGAAAGGCGACGGCGCCGACGCGGTCGAGCAACTGGCCGAACAGTTCGAGCAGATTTTGGAGACGGCCGCCGGGCTGGCGACGCGGCCGCTCAAGTTCAAGCCGCCAAAGCCGGCTAAGCCGGCCAAGTCGGCCAAGCCGACGAAATTGACCGGGTCGACCAAGCGGCCGCCTCAGGCGGCCCGCTCGGAACGAGACGCGTCGGCCGAACCCGCCGAACTGTCCGAACCCGCTGAACTCCCCGGACTGAAACGGCGTCCGGCAAAATGACGGGGGAAAACGGGCCGATCCGCCGGATCGAAATCCGGCCCGGTTTCGAGCCGGAATTCGGGCCCGAATACGGGCCCGGATTCCGGCCCGGGGCGACCCCCGGGACGGCTCCCGAGCGGACCTGCTGCCGGGGGTCGGTGGATGTTCTGGCCGCGCCCTTACCCTCGGTCGAGCCCGAAGAAGCCTGTCGCCTCTTGAGCCCGGTTCTGGACAGGCTTTCGGAGGAGCAACGGCGGGCCATTTCGGCCAACAGGCGGCCGGTCGATCGGGCGCTGCGCCTTTTGGTCAGAGCTCTTTGGGCCTTCGGACTGAAAGAAGCCGGAGAGGATCCTGACCAGGCCCTGGCCGACCTCCGTTTCGACGGACGCGGTCGTCCTTTTTATAAAGTCGCCGAGTTCAATTTTAGCCACTGCGCCCCTTACGGGGTCTGCGCTTTGGCCCCGCCGGGCTGGCCCGGCGGGCTGGGGGTCGACGTGGAAAGGGCGCGGCCGCTGGAGGCGGACGACTTCAGACGCGTCTTCGCCCCCGACGAGCTCCGGGCCGTCGCCGCCTCGGCGGATCCGGACGGAGAGCTCATTCGTCGCTGGACGGTCAAGGAGGCTGTTTTGAAAGCCCTCGGGGACGGGTTTTTGGCCGACCCCCGTCCGATACCGACCGAGCCGGCCGCCGAAGGACGGCGGCTGGCAATCCGCCTGGACGAAGGCCAGGCGGCCGTCGAGGCCATCTGGCGTCGCCTGGATTTGGATTTTGGTTTTAGTTTGACGGCCGCCGCCGCCGGAGTCGCCGATTTTCGGGCTCGCCTTCGGCGGCCCGAACCGGCCGACTATCTGGGGCTATTCGCCTAAAAAATTGATTTGTCCAAAACCGCGCTTTTGCAGAAATCTTCATAAAAGCGCGGCGAGAAAACTTTTTTGGAGGCGGGCGGAGAAACCGGGAAACGACGCATGAACGGATGGATTGATGAGCGAATGAATGACTGTATTTCAGGCCAGGGCAGAGCAGGCGGAAGGAGACGGGCGACACGGAGAAAAAGCGGGTGGATGAATAGATTGATTAATAGAATGTTTATTAGATTATTTAATTATAAAAGGAAAAAATGTTAATTTAATTTAGGCTCGGCCTCGCTCGGCCGCCTAAGCGTCCCCCGATGAAGATGAAGACGATGCTGATTTAGGCTGCAAAACCGTTTGGAAAATTGGCGGAAAACTGGTTGAAAAACTGGCCAAAATGACCGACGAAGACGTCCGGCCAAGATGACCGGCGAAGAAGAAAACGACGACCTGGCGGCCAAAAAATGGCGAAAAGGTTTTTTCTGGAAGAAAGCGTCTGCCTGAAGCAGTCGCCTTGAAAATTATAGGCTAATCGAGGGACTGAAGAAACCAGAGGCCAGATCGACGGAATCGTCGACTCTGCCTCAAGACCTTGGATATGCGGACAAGGAAAGGGCCGAAAAATGAACAGACTCCTATTCTTGCTGGCGGGGCTTCTAGGCGCGTTGTCGCTTATTTGCGGCTGTCAAGACCAAAAGGGAGCGTCGGCCGGCGGACCTCCTCCTCCGGCCGTCGCGACGATAACCCTTTCGCCTCAGGATCTGGCCGTCACCCGAGAGTACGTCGGCTTCGTGGAGGGACGTCAGGTGGTCGAGGTGCGGGCTCAGGTGGACGGTCTATTGACGAGCCGGGACTATCAGGAAGGCGAATGGGTCGAAAAGGGCCAGACGCTTTTCAAGATCGACGACGCTCGTTACCGGTCCATGGTCGATCAGGCCGAAGCCCGCGCGCGCGGAGCCAAAAACGTTTTGGCCCTGGCCGAAAGAGATGCGGAGAGCGCCCGTCGGCTGAACGAGCGCGGCAGCGTTGCGCCCCGAGATCTCTACGCGGCCGAAACGGAACTGTCCAACGCCATGGCGACGGTCGAAGCCGCCGAGGCGGCTTTGGCCGAAGCCAAGACCCTTTGGGAAATGACCTCCGTTCGGGCCCCCGTCAGCGGCTTCGCCGGGGCGGCCGAGCAGATGGAAGGCTCGCTGATCGTCGCGTCCTCGCCGACCGGGGGGCTTTTGACCAGCATTTACGACGTCGGCGAAGTCAGAGTGGTTTTCGCGGTGCCGGAGGTTCATGTTCGGGCCATCCGCCAGTTGACGGTCGAGCGCGGAGCGAAAATGGCCCCAAAGATCGACGCCGAGATTTTGTTCGACTCCGAAGCGGCCTATCCCCATAAGGGACTGATGGAATACGGCAACGCCGCCGTGGATCGCTCCAGCGGCTCCATGCTGGCCAGGGCGGTTTTTCCCAACCCGGATTTGGAGCTGTACAACGGCCAGATAGTCCGCCTCCGCTTGGCTCTCGCCACCATCCCTGACGTTCTGTCCGTGCCTCAGACCGCCCTGATGCTGAACCAAAGCGGGAAAGCTCTGGCCTTGCTCGACGACGAAGACCGAGTCGTCTTTCAGCCGGTCGAAGCCTACGGTCCCATTGACGGCCGGTTCATGATCAAGCCGGAGGGGCTCGTCCAGGCAGGAGCTCGGGTCATCGTCGAAGGCTTGAACAAAGTGCGGCCGGGCTCGGCGGTTCTGACGGCCGCCGCCGATGACGGCGGCCAGCCGAGCGGCGCCGATGGCGCCGAAGGCGTGGACGGCGCCGAAGCCGCCGGCCAGCCGAGCGGGGCGGAATGACATGAAAGAATATTTCTTTTTGCGACGCCCCATTCTGGCGGCGGTCATAGCGGCCGTAATCCTGCTCGCGGGCGGATTGGGACTGAGGTCCCTGCCCGTGACTCAGTACCCGGATCTGGTTCCGCCTTCGGTCACGGTCAGCGCCTTTTTTCCTGGAGCCGGACCGGAGGCCATAGCCGATCTGGTGGCCGCGCCTCTGGAAGAGGCGCTAAACGGCCTGGAAGACGTCTGGTACATGCGCTCGACGAGTTCCGCCAGCGGTCGGATGGAACTGACGGTCACCTTCAAATTGGGCGTCGAGCAGGAAACGGCCGCCAATCGGGTCAACCTCAAGGTGCAGTCCTGTCTGGCCGGGCTGCCCGAAGAGGCGCGTCGGCTGGGGGTCAACGTCATCTCGGGAGGCGGGGCTTTTTTGCAGATCGTCGTCCTGGCCAGTCCCGACGGCCGCTATGACAGTCTGTTTTTAAACAATTACGCTTCGGCCAACGTCATCGACGCCTTGAAGCGCATCCCCGGAGTGGCCGACGCCTCGCCCCTGATCGCCGAAGAATACGCCATGCGCATCTGGTACGATCCGGGCCGCCTGGCCGCTTTAGGCCTCATGCCTATGGATCTAGCCTCGGCGGTGAGAGAGCAGAACGCTCAGTACGCGGCCGGCTCTCTTGGCTTGGAGCCGGCGCCGGCGGGCGCCGGGATGACTTGGCTGACCAGCGCCGGAGGCCGGTTCGATTCGGCCGAAGATTTCGCCGACATAATCGTCCGGACGGGCGAGGCGGGCCAGTTCGTCAGACTGGGCGACGTGGCCAAGGTCGAGCTGGGCGCGGCCGACTACGGCGTGCGCAGCCGCCTCAACGGCCAGCCCGTGGCCGGCGTCGGCATCTCCCTGGCCGGCGGAGCCAACGCCCTGCAAACCGCCGCCGACATTCGGTCGACCATGGAGGAACTGGCCCGCGACTTTCCCGTCGGGGTCGAATTCGACATCCCTTACGACGTCACCGTTTTCGTGAAACTGTCCATCCAAGAGGTGGCCAAGACCCTTTTCGAGGCCATGGTTCTGGTCGTTTTGGTCATCTTTCTTTTTCTCCGGAATTTCCGGGCGACCGTCATCCCCTGCGCGGCCGCGCCCATCGCCATCGTCGGCTCTTTCTGCGGCATGTGGCTTTTGGGCTTCTCCATCAACCTTCTGACCTTGTTCGGCATGGTTTTGTCCATCGGCATTGTGGTGGACGACGCCATCGTCGTTTTGGAGAACGCCGAACGATTGATGCATGAGGAAGGCCTCGATCCCCAAAAGGCCGCCGGGCAGGCCATGAGAGAGGTCGCCGGCCCGGTCATGGCCATCGTTCTGGTCCTGGCCGCCGTCTTCATTCCCGTTTCCTGCCTCGGCGGACTCGCCGGCGAGATGTTCCGCCAGTTCGGCGTCACCATCGCCCTCTCCGCCGCCATCTCCGGAGTGACGGCCCTGACCCTGACCCCAGTGATGTGCGCCAAGCTCCTTCGGCCGAAAAAAGCTCCCGGGGCCTTCTTCAGAGCCATGGATCTCGGCTTCGGCAAACTGACCAACTTTTACATGCGGCTGGTCAAATATTTTCTGAAGAGGCCGATTTGGGCCTTTGGCTGCCTCATTCTGGTCATGGCCGGCTCGGTCTGGCTTTTTAAAAGCGTGCCCGAGGGGCTGACTCCGGAGGAAGATCAAGGGTACGTCATCGCGGCGGCCATCCTGCCGGAAGGGGCGTCCATGCCCCGAACCGACGCGACCTTGGAGGGCCTGCGACAGGCCTTGAGCCAAAACCCCGACGTGGACAAGATTCTCAGCATCGCCGGCCAGGACATCCTCTCCGGGGCCGGAGCCTTGGGAAACTACGGCGTGGCCTTCGTCATGCTGAAGCCCTGGGAGGAACGCCGCCGACTCGATCAATCGTCCTTCGCCGTCGTCGGCCAAATCTTCGGCCAAAATTCCGCTCTGCCCGACGGCTTGGTGGCCGCCTTCAATCCGCCGTCCATCGTCGGCATGGGCTCCGTCGGCGGTCTGGAGGGCTTTTTGCAAAACCGGGGCGGAGCCAGTCTGGCCGAAATAGCGGCCAGCGGCGACATTCTGACCCGGGCGGCCGTCGAACTGCCGGAACTGGCCGGGGTCAGCTGCTCTTTGTCCTTAAGCGCCCCGACGGTCAAGGCCGTTCTGGACGTGGACAAGGCCAAGCTTATGGGCGTCTCGCCGGCCGACGTCTACAGCGCCCTCTCCGTGGGCCTGTCCGGCAGCTACATCAACGACTTCGTCATGAACGGCCGGGTCTACAAGGTCGTCATGCAGTCCGAATCCCGCTTCCGGGCCTGGCCTGAAGATCTGGACAACTTTTTCGTTCGCGCCCGAGACGGCGGCATGATCGCTTTGGCCAATTTGGTGACCGCCAACGTCGAGGCCGGGCCCGTTTCCTTGACCCGCTTCAACGGCCTGCCTTCGGCCCGGCTTTCGGCCCAGGCCGCGCCGGGCTACAGCAACCTCCAGGCCATGGAGGCTCTGGAGCGGCTGGTTCGGGAGAACTTGTCCAGCGACTACGACATCGGTTGGAGCGGGGCCTCATATCAGGAAAAAGTCGACGGCGGGGCCAATTTCGCGGTTCTCATTCTGGCCTTGGCCTTGGTCTTCATGATTCTGGCCGTGCAGCACGAAAGCCTGATCCTGCCCGTAGCCGCGCTGCTGGCCGTGCCCTTCGCCGTTTTCGGGGCTCTCCTGACCATCTTCGTCACTGGCCGGGCCAACGACGTCTACGTTCAGGTGGCTCTGGTGACCTTGATAGGCCTGTCGGTCAAAAACGCCATTCTCATCGTCGAGTTCGCCTGGGCCGAATGCAAAGACGGCGGCGACGCCGTCGCCGCCGCCGCTTCGGCTGCGGCCATGCGCTTTCGGCCCATCGTCATGACCTCCATGGCCTTCATCTTGGGCTGTCTGCCTTTGGCCATGTCCAGCGGGGCCGGCTCGGCCAGCCGCAACGTCTTGGGCTCCTCCATCATCGGCGGCATGCTGGCGGCCACGCTCGTCGCGCCTCTGTTCATTCCGGCGTTTTTCGCGGCGGCCATGAAATTCGCCAAAAAAAGGACGCCAAAAAACGGCGCCGACGGCGGCGCCGGCGGCGGGAAAGCTGGCGAAGACTTGAAATGTCTGAAGACGTCCGAAGAGAACCCCGGACAGTCGACCTAACCGGGCAGTCGACCTGACCGGACAGTCGACCTGATTTGAAGAAATGAAAAAGAGCGCAAAATAGGCCGAAAAAATCGAGAAATTATGGAGAAAGAAGTCTGGCGCCGGCTTTGGCTGAACGAACCTTAGGGACTTCGAAGCGACGGCCGCCGCGACGACCGGCGCGCCGCCGAGATGACCGACGCGCCGGAGAATCGTCGCCAAATCTTTTAGCCGCAGGAGAAACAATGGCTTTGCAGAAAATCGGGGTGGCCGGAGCCGGCGTCATGGGCCGGGGCACGGCTCAAAGCTTGGCGGCGGCCGGCCTCGAGGTCGTCTTGCTGGACGCGCGGGCAGACGTTCTGGACCAGGCCCGGGAGGAGATGCGCGAGGCGCTCCGTCTGACCGGTCTCTTCAAGACCGGGAAAAACGCCCTAGAAAAGGAGCCGGACGAGATTCTGGCCGCCGTCGTCTGGACCACCCGGCCGGAGGCTTTGGCGGAATGCGATTTCGTGGTGGAGAACATAACCGAAAAGGAAGAGCTGAAAGCCGCCCTCTATCCTCGTCTGGACGAGATATGCCGACCGGAGACGGTCTTCGCGGCCAACACCTCCGTCATCTCCATCACCCGCATCGCTTCCTGGACCAAGCGGCCGGATCGGGTCGTGGGGCTGCATTTCATGAACCCGGTGCCGCTGAAGACGACGGTCGAGGTCATTAGGGGTTTCCACACGTCCGAAGAGACTCTTCAAACGGCCAAAGACCTTTTGAAGCTGATGAAGAAAAAGGCCGTCGTGGTGAAGGACTCCCCCGGCTTCGTCTCCAACCGGGTTCTGATGCTGACCGTCAACGAGGCCGTCTGGCTCGCGGCCGACGGCGTGGCCGAGCCTTTCGAGGTGGATCGCATCTTCAAGTCCTGCTTCGGACACCCCATGGGTCCACTGGAGACGGCGGATCTCATCGGCCTGGACACGATCCTTTTGTCGCTGGAAGGACTCATGAAGGCCTTTGGCGATCCCAAATTCCGACCATGTCCGCTTTTGCGGAAAATGGTCGACGCCGGTCTCCTCGGCCGCAAGAGCGGCCGAGGCTTTTACGACTACCAGGTCTGAACCGACCTTTTTGGCCTTGATCTGACGCCTGGCGGGTCAGATCGCCTTGGCCTGATCCCCTTGGCCAGACGGAGCCGAACAGTTTCCTTGGCCAGACGGATCCGCCAGAGCCGCCAAGGCTGGGCGCCAAGGCGGCTAAACCGATGCGTTCTGTCCGATTGGCCGACGCGTTTTGGCCGGGAGGCTGTGGCGGACGGCCTTTGGCCGGCGGATCGAAAGGACGCGACTTGGCCTTAATCTCGTCGAAACGGAGCGAAACAGGCCAGAGCGGATCCTCCGGCGAGAGGACGAAGCGAGAAAACCCGCGCCGGGAGAAAAGAGGCGACCATCATGAACGATCGAGAAATAATCCGCGAATTCGTCTTGGCCTACGTCAAGGACGACAGTCTGGAAGACGACGAAAACATGTTCGAACTGGGTTACGTCAATTCCCTGTTCGCCATGCAGCTGGTCATGTTCGTGGAAAAGAAATTTGAGATGACCATAAGCCGGGAGCAGCTGCGCCTGGACAACTTCCGCTCCATCGAGGCCATCGCCGAGCTGGTGGAGCGACAGCGGAGCGTCGCCTCATGACCTTTGGAGACGAAATTAGCCGGGACAAGGCTTTTGGAAAAAAGCTCGCCGAGCTGAGGGCCTGGATACGGGCCGAGGTGGAGCCTCATAGCGACGCCTGGGAGGAGGCCCAGCGGCTGCCCGAGTCGGCGACGGAGCATTTGGCCGCCCAAGGCTGGTTCGGGGCCGCTCTGGAGCCGCAGTGGGGCGGTCTGGGCCTGGACGGCCCGGAACTCGGACGCTTTTGCGCCGAATTGGCCCGGGGCAGCTTTTCCTTGTTGAGTCTCTTCGCCGTCCACGCCATGGTCGGCCAGGCCATCGCCAGGTGGGGCGACGAAGGCCAGAAGCGGGAATGGCTGCCGCGTCTGGCCGCCGGCCGTCCTCTGGCCGCCTTCGCCTTGACCGAGCCGGAGAGGGGCTGCGACGCCGCCGACCCCCAGTGCCGCGCCGAGCTCGAGGGGGACGAGCGTCGGCTCTTCGGGGAGAAGAAGTGGATATCCGGGGCGACGAAAGCCGGGCTTTTTCTGGTTCTGGCCGCTTGCGGCCAAGAAGGGCCGGCGGCTTTTCTGGTTCCGGCCGACGCGGCGGGCTTGACCGTCCGCCCCATGAAAGATCTTCTGGGCTTCCGGGCCGCCGGCGTCGGCCGCCTCCGCTTCGAAGGCTGCCGTCTGCCCGCCTCGGCCCTGATCGGCCGCCCCGGCGAAGGCTTTTCCTTCGTGGCCGCCCAGGCTTTGGACTGGGGCCGCTTCATCGTGGCTTGGGGCTCGGTCGGTCTGATGGAGGCCTGTCTGGCCGCCTCGGCCGACTACGCCCGCCAGCGTCGTCAGTTCGGTCAGCCTTTGCGCAAGCATCAGCTGATCCAAGGCCTGGTGGCCGATCTGGCCGCCGACCTGGCCGCCTCTCGCGCTTTGGCCATGGAAGCGGCCAGACAGCGGGACGAATCGTCTCCGGACAGCATCATGACCGCCTGCACGGCCAAATATTTTTGCTCCAAGGCCGCCCGGCGGGCGGCCGAAATCGCCGTCCAGATTCACGGAGCCAACGGCTGCGGTCCGGATTATCCCGTCGCCCGCTACTACCGCGACGCCAAGATAGGCGAAATAATCGAAGGCAGCAACCAGATGCAGCAGCTCATGATCGCCGCCGAAGCCTTTCGCTC
>JAIRTO010000291.1 GCA_031254895.1 Deltaproteobacteria bacterium
GGACAGCCAGCGGCCGCACATGTTGGCCAAGAACGAACCCTTCGGCTCGTAACCTTGGTGCCTGGACAGCTTGGCTAGAGACTCGCCCGCATAACGCGAAACCCCCGTCCACCGAGCCAAAGCTATGGTGCACAGGGGCCTGTAGGGGATGATACCCAATTTCCTATACAGTATGTAACCGTCGAACGCCATGTTGTGGGCGACAAACCAGGTGTCCGGCGTGTTCAGCTTATGCAAAAATCTCTGCAACCGCTCAAGCTCGTAAGGCGAGTCGATTAAAATCACCCTGGATTTCCACTCGCCGTCCAGTTTGTCGATAACTGAGCAGCACATGAGCTGGAATCTGGGGTCATTGATGTACGCTTCGTGGCTCATGAGCCTCAAAGAATACAGGTTGCTGTAAAAAGTTTCGAAATCCAGGACGACGAAGTTGCCCTGCCGGATGCTTGACATGCCCTCATCAGCTATCTTGTGGTAGCTGGCTACACCTTGGGCTATATCCTGTACGTATGCGGGCGTTGACATAACTACCTTTTTCGGTAAGCATATCAATGGGTTAGGCAATCGTTACCAGATTGTCAACCGCGCGCGAGGCTCATGCGAGAACGGCAAAAGCTCCGCTTTGATATTTTTACTAGCTATCTTGGTAGTTTATCGGGAGGTTAAGAGGTAGGATTTTTGAAGTGAATGAGGCGGGAAAGCAATCTTAAGTTAACTGTATTGAATTTAAGCGGCGATGTTCTTCTGGCTGCGCCAACAGACTTGAAATGTTACTTACAATCAGTCCGTCAAAATTGCTGGCGAACTGATTGTTAGTTTTGCGTCAACACATCTTGTTGGCAAGTGCGGTTGCGCCAGCGCCGACAGTTCCTGCGGCTCCAGCCCCGGCAGCGCCGACGACGACGGTTCCTCCGAGCATGCCGAAGCCGCCTGCAGAAACAGCTCCCCCACCCAAAGCCGCCAGTGAGGCGTTTGCCAGGGCAGCGCCCGACAACGTGCTGATGACGGTTCCAGTTGTCGCGGTTGTCCCCAAAAGTCCCGCCGCGCCAATTGTGGCGGCGATGGCTGGAGCGCAGACCAGAGCGACCGGGGCCGCCACTACCGCCGCAACGGCGGCAACGCACTTGACGGGGTTCTCACGCAAAAAATCAGTAAAATTGTCGATGAAATCAAACATGGCGCCCTCCTTTTGAGTGCAACTCGGAGTTTATGGAACCGCAATGAGGTTAGAGCTAAAGGCGTCATTGCGAGGTTAATGCGTTTGCCATGATTCTATGAGCCCTTTCGGCCAGATGAGGCCTCTACCCTCGTTGACGGCGGGCTGATCAGGCTTGCTCGCCCTTGCTCATCCCTACGGCGGAAATTAATATTTTTTCAAAATTATTTTTCAAATTTTAGTTGCAACTCTAATGTAGCGGCATATTGGCCAACAAGGGCGCCGCTCGCCGCTAATGAAAACCTTTCAGGCCGCGAGTTGATGTCGCCCATGCCAGCTCAACCCGCTCGACAGTTCGATATCAAAACCCTGCGTGGGAGCGCGGGACTCCTCACGGGCCTTTGCGGCGGCTCGTGCCTGTTGTTTCGCCTTCTGCTTCATATCCTTTTTTTTTGGAGCAACCTGCATTCATTTCAGCTTGCGGACGCCCAGGCCGTATGCGTTTGATTTTTGGAAAACAGACTTCGAGGCGTCGCCCCACTTCCTTGCCGACCATGTCTCGACTCTGAGCCAGATAGATTCCTCTTGATCAAGATATGGTTTCAGAGCATTGCGTGAAGTTTCACGCGATGCTCTGAAGGTGTTTGGCGATCAATGCGGGCGGCTCAGCGGTCAATCGGTCAAAAAAACAAACTGACTGCGGCGGGCGGACAAAGCGCTCAGGCAGGCGTTACAAAAAAAAACGCCGGACTTGAATGGTCTGACAATGAGCGGCATATTGATTTCAGGGTATGATAAAATTACGACCTTATGGCTAATCGGCCTTTTGTCCTTAAAAGAAGGCAGTCCGGGGCAAAGCCCAAGCCGTCATTTGAAAGAGATATAAAAGGGGGCGTGTCGCCGCGGCAGCTTATTTAATTTGACCGGCCATCCGCCGCCACGCTCGAAGCCGCCGGGCCGCTCTATGCCCGACCAAATTAAATCGCCCTGTCTTCAAGACTCGTCGCCGAGCCGAAGCCGAAAAGCGATCAGCCAGGCCTGGCCTGGCTGATCGGGTCGCAGCCCCCCCCCTCTCCTCGGGCGAGAAAAAACGCCTCAAGGCGACTTCCGAGGTCTGCGACTGCCACTTGCTTAGACGAACAGGTTTGAATCGCCGCCGTAGCCCTGCGCCGCCTCGCCCGACTCTAGTTGCCCGTCGTTGCCGCAGCGGCGGCTCCAAAGGACTCATGCCTTTGTTCGCCTTCGGGTGTCGCCGCAGTCGCTCTTTTAGCCGGGCGAGGCGACGAACCGTCATTCCCGTCTGAACAAGAGAGGCCTATTCCCGAGCCTGGCGAAACCGCCGCCGCCTGGAAAAAAATCGGCCTTGCCGTCAGCCTTGCTGGCGGCAATAAGCCCATTCTAAAATCAAAGGCTTTGTCGCCGTCGCCGCCGACTGAGAGCATTTGGCGAAAGCGAAGGAAATCTTGCTCGCCGTCCGGCTGGCGGGTTTGTTTCCGCCGCATTGATTGTGATACGATATTCGCCGTCGATTGTCCACATAGGAAGCCGCCTGCCAAAATTGACCTTTGGGGTTAAGCTGATGACGGATTATCAAACAGACGTAAGATGCTCGGCTTTTTCCGGCCTCTCCCGAGACTTTTCTCCGGCTCGGAAGCTCCGACGCAATCATTTTTCCCGTATTGTCTCCCTCAGTTTTCTCCTGCTGACGATTCTCGCCTGTCTCGCTCTGTTAAGCGGCTGTCTGGCCTCTTCGGCCAGACGCCCGCCTTCGGAGCCCCCGTCGGCTCAGGGACCGGCCATGGATATGGCCTTGGCTCTCAAACGGCAGGGAGAATCCATCAGTTCCTTCGCCGCCCGAGGGGCGGCGGAGTACGTCAACGGCAAGAGCAGGCATTTTTTCCGGTTCGAGCTTTTGGCCAGACGCCCCGGGGATTTTTCCTTCACTATTTTGGATCCCTTTGGCCGCCCGGCCGTCCGCGTGCAGGTCAACCGAGGCTTCTTCGCCGCGTTGGAGTACGGCCCGGCCGTGGCCACCGTCGGCGCGGCCAGCCCCGCTTCTCTGGAACGCTTTCTGCCCTTGGGTCTGCGTTCGGAAGATTTTTTGGCCCTCCTTCTGGGGACGCTCATTCCCGAACCTTCCGAGGCTTCATTGAGCGGAAAGAGGCTTAGCGTCGCGCCTGCCGGCTTCTGGTCCGACTCCGTATGGCAGGTGAGTCTGGGCGACGACGACGGAACCTTCATTCAAGGATTCAGCGTTCAGGCGAACAATAATCCTTCGATTCAGGCCGAATACGGAAATTTCGCCCAGTTGCCTTTGGAAGATATTGGCCAAAACGTCTTTTTTCCTCAAAGACTTTTCCTTTCTTGGGGCGGATCGCGGACGCTGCTGCTCCGATATGAGGAAATACGTCTAGGTTTCCCGACCGAAGAAGCCATGTTTTCCACCCAGCCGCCAAACGGCTTTTCCATCGTGGAGCTGTGATCTTTTCGGCTTTTTCCGACGATGAGGCCAACAACGAAAATTGCCGAAAAAACGCTCATATTTGGAATTGTCTCGTTTTTCCGTTCGGGCGGTCGACCTGTTCGGCGCTTTTTTGCTCAAAAAAGGCCTTATTTCGATTGACGGCTCCTTCCTCGATAAAATTGGCTGCAAAGTTCCTTTGTCTGGCGGCCGGGCTTTTATTTCATGAGGCTAGAAAATGTCGAGCAGCGATTTCAGCGACGAAAAAAAGTTCGGATCGATTTCCGGAGACCGCGCCATGCTGGATGACCAGGGGCTTGATCTGGAGATTCGAAATATCATAGACGATCTCGATCAGGTCGCCAGCGAGTTCGTGGACAGCGTCCCGATTTCCCTGTCTCCTTCGGCGGAACCGGCGGAACCGAGCTATATGGCTTCTCCCGACCCGCTTGACCGGCTCCAGCCTCGCGCGTCAGCCGATTCCCGCCTCGGCGAGGACGAACCAGACCTGTCTTGGCCGGAAAGTCCCGTTCCGCCGCCTCGTCAGCTCCAGTCCGGACAGCCTTTCGACTCCGACAGACAGGCCGTCGCCCGACCGACCGGCTCTTTCGGCCGCCAGACCCGGCCGTCGGCGCCCGCTTTTTCGCCGCCTTCGCCAGACGCGAACGACTCGTCTTTTCGGGCTCGCTCCGCTCCGTCGGCTCAAAGGGAGCCTTCGCCCAACGGCGGAGGCCGCCAAGCCGAGGACTGGACGCCCTCTTCCCCCGCCGGGCGACCGACCATTTCTCCGGCCAGGCCGGCCGCCGCCTCGGCGGCGGCCGCTCCGCCTCAGGGCCAAGCCGTCCGTCCGCCCTTCGTCGCCCTGAAATATCCTCAGGAACAAGCCGACCTGAGCGCCGGGCCTGTTCTGACCGCCCGTCGTCCGACCGAAGCTCCGAGGGCGCCCCATGAAGCCGCCGACAGCACGCTGCTTCTGACGGACAGGCTGGAGACGCCCCCCGCCGACAAGGCTAACGACATCATCGAGCTGGTCGACGAAATAAGGGAACAGGCCGATCTGACGGAAATGGCCAATAGCGGCCAAAAAATCGCCGACTTGACCGTCGAGCAATTGAACCAGCTGATTGAACAAGCTGCGGAAAGAGTCCTGCGCCGTTTTTTTTCCAATCTATGACCAAAATCGCTCCAAGCCAATTTTGATCCTTTTTGAAGTCCAAGCCTTTTATTTAATCCAGCGATTATTCTGACGATCTTTATCTGGCGCCGCCCAAAAGCCGGCTGCCGTTTTCGTCCCTTTGGCGAAGATAATGTTTGCTATTAACAGTCATTTTTGGTAATTTGCTTTTGTCCGGCGCCAGGAGGGGCCGGATCGTCGCCGTTCGCTATTCATTTTTTCCGGCCCTAGCGGCCGCAGCAAGTCCATCCCTCAGAGATGGCGTTCAGCAGTTTTTATGGCTAAACAGGTTTCAATCAAGACTCTTCTTCGCACCAACGACGCCTTTTTGACCACTTCCGAAAAGGCTTTGAAGTATTTTCAATCTCACACCAAATTGATCGTCGCCTTGGCAGCCGCGCTGATTCTCGTCTTGACGGCCGCGCTCACGGTCAGACATGTCCATCGATCCGACATGGCCAAGGCCATGGCCGCCTACCATCAGACGGCCGTCCTGACCGATCAGAACGAACGAGCCGCGGCTCTGCAAAAAATAAGAGAAGATTACGCCGACTCCCCGGCCTCGAGACAAGCGGCTTTTTCTCTTTTGAACGTCTACCTGGCCGAGAAAAAACTTGACGAAGCCATAGGGCTGTCCGAGGAGCTGCTCAAGAATCTGACGCCTTCCGAAGACAGCTTGAAGCCTCTTTTGCTGAACGTTCTGGGCGGTCTTCATGAGGAAAAGGGTCAGCCGGCGGAGGCTCTGGCCCAATACAAAGCGGCTCTGCAGCTGATAGATCCCGAGGCGATCTCCTTCGGAGCCTCGGCGTATGCGGCCGAGCTCAATTTCGCCATAGGCCGGACCGCTCTGGCCATCGGCGACGCGGCTGAAGCCCAGAAAGCTTTCGAAAATATTGTTCTGCAAACCCCCAATTCGATGAGAGCCTATTCGGCTCAAGTGAAGCTGGCTCAGTTAGGTGTTGCGGACGTCTCCGGTCAAGCCGGAGCTGTCTCGCCCGTCGAGCCTTCCAAAGAAGCGGCCGAATCGGAAAACGCCGCTCAAGCGGATCAGGCCGTCGAGTCGACGGATCAGTCCGTCGAGCCGGAGAGCTCCGCCGCGGAAGAGCCGGCGACTGACCTGATCGAAGGCGCCGAGTCAGAAAGGGGAGCGCCCGAAGCGGCACAGTCGGTTGACGAGGCCGAAAGCGCCGAGGATTCTAACGCCCCCGCCGAAGAGACAAGTTCCGCCGCAGAGAGCGACTCCGCCGCAGAGAACGATGCCGCCGCAGGCGACGAATCGGCCTCAGGCGACGACTCCGCCGCAGGGAACGATGCCGCCGAATGATCGTCTCCGCCTGTCCGCCGCCGCATTGTCTCAAAGGAGCTCTTTAACAATCATCGATCAATTGGCCGAATTTTGCCTGTCGGGCTTCTTTCTCGAATCCAAGTTTCTTTGACCGCCATCCTTTTGACTTTTGAGGAGCCGCTGAAAATGGGTGATGAGCATAAGGACGAGCCGAAAATAGAATATGACAAGGAAGGCGAATTTTCGGAACCCTCGCCTCTGGAGGGGCTGGAAGTTCGGCCGGACGCGGATCCGTCAACGTATGAACCGGTTGAGGCGGAAGATGACGAGGACCCCGGGTTGCCCATAAGCGGCCCCGGCTTTGTCCCCGATGAGAGTCCCTTGGCTCTCGGCCAGGACTGGGTCGGCGAGCCGCCGGAAGAAGAAGAGAAAAAACCCGCCCGTTCGGGGGCTCCTTTTCCTCATTTCAAACTGGGTCTCGGCCTGGCCGTCGTCATTGCCGTCATCGGCGGCTATTTCTTTTTCTCGTCCTCTCCTCCGTCGACTAGCGAGCAGCCGAGCCTGACCGAAGCCGCGCCCCCGGCTCCGACTTCTTCGCCCTCCGACGCGGCCGAAATTCCTTTGACGGAGTCCCTCTCCTCCTCGGACGAGCTCGAAGAAATCCCCTGGGGACCAGTGGAAGTCGGCATGGCTCCGCGACCTGGCCTTTCCGAGGATAGTTCGGAAATAATCCTGACCACCCATGTGGATCCCAGCTCAACGCAGCCCGGGGGCTGGGATTTCGCGCCTCCGTCGGAAACTGGCTCGACCCCGCCGACGGAAGCTTCCGCGTTGGAAGCCGGCTCGGCTCCCCCGACGGAAGCCGTCGCCGAGGTCGCCCCCGACGCGGCCCAGAAGGGGACGGCGGAAATAGCCGTCGTCCAACAAGATTCGGAAGGCCTGTCTCAAGTCGGCTCGGCGGATGAAGAGACGAATCTGCCTCTGGTCAGCGAAGTCGTCGAGATAGAAACTTTCGTGACCGGCGAGGTCGTTCAGCCCGCCCCGACCGCCCTCCCGACGCCCATTGAAATAGAAGTGGTTTCCGGAGATCCCGACGGCTCTTCCGAGATTGTTCTGGGAACGCCAAGCCCCCAAAGCCAAACGCCCCAAACGACTGAAGTCGCTCAAGCTCCGACTCCTTCGCGGACGGAAGAAACAACCGAAGTCGCGGCGGCGGAGACCCGGCCTCCGGCCGCCCAAACGCCGACAAGACAGCGGAAGCCGGCCGAAGAGACAGTTCAGGCCAGCCCTCCAGCCGCTCAAGGCGGCGGCGCGACTCCTGCTCCCAGCCGTCAGGAAACCCCAAGTCCTCAGCCGGCCGAACCGACGAAGCCTGCAGAGCGGACGGCCTCAGCCGAACCGGCCGCGACGCCCGACCCGCCAGCCGAATCGACCGCGCCTGCGGCGCCTGAGGCGCAACCCGCCGAATCAGCCGGAACGACTCCGGAACCTTCAGTCTCCGAGGCGGAAACGGTCTCGGTCGAAAATTTGTCCACCGCCCCGCCCGAAGCCATCGCCAACGTCTGGGTAGCCAACCTCATGTCCACGCCCAGCCAGACCGAAGCGGACGCCGTCTGGCTTCGCTTGCGGGGCCATATTCAGGATCCGACTCAGCTGTACCGCTATGAAACGGAAATCGACGGAGTCAGGTATTATCGCATTCGCTTAGGTTTTTTCGACACCGTGGATGAAGCCAGGAGCTCGGCCCAGCCCTTGTCTCAGACGGCCAAATTGTCCGAGCCCTGGCTGGTCAGGCCTAATGTGGCGGAAGTGCGCCGATTCAACGTCTCGGCTCTGTCCAATCTCTGGGCGGTGAACATTTCCTCCACGCCGGATCAGCCTGATTCGGAGGACATTTGGAACGCCTTAAATTCGGACTCGGCCAAACAAACCGTGGCCGCCCTTGAAGAGGGGAGAGATCCCAGCCTGCCCGCTTTGAAATTGTATCGCTATGAGACCGAAGTGCGCGGCAGCAAGCAATACCGGATAAGACTGGGCTTTTTCGCTTCGAATCAGGAAGCCGAACAAGCCGGCCGCCGGCTGGTCGAAGCCGCGAACCTGAGCGCTTCCCGCATCGGAGAGCCCTGGACGGTTCGCCCTTCCATCGGCGAAGAGCAAGCCTATAAATGACCTGTCAGCCGGGAGGGGACGCCCTCGGCGCTCCCTCCCGGCGCCTCGGCGACCTCCAGCGGCCCGGCGAGCTCCGGCGCCCAAACGACGCCCGGCGTCGCCTTCTATTCGAAAAATAAAAGCGCCCGAACAGGCTTCTTAGCCGGCTCGGGCGTTTTTTTTTCGCCGGCCTTGACTTGGCCGCCTCGAACAAGTCTATGAAAGCCCCGACAATCTAAGGGGGTCCAATTTTCCGCCCCCTTTGCCTGGCCTTTTGTTCGCCCGCCTTTTGTCCGCCTTTGGCCAGGCCTTTTGTTCGCCCGCCTTTTGAACCGCCTTTGGCCAGGCCTTTTGTTCGTCCGCCTTTTGTCCGACCTTTTGTCTGGGCTTTTGTCTGGGCTTTTGGCCTCTTTTCCGACCACCCTTGTCCGATCCCGAAGAGCGGGGCGCTCCCTCTTTTCCGCTTTTTCCGGCCCGATTTTCCGGGCCAGAGAACAATTTTTTTTCGCTGTTCCTTTTTTTTGCCTTTCATGGATCTTTTTCCCCTTTCCTGACCCTCTCTCGACGTCCAATATTTCCCTATAGCAATATTTATTTAAGTTTAACGCCTATAAGCTAGTTCCAAACAGCCGTCCGCCTCGTCATTTTCTT
>JAIRTO010000327.1 GCA_031254895.1 Deltaproteobacteria bacterium
CAATTTCCGACAAAAGGCGAGGTTAAATCCAGCCTAACGAAAAAAAAAGGGGGAAAGGAGCTTTTTAGCCTCCAGCCTCGGCGGAGCCTTTTCTCGCCGGCGCGACCGAAACTAACTTCGAAGGGTTCCAAGCAGATCTTCAGATTCCAGCCACTCTTCTGGTTCCAGCCACTCTTCTGGTTCCAGCCACTCTTCTGGTTCTAGCCAGTCTTCTGGTTCTAGCCAGTCTTCTGGTTCTAGCCAGATGCTCAGGTTCTAGATTGGCCTCCAGGCTACATGTCCGACCGGCCAAAAAAAAACTTCTGTCTAAAAAAAAATTTTGACCGGGAAACCAAAAATCCGCTTTTTTAACCTGCCAAAATAAGCTTTCAGCCGCCGAAAGCCGCGCCAGCGAATCGAAAGCGTTTTTCAGATCCTCACGAAAAGAAAGGACAAGACGAACGGCCGCCCGTCGTCTTACGACTACTAAGGAGGACGCGACTCGAGGAGGAGGAAGGGGTGCGAGAAAGAAACGACTCAAAGAGAAGAAGGCGAAGCGAGAAGGAAGCGACCCGAGTAGGTAGCGACGCTAGGCGGAAGCGACACGAGGAAGAGTTGACGCGAGGAGGATCAGGCGACTCGAGTAAGAGACGACGCGAGGAAGTGACGACTCGAGAAGGAGGAGGCAGGCGCGACGACGCCTAGATTCCGAGACAAGACGCTTCAGACGCGAAGTATCCTGGACTTAGGGCTTTAGGGTTTGGGACTTCCGAAAAAAGTGGGGTATAATTCTGCCGTCCATTTTGGGCGCCATCTTTTGCGGAGGCTTATATGCCCTGGTCCTCTTCCGCGACGACAGACCCCACGACTTCCCCTTCCGAGCGCTCGCGACAAGGCGGCGTCGTCATAATCGGCGGAGGTCTGGCCGGCTGCGAGGCGGCCTGGCGCTGCGCCGGCCGCCGCGTCAACGTCAAGCTTCTGGAGATGAAGCCCAAACATTTCTCTCCGGCTCACCAGAACGGCGATTTGGCCGAGCTGGTCTGCTCCAATTCGCTCCGATCGGCCTCTCCCTCTTCCGCCGTCGGCTTGTTGAAGGAAGAGCTTTCCGCTTTGAATTCCTTGATCATGGAGGCGGCCTTCGCCGCCAGAGTGCCGGCCGGCCAGGCTCTAGCCGTGGACAGAGCCGCTTTCAGCCGCTACGTCACGGACAAAATCGAAGCCAATCCCTACATAGAACTAGTCTCCGGCGCCAAAGCGGACTCGTTGGACATCCCCCGTCCGGCTCGCTCGCCTCTGATCGTGGCCGCCGGGCCTCTGGCCGCCGACGAGCTCGTCCAAGCCCTCCGAGAGACCATCGGCCGCGAATTTTTGCATTTCTACGACGCCCTGGCCCCGATCGTGACCAGAGACTCTCTGGACATGTCCAAAATTTTCGTAGGCGACCGCTACGAAGAGCCCGGCCGGGGCAGTTATCTGAATTGCCCTTTCACCGCTGAAGAACTTGACGTCTTCTTGTCCGCTCTCCTGGAAGCCGATCAAACCGAAGCCCGCAAATTCGAGGAGGCCAGGTTTTTCGAAGGCTGCCTCCCCATCGAAGTCATGGCTAGACGCGGCCTCCGCACCCTGACCTTCGGCCCGATGAAGCCGGTGGGGCTAGTCGATCCCAAAACGGGCAAACTGCCGGCGGCGGTCGTGCAACTGAGGCTGGAGAACGAGGCGGGCACCCATTGCAACTTGGTCGGCTTTCAGACCAGATTGACCATACCGAGTCAACGGCAAGTCTTTCGGCTCATTCCGGGACTGGAAAAGGCCGAGTTCGCCCGCTACGGCGCGGTTCACCGCAACACCTATCTAGACGCCCCCGAAGTTCTCGACCAGTTCCAGCGTCTCGTAAATCGGCCGGACGTCTTTCTGGCCGGCCAGATCTCCGGGGTGGAAGGTTATGTGGAATCGGCCGCCCAAGGCCTCTGGGCCGGCGAGAACGCCGCCAGACAGTTTCTGGGCCTGCCTCTCCTCGTTCCGCCGGCCGATACGGCCATAGGCTCGTTAACGAATCATCTGACCAAAAAAAACGCGAAACGCGTTTTCGAGCCGTCCAACGTCAATTTCGGTCTCTTTCCGCCGATTCCGCCCGAAACCCCCAAACGCCTGGCGGCCCAGTTCCGTCTGGACAGGGCTAGAAACAGCTTCCAAGCCTTCCTAAAGGAGATTTCCGATGTCCAGTCCGAATGACCGGGCTCCGGGCCCGGCCCGCCGCAGAGCTTCCGCCCGTCGGCGAACAGCTTTGATCCTTTTGATCGTCTTGTTTTCAGTCTGGCTCGTCCCAGGCTGCGGCCAAGCCCCCAGACGACTGTTGCCGAGCAGTCTGCAGCTGGGCGAGTTCGTCGGTCCCGGCGGTCAGGAAGTCAAAAACCAGCTGCAAAGATTCACGGCCAACTCGGACGCCTACCCGCCGGGCGAAACTCTGGTTCTATCCGGCCGAACCAGCTTCGATCTCGTCAAGGACGCCCGCACGGAGAAGGTTAACCTAAGCCCGACCGTCACTCCCTGGCCGGCCGGACTGCCTGGCCGGGAAGAAGAGCCGACGAGCCAAAGCGAAGAAGAGCCCCAGCTGGCCGATTACTCGCTGACCTTGATAAAAGCCGCCTTTCGTTTGGACTGGACCGTCGCCGAAAAAAATTCCGGCGCGGTCGTCCAGGTCGGCAGTCTCAGCGACAGTCTGAACCGCAGCTTCGGCGGCTTTCTGGGAGCCAACGGACGAGCCGCCGCCGAAGTCCCCGACCAAGAGGAGATCGTCAAACTGATGGCCCCTGGTCTGGCCGAACAAATCGTCGAAACCCTCGGGCCCGCCTACTCGGCGACGAATCTCGCCTCGGCCGACGACGAGCTGTCCCGCCAAGCCGCCGAACTGGCCGCCGCCGGCGATTGGGACGGAGCCTCCGCCCTTTGGCTGAACATTCTTTCGCAAAACGAAGAGTATGCTCCGGCTCTGTACAATCTGGGCCTCCACCACGAACGGAAAGGGGATTTGGACAAAGCCTGGGCCTTTTACCGCCTGGCTTATCTAAGCTCCAACACCTGGACGAACAGAATAGCCTTGACCAGACTGGCCGACAGCATGGCCAGACTGGGACGGACGCCCCCCGCCGCCCCGGATCGCCCGTTTTGACGTTTTTTTATTAGACCGCAGTTTTTGAGGAAGCCCCGAGAGCCGATCTCTAGTCCGACCGCTGATCCGACCTCTAGTCCGACCGCTGATCCGACCGCTGGTTCGGCCGTTGGTCCGACCGCTAGTCCGACCGCTGATCCGACCGCCTTCCACCGCAATTCCTCGTCTTTTTTGGCGGCCCAATTTTTTTCGCCTTTTTCGTTATTTTAGCTTTTCTCGTTTTCTTAGCTTTTCTCGTTTTCTTAGTTTTTCTCGTTTTTTTTAGCTTTTTTCGATTTTTTGCCTTTTTTCGTTTTTTGGCTTTTCCTGTCGTCAACGTTTTTTAAACCTTTGACGCGCCGGAAGTCGACGTTGCGCAATCAGGCCTTTTTCGAAACTTTCGCCAAACAAACGAAACTTCGTCGATTTTTTTTCGGCGCGGGGCTCGCCCCGTCCCCCTCAAAAAAAAACAAAAACAAAAAAAACTGAAATCAGCTTTTTTCTTGGCTGAACAATCAACTTTTAGGAGTCCATGGTTATATGAGCGTCAATCATTTCCTCAAGGTGGCTGAAG
>JAIRTO010000033.1 GCA_031254895.1 Deltaproteobacteria bacterium
ATGTTGATTTTGTTGAGATTAAATTGAGTAAGTCAATTTTACGCAAATTTTAGAAGAAGCAAAATTTCTTCCCCCAGCGAGAGGCGGTTCGAAAGGCCCCGATTGAGTAATCTAAGTGAGCAAACTTCTTAGTTTACTCAATTTTTACTCGATTCATTTTTATAATATGTTGATTTTGTTGAGATTAAATTGAGTAAGTCAATTTTACGCAAATTTTAGAAGAAGCAAAATTTCTTCCCCCAGCGAGAGGCGGTTCGAAAGGCCTCGATTGAGTAATCTGAGTGAGCAAACTTGCGCAGTCGTCGAACGCAAATCCAAGGTCGCCTGTCAGTAACAAAGCAAAAACTATACGAAAATTTGACCGATTTTCGGAAGAAAGAATATGGCCCGTCCGAACCGGACGGGCCATATTCTATTCCAACAATTCGGCCAAACGCAAAAAGACTTCGGGCTCCAAAGTCTCCGGTCTCGCCGAAGGGTTAATTTTAAGAGTTTCTAAGGCTAACGCGGCTTTGTCCTTGCCGTAGCCATGGCTGAGGTTGTTGCCGATCGTCTTTCGCCTGGCAAAAAAAGCGGCTCTGGTCAGACGGCCAACCTTGTCCCGCAGGAGCGACGGCGGCGGATTGGTCTTTGGCTTAAGACAGATGAAGGAGCTTTGCACGGTCGGCCTGGGCTCGAAAGCGGAAGGCGGGATTCGACGCAAAAGCGACGTCTCGTGCCACAGCGAAACGGCTATGGTCAGGCGGCCGTAGTCACGTCCCCCGCTTGGGGCCGAGAGCCTTTGAGCCATTTCCTTTTGAAGCATGAACAGGCCGACGGAATCGGCCTCCGCCTGCTCCATGAACCAGAACAGGATCGGGGTGGAAAGATTGTAAGGCAGATTGCCGAAGACGAGCCAAGGGGTCAGGCTGGGCAAGTCTCTTTTGAGGTTCAGCTCCAAAACGTTCTTGTGCACGACTTTGAGGCGCCCCGTTTCCGTCTCCGGCCAGCTGGACAACGAAGCGGCTAGACCGCCGTCCAGCTCGACGGCGGTGACCCGAAGTCCCCTCTCCAAAAGCGGCCGGGTCAACGCTCCCAAACCGGGACCGATCTCCAAAACCTCCCTCAGCTCTCCCGCCTCCTGCTCCGGCCCGAGAGAACCGTTCGCGGAAGGCTCGGCCCCTTCGCTCGGGCCTTGGGCTTTCGCCTGAGCCAAAACAAGATCGGCCAGCTGGCCGGCGATCCGGGCGTCCCTCAAAAAGTTCTGGCCTCTGGCCTTGGCGGGAGCCAAGCCGAGATCGTCCAGCTGGCGTCTGGGACTATTCATTTCAGGGACTCTATGGGCCAACGCGGTTTGGCTTCCGCCGCCAGATCGAGAATATTCGCGTTTCGAGCCAACTGCAGGCCGCCCAAATAGCCGATCATGGCCGCGTTGTCCGCGCACCAGGACAATTTCGGCAAGCCGACCGCCAGACCGGCAAAACGCCTAAGCGTCGCTTCCCGCAAGGCCCCGTTGGCGGCTACTCCTCCGGCGACGACGACCGATTTGACGCGATGCCGGCTGACGGCCATCTCCAGCTTATGCACCAGCACGTCCGCCACCGCCGCCTGAAACGAGGCGGCGAGGTCTTTGAGCTTTTGGGAATCGGCCGGTTCGTCGTCCATATTCTCTTGACGATAAACCGTCATGACTTGCGTCTTCAGGCCGCTGAAAGAAAAATCCAGCCCCTTGCCCCAAAGCGGCCGGGCCAGCTTATAGCCGTCAGGATCTCCTTGTCGTGCCATCTCCTCGATGACGCGGCCCCCCGGATAACCCAATCCCATGAGTTTGGCGGATTTGTCGAAAGCTTCGCCGGCCGCGTCGTCCAATGTTCGGCCCAGAGTTTGAAAACGCAAAGGAGATTCGACCAGAAAAAGATTGGTGTGCCCGCCGGAGACGACGAGGGCGACCAGAGGAAACCCCAGCTCTGGGCCGGAAGGAGTCGATCCGGAGTCTTTCATGTTTTCGCCTTCGCGCAAAAAGGGAGCCAGGGCGTGAGCCTGCACGTGATTGACGCCGGTCAGAGGCAAGCGAGCGGAAATGGACAAGCCCTTGGCGAAACTCAAAGCCACCAGGAGAGCGCCCACCAGACCGGGGCCTTGAGTGACGGCCAAACCGCCGACGTCGGCCAGAGAAGCCCCGGCGTCGGCAAACACCTGGCCGACTATGGCCTCGACCGCCTCCAGATGAGCCCGGCCGGCGATTTCCGGCACCACGCCGCCGTAAATATGGTGCAGATCCAGTTGGCTTCTGACCGTTTCAGAATAAACGACCGCGCCGTCGACCAAAGCCGCCGCCGTCTCGTCGCAGGAACTCTCTAAGGCTAAAACAAGCATGTGACCGTCGATGAATAGTTGAGAAAAAAAAGAAAAAAGGCCGCCTGCGCCAGCCGACCGGGCTCTTTTCGGTCAAACTGGCGGACTGAAGTCAGGCGTTCGATCCTTTTGGCCGTCTCTGGCGTTCGACCCTTTTCGCCGTCTCTACTGGCCGCAGCCGTCATCGCGTCTCGTCATCGGCCGGTTCGGCCGTTGGTCTGACGCCGGCGGACTCGGCCGCCGGTTCGACGTTGGCGGACTCGGCCGTCGGTTCGACGCCGACAGATTCGGCCGCCAAGCCGGAAGACTCGGCCGCCGGCGCGGAGCCGGAGGACTCGGCGTCAGCGGACTGCGGCAGGTTCAAAGGGGTTCCGGGCTCGCCGACTTTGGCGTCAGAAACGACCGGCTCGTTTTCGGGCTTATTTTCGGCGTTTCGAGGCGTCTCTTGGATGAATATTTCGGCCAAGCCGTCGGAAGGACGGAATTTCCCGAACCTCTCCGTCAAGGAATCGACGTCGACGGGCTCGAAATGGCAGGTGACGTCCACGGCCGGGTAATGATCTCTGATGCCTTTGACGACCTTGACGCTCAGCTCGTGCGCCTCGGAGACGGACAAACGTCCGTCCACAAGCAGATCGACCAAAACGATCCGGAAGGGGCCGGATCTTCTGGTCCGCAGGCGGCGGTAGCCGTAGAGGCCGCCGGACACCTCATGAATGTGTTCCTCTATTAAGGCGATCTCCTGAGGACTAAGACGGCGATCGACGAGATTGCAGACGGCTTCCCAGCCCAGAGAACAGCCGGTTTTGATGATCATGAAAGAGACTATCAAAGCCGACAAGCCGTCCACCTTCGTGAGGTCCAGAGAGGGAGCGACCCAGCGGCCGATCTCGATGATCAAAAGAGCCGCAAAAATGCCCCCGGAGGTGTACACGTCGGTCATCAGATGCCAGGCGTCCGCCTCCAGAGCGGGCGACTGGGTGGCTCGGCCAATTTTGAAGAGGCGTTTGGAAATGACGATGTTGACTATGGTCGCCAAAAACATGACGGCCAAGCCAATCTTCAGATCGGGCAGCTCCCGGCCGCGGATGAGCCCCTCAATGGATTCTTTGACTATGAAAGCCCCGCCGAAAACAATCAGCAGCGCCTCGAAAAGGGCGGCCAGGTTTTCGGTTTTGCCGTGACCGAAAGGATGATCGTAATCAGGAGGGTTGTCGGAGACGCGCACGGCCATCCAGGCCATGAGAGCGGCCATCAAGTCCAGAAACGAGTGAACGGCCTCGGAGATGATCGCCACCGAGCCCGTCGAGATCCCGGCCGCCAGCTTGACGGCTATGAGCACGGAGTTGGAGGCGATGGACAGAGCGGCGGTTCTGGTCTTGATCTTCGGCTGTCTCGGGTCGCTTTCCTGGTTCATAAGCCGCGACGAACCATCAGATCTCGAACCTTCGGCCTAATGACCGCCGCCGCCGCGTCGGCTTCCCTTTTCGAGTCGAAGGGGCCCTGAGCCAGAGTCCACATGCCGCTTCTCAGCAAAGGATAGGCGTCGGTGTCGAAAAGTTCGAGATCCACGCCCCGGCGCTTGTGGCGAGCCATGGACTGCTCCGCTTCCGCTCTGGCCCTTTTGGGTATGGATTCGACTATGACCAGCCAAGCCTCGTTGACGGGGACGGTCGGAGCGGGCGTCGCCGACTCGCCGGAACCGTCGAGGCTGACCGCGAGGGAGCCGGCGGCGGACGTAGAGGAGCCGGGCGCGGCGCCCGGAGTCGCGGCTTCGGCGTTTTGGGCGACGGCCGGAGGCGCGGCCTGGGGAGCGGCGGCTGGGGCCGCGCCCTGGGCGGTTCCGGCCGCTTGGGGAGCCGGCGACTCTCTGGCGGCTTCGGCCCGAGCCGCCGCGACGTCAGGAGGCTCCGCCGGAGGAGGCGTCCTCACGGGCGGAGACGCTAACTTCATGACCAAAAAGAAAGCCGCCAGGGCGACCAAGATCCAGGTCGCGACGGATATCGGCACCACCGGTCCGCTAATGACCTCTTTGGCGCCGCGTACCGTCTTTCTCTTGCCGCGATGGCGCTCGCGACAAAACCAACGTCCAGGAGAGAGAAAAAAGTCTTTAAACATGCGTCACCAGAGTAGTTCGGTCAGATCCGACAATAAGCTTCGCTGCGGGTAAAATTTGCGGCCATAGGCCGCGACCGTCGGCCAAAAACGCCCAGACGAAGCCGATTATAGGATCGGCCAGGAGCAAAAACAGGTTACGCCGCGAGGACGAGGCGATAGGACGACTAGCGAAGTCGATCATTCTTGCGAAAATATTAGGCGAATCGACGTCAAAAAAGTCGAAGGCCTGGGGGAAAAGTCCGACGGCTGGCCAAATAATCGACAACAGGCCGACAAACGGCCACGGGCCGGCAATCGACAACAGGCCGGCAAACGGCCTGATGAGGCAGAGGAACCGGTTCGGCCAAAAAAGTCCAAGCAGATCCCTTCTTTGGCGCCGACGAACCGGCTCCAAAGGGAGTCGGGCGATTGGAACCTATGCGAAAGAGGCAGAAAGGAACGTCAAGCACCTTTTCTGAGTATAAACCGCCGGAAGCTAAATTTCAACAAAGGAGACGAAAGCCGGAACAAGAGGCGGGAAACTTCGGCGTCTCGGCCGGAAAGCGAACACCGAAGCGCAAGACAGGAAACTTCGGAGCCTCGGTCGGAAAGCGAACGCTGAAGCACATAGGGAACCTCGGCTTCTTGGCCAGGAGGCGAACGCCTAAGCGCAAGGCGGGAAACTTCGACGTCGGGGCCAGGAAGCGAACGCAGGAGCGTATGGCAAGAACCTTCGACGTCTTGGCCAGGAGGCGAACGCCTAAGCGCAAG
>JAIRTO010000170.1 GCA_031254895.1 Deltaproteobacteria bacterium
CGTCCGGCCCATGAGAGGTCTTTTGCCGCGATCGCGATCGCCGCCGCAGCCGAACAGACACAAGAGGCGGCTCTCAGGATCCTCTTTCAGGCCATCTAAGGTCTCCAAGGCGACTTTGAGGGCTTCAGGCGTATGAGAGTAATCCGCCAGCACCAAATAATCGGAATTTTCGCCGACTCTGGTCAGCCGACCGGGCGTTCCGGCGAAGCCGCTCAAAGCCTTCTCTATCGTCCGAGGCTCAAGACCGAGGGCCGCCGCCGCCGCCGCCGCGCCAAGAATGTTCAAAGCGTTGAATCGGCCCAGAACTGACGACCTTATGGCCAAAGTCATGTTCCCGACGCCGCCGTTTTCGCCTTTTCGCGCCTCCGCGATATTTTCCTTAGAGGTCTTTTCCTTAGAGATCTTCCCTTTGACAGTCTTCCCCTCGACGCTCTGCCCTTCGGCGGTCTTCTTTTCAAGGGCTTTTTTTTCGGGGGCCTTTTGCTCGGGAGCCTCGTCCCCCTGCAAAGTTTCGCGCCTCGCCCGGACGTCGATCGTCAGGCTGGAGCCGGCGCGGCTCAACACGAGATTTCGGCCGACGACGTCCGTCTCCGTTTCCAGACCGAACCCCAAAGCCTCGGGGAATTCCGCCAAAAGCCGACGTCCGTGCTCGTCGTCGGCGCAGACGATCATTTGACGGGACGGGCATAATTTTCCGCCCTTAAAGTCTCCCTTCGTCGTCGGCCTGAGGCGTCGGCTGAACAAACTTTTCTTCGCCGCGAAATAGCTTTCCATATCCCCGTGAAAATCGAGGTGATCTCGGGAAAGATTAGTGAAGATGGCCAAATCGAAGGCCAAGTCGCCCAACCGACCCAAAGAAAGCGCATGGGAAGAGACCTCCATGATCGCCGCCTTGACGCCGGCCTGTCTCATTCTGTCCAGCGTTCGCCACAAGAGAGGCCCTTCAGGGGTCGTGTTGGGAGCCTCGAACGTCTCGCCGGGCCAACGATAATTTATCGTCCCCATCACCCCGCAAGGAATGGAAGCGGCGTTCAAAACGGCTTCAAGAAGATAGGTCGTCGTGCTTTTCCCGTTCGTGCCCGTCACCCCTATCATCGTCAGATCCTCGTCAGGACGGCGATGAACGGCCCTGGCCAGCCGACTGAGCAAAGCGCGGTACTCGTCTCCCGACTCTTCGGCCACCAGACGAGGCCCGGAGAGATAAGACGACGCGGCGGCCGGGTCGGATTCGCGGCTGAACAAAACGGCGGCCGCTCCCTTTTCGGCCGCCTGCCTGGCGAAACAGGCCCCGTCGCTGTTTTGGCCCCTGACGGCGACGAACAGACAACCCTCTCGGACAGAACGACTGTCTTCGGTCACGTCGTCGACGTCGGGATCTCCCGATCCGTCGAAGGTCAAATTAAAAAGTCGCGACAGCTGGCTCAGTTTCATTATGTCTCAAGCTCTTCTCAATAATTGATCGATCTGAAGCGCACCCTGGCCATTTGCCCGCGAGCGACCGGAGTTCCCGCTTTGGGCTCCTGATCCGTGGCCCGACCGACGCCGATGTATTGGACAGGCAAATCATACTTGGTCATCAATTCGTAGACCTCGCGGACCGTCAAACCCTGAAGACTAGGCATCCGGACGAATTCGACGTCCTCGGGAAAATAATCTTCCGCTGACGCCGTCGACAGCTCCGGCGCGTCAAAGATCAATTCTTCGCTCGGCCGACCGAAATAGCTGGGCAGAGGGCCGTCGCCCGCGTCTTCGTCAGGCAGCTTGTACCTTAGCTGGTACGGTTTTTCAGCGGCGGCCATCAACACGCCGGGGACGCCTCCGGGAGACCTTTTGATAGTGGCCCATTCGGGGGGAGCGGCGTCATCGACCTTTTCCACGCCCAAAAGAGGCAGCGCCTTCTCGACTATTTCCTTGAACAGAGGCGCGACGACTTCTCCGCCGTAGTAACCCCTTTTTGGCTCGTCAAGAACAACCAAAAGACAAATTTTAGGATCGTTAAAAGGCGCTACGCCTACAAAAGAAGATACATATTTGCCTTCTGAATATTTTGTATCGCCAGAAGACACTTTTTGAGCTGTTCCAGTCTTACCCGCCACTGGATATCCAGGTATTTCCGCTTTCTTTCCAGTCCCGTGCTCGACCGCCTCCCGCATCATCAAGAGAACGTTCGCGGCGACTCCGGTGGAGACGGCTTCTCTGACCATCAGAGGTTCGGTTCTCGACACGATTTTCTTGTCGGCGTCGAAGACTTTGGATACAAGGTACGGCCTCATCAAATTGCCTTCGTTGGCCAAGGCGCTGACGGCCATGACCAGTTGAAGGGCGCTTACGGAGACTCCTTGGCCGAAGGCGATATTTATCGTGTCTATTGGCTCCCATTTGGAGGGCTGCCTCAAAACTCCGGCCGAGTCGACGGACGGGTACATCAGACCCGTTTTCTGGCCGAAGCCGAACTTGGTCAGATAATGATAAAGTCGTCTAGCCGTCAGTCTTTCGGCTATCTTCCCCGCGCAGATGTTCGAGGACACCTTGACTATGTCCTTGACGCTCAAATCCCCCCACATGGCCGTGTCTCTGACGGCGTGAACCTGATCGATCTGCCAAACGCCGCGCTCGCAAAAAAAGGTGGTGTCGGGCTTGACCACCTCGTCCTGGAGAGCCCCGGCGACGGTGAAGACCTTGAACGTGCTGCCGGGCTCGAAGGGATGGGTCAAAACTTTGTTCGTCCTGTTTTCCGCAGGGTAGGCCAGAAAATCGTTGGGATCGAAACTGGGATAGCTGACGGACGCCAAAATTTCTCCCGTCGTGGGAACCACGGCTATGACCATGCCGCCGGCGGCGCCAGTGCGATCCACCGCTCTCTGGATGACCTCTTCGGCTATTCTCTGAATCCCCAAATGCAAAGTGAGGACCACGGAATTGCCTTTCGGCTGATCCAACACCTGCTCAGGCTTGTCCATCATGAGCCGTCCTTTGCCGTCGCGACGAACTTTGACGGAGTTGGCGCTGGTCGCCAGAATCTCGTCCAAAGAATTCTCCAGCCCTTCCAAACCATGGCCGTCCTTGGAGACGAAGCCTAGAAACTGAGAAGCCAAATGATTGTTTGGATACACCCTCCTATACTCTTTATGGAGAATCACCCCTTCGAGACCCAGGCTTTCCACGGCCTCCGATTCGACGGGATATAAATGCCGCTTTAGAAAGGCGCTTTTCTTGATTCCGGTTCTGAATTTGTCGACCACGGCAGGATAGCTCATGTACAAAGCTCTGTGCAGCTGAAAAGCTCCTTTGGTGGCGTCTTTCATGGCCCGGCGATCGACGATGACCGAATTGACGGGCATCGAAGCGGCCAACCGATTCCCGTTCCGATCAAAGATGTCCCCTCGGACGTGAGGCAGCGAAAAATTGGACATTTTCACGGCGCTTTTCCGCAATTCTTCGCTGTGGATGATCTGAAGCCTGACGCTTTGGACGTGGATGCATATATAGACCAGGACAAAGCAGCCGATCAAAAAATATAGGGAATTCTTTTTGTCGTCGGTCAATTTCGTCGGCGTCACATCCATTTTCTCCTTCATCAATTAATTATTTGTTTTAATTGTTTATCTAATCGTCACTATCTGCGTCATTTGCGGCGGAGCCATGCCCAAAGAATCGCGAGCCGCCGTTTCAAGTTCCTGAAATTCCATGATGCTGTCCAATTCGGACTTCAGCCTGAGATTCTCGTCCGACAGAACGTTTCGTCTTTGGCTCAGACGGCTCACTTCGCGACCGATGCCGATATGTCTTATCTCCAGGCTGACCAAGAGAATTAAGCACAAAACCACGATTGAGCTGAGCACGATCACGCCCCAAAAGCGGTTGGGCGGCAAACCCTGCGGTCTGTCGTCGGGAGAAGGATCGAGAAGAACGTCGTTCGAGGTCTCGGACGGGTCGACTTTGCGCGAGGCCATCACTTTTTCGCGAACCGACGAGCGGCTCTCGCGCCGACCCAACAACCCGAAAAGACCGGACTTTTCCTTTCTCGCCCTATTAGGCCGGCTGAAATGGCGGTCTTTGTCTTTGCCTCTCGCCGATTTTGGAGAATAGGCCATGGTTTCCTCCCGCGAAGACGAATAATGAAAAACCGACAAGACAAGCGTTTTGAAAAAGAGGCCGCCTTCAGACGGCTTCAGCCGCCCGCAAGCGGGCGGATCTGGCTCTCGGATTGGCCAGCAATTCCGCGACTCCCGGCTTTATGGCCTTGCGCCGCCATAGGCGCCAAGGACAATCGCCCGCCGACTCGCCGTCGCGGAGGGCCAGCTTGACCATCCTGTCTTCCAGGGAATGAAAGCTGATCACGGCCAGCCTGCCGCCCGTTTTCAGACACGATCGGGCCGAACCCAAAAATCGTTCCAGAGAGTCCATTTCTCCGTTCACCTTCAGCCGCAAGCTCATGAACATTTTAGTGGCCGGGTGCAGACGAGACTTGTCTTTCTGAAAACCGAGAGTCCTTTCGGCGATTTCGGCCAGCCTGACCGTCGTCTCTATCGGATCTTCCTCTCGAGCCTCGACGATCGCCCGGGCCAATCGTCTGGCGGCTCTCTCTTCCCCAAAACGGAAAAATAGGTCGGCCAGGACTTCTTCGGAACTCTGATTGACGACCTCCGCCGCGGTCAGGGGAGCGGACCTGTCTAGCCTCATGTCCAGCGGCCCCTCGCGGCTGAAGGAAAAGCCTCGCGTCGAGGCGGATATTTGGCGGGAATTGAGGCCTAGATCGGCCAAAAGACCGTCGGCCGGCCCTAAACCGAGTTCGGCCAGGCACTCGGGGAGTCGAGCGAAATTCAGCCGTCGGACGATGAACCTCTGGTCGTCGCCGCTCCAGGCTCTGGCCCAGGCCAACGGCTCCTCGTCCAAATCCAGAGCGAGAAGCCGGCCGTCGGGATCAAGCCTTTCCAAAATGGCCCGGCTGTGACCGCCGCCGCCTAAGGTGGCGTCGACGTAGAACCCGTCGGGCTTGACGTTCAAAGCGTCAAGGGTTTCGGCCAGCAAAACCGGCTGATGTCCGAAAGCCGCCGACCAGCTGAAGCCCTCGCCGGCGCTGCTTTCCAAAGCCTCGGGCCAGTCGGCTGAGCGCCGGCTCTCAACCGTCGGAATCGGTCGGCGGCGGCCGAGAACCGAGCGAGCGTTTTTTCGCTCAGGTTTTTTGGCCGTCGGTTTTCTTCTGGGCCGTTCAGACATTTCATTTTTCCGAAATGGCCAGGAAAGTCGTCAGAAGGATGGCAGTCTGTTTTCCTCGGCCGTGAGTCCCTTCGCCGATTCCTCGCTGGAGAGCTTCATGAAGGCGGCCATGTCAGCCGCTTCCTTTTCGTCTAGCTTCGCCGGAACCCATAGTTCCATTTTTTCGCCGACGCCCAAGATGGCGCATTCCGATTTGAGGCCGGCCTTATCCCTGAATCTGGACGGAACCAGCACCCGGCCGGCCTTGTCGACGTTCATCGGTTCTATGTTGGCGAAAAAGAGTCTTTGGGAGTCCAACATGACCTGAGTGCTGGGAAACCTTTTCTCGTCCGTCCAATCTTCGACCAGAACTTTCCACCTTTCGTAAGGATAGACGGAAAGGAAATCAGTCCCCGGCACGTGCCCGACGTGAAGCGAATCCGAAAACTCCGACTTGGACAACATGTCGCGCAAGTTGCTCGACAGCATGATCCGACCCTTGTCGTCGATGACATGGTCGTATCGTCCAGTGAAGCTTAATCGGTAAAGGGCCATCGTGGTCTTCCTGCCAAAGCTTTGGCGTCCGGAGTCCTAAATTGAGGCAAACGGCCGAGACGGAACAGTTTTTTCGGCTGTTCGGCCAGAAGGCGAATAAGCGAAGTCGCGCCAAAACCTCAAAGTGACTCTATACCACAATGCCCCTCTAGTCAAGACCAACGGATCATTTCATATCTACATCGTCCCACTTTTGCCCCATTTTCGGGTTAACTGGACTCCGTAACATTGTTTTTTCATCAACATGAGCCGTTCTTGGCCGCGTCGACCACAAAATATCGGATCCCCTTTTTTTTGCAAAAATTTTTTTCTCAAAAAAGCCTTTTTGAGAAAAAAATGAAAATTATCTCTAATTGGAAACTAATTTCAACGACGCATTTTTCCAAAACTTCTCGGCGACGGCCGGAACCGCCGCGACGCCGGGGCGCCCTATCTCCGCCCTCCCCCTATTTTTCGGCGCCTTGGAGCCGAAGGCGAAAACGTTCGTCGGCTTGGCCGAGATTTTAGGAAAATGGAAGCATATTTAAGGCAAATATATAACTTTATTCATCTTTATAAGAATATATTTATTATTTAAATATAATAATCTATGCATTATTGCGTTTTTATTTCCTTAATAACAATTAAAGGGCGGTTGCCGCCAAAAATTAAAAGATCAAACGCCAGAATTAATCATGGTTCATGACCTGCAAACTACTTAATTTACCACAATTATAGCCAAATGTGAAGAATAAATAGTTTATGCGGCAAAAAAAAAAATAAAAAAATGGGGTCTTGGAAGGGAGCAACGAGAGCGCGGCCGTTTAGCGAGGCCTTTTCAGCGGCGGGGTTCGCTGTTCAAAGCGACGCCTATTCCGAGGGCGAAGCCGACCTGACCAAATTCGACGGCTTCGCCAGGAAGCCAGACCGGGAAAGACTTCGTCCGCCTTAAAACCGGAGCCGACCTCGTCGGCGGACAACTTGGCGCTTTTTGGGGACAAGGGAGAGAGGGACTTCTCCGCTCTTTGGCCGTTCGAACGTTCTCCGGCCCGTTCCCGCTCTGGCGGGAGCGGGCGGAGCGACCGCCAAGGAAAACGCGGTTGACGGCTTCGACCAGGCCAAACGTTATCCGGTTCGAGAGCTTGGGGACCAGAAAGACCGCAACGTCGACCTCCGCCGAGGCCCGTCCGGGGAAAAAGAAGTTTTGACGACCAGCGAATTGAGGCGAAACTATATAGGCAAAACGGGCGAGCCTGAACGCCGACATCGGCGGCGTTCAGGCCAAAAATTGAGGCGATCTTGGGGGTTCCGGCGTGAAACGAAAAAAGGTCCGCCGAAGATTCAAAGTTCTGCGGCGGAAGGTCTGACTTTCGCGTCGTCTCTAGGCGACGTCCCTGACGCCGTCGAGCTGTCCTGTTTTTTGGCGGCTGTTGACCATCTTGCCGCCTCCGCCATGAACGCCGGCACGCGCTTCTCTTTGATTCCAAGCAGTCCGGCTACGTCCAGTTTGCTGAAATGCCCTTCCCCATAGCCCAACAACAGCGCCCGGCAAATCGCGGAACTATTATTATCGACGGCTTCTCTTGACGGAGACTCCGGGCTTGGCGTTCCTTCCCCTTCCTGACGGGCGAGCCTCTCGGCTTCTTTGTCCGATTCGAAGTCTCGCCGCATTTCGTCCGCATAAGCGCCATGCTCGTCTTTCGTTAATTGGCCCGCCTCAAAGAGCCGCCGAAGAATGACTTCTCCGCTGACGCAAAATCGCTCGGCCATCTTCTTGAAGTCATCCAAAGTTAAAGCAGTCAGGGGCTGGGCCTTCATGACGGCGGCAAGCGCCCTGGCCGGAACCAAGACTTCTCCTGCCGCTTCGTTGCAGAACGCTTCTTCCTGCCGCGCGGAGAAAGACGAAACCATTTCATTGCAAAGAGCGGATCGCCGTTTGATGACGTGGACAAGTTCGTGAATAATCGCAAATGACTTTGCGGGAGGCCCGTCCATTGCGTTGACGCCGATTATTGGAACGCCGCCGTCGCATATCGCCAGGCCACGAGCAGACTCTATGGCCACATCTGAAAAGCAGCTGACGAATATTCCTTTACTCTCAACCTTGCCGCGAAGGGATAAGTAAAACTGACGCGGCGACAAACGCTTATCCCGTTCAGCCAACTCTATCCCAAAAAAAGTCCGTATGGTCGCGGCGACGTCAGCCGGGGCGTCAGAATCGGAAACGGGAGGCAATGACAAAACTGCGCGCTCAAGGCCAAGTTCGGTTTCGGTCGAAATGAGAAAATCCCTTGACCTAATCAAGTCGGCAATGGCGATGTTCAAACCGCTGTCATCCCCCCCGATTCCAAAGGGAATCTTACGGAAATCGCGAAGTTTGGGCAGGCGGTTGACGGGGATGTTCTCTTTGTTCAGGTAAAGAGCCGCGAAGGGGATTTTCAGGGCCTTCGCCATTTTCTTGGCCTGATTTATTGTCGGCAGATCTCCGACCTTGACGTCAAGCCAGGGAGCTAATTTGTCCTCGGCCAATCCTGCCTTGCTCGCCAAGCATGACGTCGTGACGCCTATTTGAGAACAGATGAAGACAAGCGTCTCTTTGTTTATCAACGCGCGGATTAATTTGGCCATTTGGCCGCCCCTCCTTTCAAACAGGTTCACAGTCCAAGCTTTTCAGGCTTTAGGTCACATCGGTCTGAGGCAATTGTCAACAGCTCTATTGACTGAGAGAGATCGCATTATATTTGTTCGGCTTTAATTAATGCAAGAATGGCGATTTTAAGTATTTTGCCCCGCCGCCAGCGCGGACAAAGGAATTTAGCCGACAGCGAGGCCGTCGATTTGGAATCGTCAAAAATGACCAACCCTGATAAACTGAAAAAAGTTAGGGCCTTATATGCTGTGGCGGGTGGCGAGAGCTGGCGCATCACCGGCGAGGCGCTGACCCGGGCCTTATGCTTCCAGCCAAACGGCTTGAAACGTT
>JAIRTO010000196.1 GCA_031254895.1 Deltaproteobacteria bacterium
GAAGGGCAATAAAACAACTAAAACAGTTTTAAATATCCTTAATCAAAGCATCTATCCCCCTCGTACGACAAAATCTTTTTTGCCGCGTGAGGAGTTCCGAAAGATTTGCTTTGACGCAGATAATTTGACGCCTCAATTCCAATTGCCCAGGTCGAAAAATTTCCTCGTGGCCAGCCGGACTGCGCCGACGTCGCGCTTTCATTTTGAAGCCAAGCCGGCCAAAAGCAAAAAACTGCCAAGGCAACTCTTGACGCAAGGATCGCGAACGGTTTCCTCGAGAGAACGGTTTGGTTCGAAAAGCGCCGTCAAAATAGAATTTGGTCCGCCATCAAAAAGAGCCGAAACGCGCCATCGCGTTTCGGCTTTTTTTGATTTTTATTAATTGTTGGTTTTTTGAATTTTTTGAATTTTGGTTTTTGCCGATTTTTCGTTTTTTTTTGGTTTTTGTCTTTTTTGGATTTGAGTTTTTTTAGCTTGATTGAATTTATTGATTTATGGCTTTTTGGCAGTTTTTCTGTGGCTTTTAGGACTTATTTTGTGTTTGAATTTTTCATTAAAGATGTAAAATACTTTAATATTTCAGATTTTTAAAAATTGGAACGAGACCGCCTCGAACCAATGGGCAGAATCAATGAACCCTGGGGGTCAAAACCAATGATCCGATCCAAAGTCAGTCGCCGTTTCCGCCTTTCCTCGGCCTGGCCTCTTTCCGACGTTTTGGCCGTCCTCTCGTCTATTGCTCCGTCTTGATTCCGTCTCGGCTCCATCTTGACTCCTGTCCTGACTCCTGTCCTGACTCCGTCACGGCTCCTATCTTGACTCCGTCCTGACTCCATCACGACTCCGCCTTGACGCCGTATTGGCCCCATCCTGACTCCATCACGACTCCGCCTTGACGCCGTCTGGCCCCATCCTGACTCCGTCACGACTCCTCGTCTTGACTCCGCCTTAACCTCGCCTCGACGCTCGGCGCAGACCCGTCAATTCGTCCCCCCTCTTCCTAAAACTCAAAACTATTCCGACAAACCTTGAACATTCGGCAGGACGGCCCCCGCCGAGGTCTTCACCGGTTCAAGATACGGTCTTTCGCCAGGAAACAGAAAGCCTCTGGCCTTTTCCGGACACTTCTCCGGGGGAGTCAGACCAGCCGCTTCGACGGCGACGCAGGCTTGTCCCTGCAGCCAGGCTTCCGCTCCGGCGATGAGGCCAGGCAACAGAAGAACGTTCCCCTCTTTCAGAGCCTCGACGATCTGCTCGGCCGGGGGCGGAGACTCCGCGACGACGACGCGCTCATAAACTTCGCTGGGCGCTCCTAGCCGCAGAGCCAAGCCCAACATGACCCAGGCCGTGTTTCGATCCAGACCGCGATCGTTCGGGAGAGCCAAGGCCAGACTGACGAGCTCTTCCGTCGCCCCGTCCGACCCGGCGGCCAGACGGCTGAGCCTGTCCCGAGCCTCGCCCTGAGGCAGCCGCAAAACGGCTTCCTTCAAACGGCCCCGCTCCAATAAGGCGTAAGCCTGATCCTCTTGACTCGCGGACTCCGGGGCGACGATGGTCCTGACTTCCAGCTCCTGGCCCAGCTCCGCCAAAGAGCCGATCATCTCCCGACGGGTCAGCTCCGCCAAACCCGGCACCCAGAAACTGAACTCGGCGGACAAGGCCGAGGCCAAAGCGCCGGAGAAACGCCGCAGCCGGGCCAGAGTCTCCAGCTCGGGCAAAAGGATGGAGGGATCGTCTTCGAAGGCGGCGCCCAGATACCACAGAGCCCCCTCCAGATCGTCCGAGGCGTATCGTTCCCAGCCGGCGGCTCTGTTGAGCCAAGGATCGTGGGGCCAAATCTTCAATAATTCCCCCAGACGCTGGGAGCGCTCCTCCAAGGGCAGACACAGGCTGGCCAGATAGGCGGGCCCGGGATCTTCCGGATCCGCCGCCGCTTGGGCCTCGAAATCCAGACACAGCCCCATGGAGCGCCCTTTGGGAGAGATTTTTAAAAAGTAGCCCGCCGTCCAAGGATCCTTCGGAAAATCGCCCAGACGAGCCTCCAAAAGGCTGATGGCCTTGGGGCTGTTGGAGGCGAGAAGATCCAGCCACAGCGGCGTCCAAAGAGCGCCGGGCAGATTCCAGCGCGCCTGGGCCTCGATGACGGGCGTCCTCTGTTCGGTCGAAAGAATGTTCAGCATCCTGGCCGGATGGACGCCGGAGAGGCCCGAGAGGATGACCTTGGTGCGGGTTCGGCCGCGAAGGCGGATGGTTCGGGGCGGATCGACCAAAACGAAATCGGCCTTGGTCTTCAAAAACGTGGGGGCCCCCAGAAGCTTTTCCGAAGGCGGCTCTTCGTTGGGGTCGGGGGCGTAGACGGCTTGCCATTCCATCAAAGGGCTGGCCCCGTTCACGTTGTAGACCAAACTCTCGTTGTCGCCGATTTTGGGCACGTCGAAAAAAGTCTCGATCAGACTGTCCTTGGAGCGGGCGCTGACCCTCATGTCGGAGACGTCGGGCATGTCGACGGGCACGGAGCCGCCGGCCTGGAGAAAGTAATTGACCTCGTTGACCGAGACGGTGACCGGAGCGGCCAGGCCGTTGTAGACGTGCATGGTTCCCCGGCGAGGACTGCCGCCGTTCATGAAGGCGAAGAAGGCCACGGCCAGAAGAGCCATGGTCAAAAGAGCGAAACCCTTCTTTCTAGGCGCCCGAATCTTGGCGTCTTTCTTCTCGGTCGAAAAGGTGTAGGAAGCGGGAATGACCGGCGCCGGCAAAGGCGCCGGGGCCTTGGGCAGAGCGAACTGATGATGACGGCAAGTTAGAAGCAGTTCCTCGCCCTGGACTAAAGCGATCAAGAAAAGAGTTCTGAAATAGCCGAAGATGTTGGACAATTTTTGGACGTATTCGGTCAGGTTCCGGCGTCCGGCCGGAGCCTTGGTCGGCAGGGCGGCCGCCTCGCTCAACAGAAGGACCGACAGAGGATTCAGAGACAAGCTGAGCGCCGGCTGAGCCAGAAAGGACAAAAAGAGATTCCGCCCGCCCTGAGGCCCTTTCGACGACGACGAGGTCGACGTGGTCGACGAAGTCGAACTGTCGTCGGAAACGGCGGAGCCGGTGGAACCCGACGAACTGAAGAAAGGCGCTCCATCCGGCAAAACGCCGGATTTTTGAGTGGAATCCGGAGAGAGGGCCAAATCCGAGCCGTTCGAAAATTTCAAAAAATCCAGGCCGGACGAGTCGGCGAGCCAGCCGAGACTCCGGTGGCTTTCGTCCTTTTTCTCTCCGCCGGAAGCGTCGGGGTCGGCCGAATCCTTCGCCGTCGTTTCTGCCTTTTCGTCGATCCGGGCCGCTTGAGCCGCATGGATCCTTTGGCCAGCTTGGTTCGTATGGACAGTTTGGGTCGCTTGTTCCGCTTGATCCGCTTGGCCCGATTGGGCCGATTGGGCCGATTGGATCGATTGGATCGCTTTGTCCGCTTGATCCGCTTGATCCGCTTGGTCCAATTCGTCCAACTCGTCCAAAACTTTCTCTGAAACGTTCGTCGAACTAGCCACCCGGTCGTCTTCTCTATGGGAAGTCCCGCTCGGCGTTTCGTTTGACGTTCCGCCCGACGTCTCGTTTGACGTTTCGCTTGATGTCCTGCCTAATGTCCCGTTTGGCGTCCCGCCTATCGTCCCGTTTGACGCTTCGCCTGAAGTTCCGCCTACCGTCCCGTCAAACGTTCCGTCTGAAGCCCCGCCTAACGTTCCGTCTGAAGCCCCGCCTAACGTCCCGTTTGAAGTTCCGCCCAACGTTCCGTCCGACGCTTCGCCTGACGTCCCGCCCAACGTTCCGTCTGAAGCCCCGCCCAACGTTCCGGTTGAAGTCGCGCCCGACGTTCCGCCTGACGCTCCGCTGACGGAACCGTCGACGGTTCCGCCCGCCCCTTCGTCTTCTGCGGAGACGTCCGCCCAGGAACTGAAAACGTCCGCCTGACTGGAAACCTGATTGACCAGGCTATTAAAATGGGGCTCCAAGACCTTGACGTATCTGCCGAAAGAGCCGACCAGAGAATCCAGCGACTCCTGCAGGACTTTCTTGTTGCTGTTCTGCTTGGAAAAGGCCCAGACGCGCTCCAGATCTGTTTTTATCTTTTCAAAAAAGTGCAACGCGGAAAACAAGGAATGAAGCCAATCCGGCCAGCCCCGGCCCATTTTTTCGGCCAGGTCCAGATGGGCGCCGCGACAGCGGCGGTTATGGAGATACAGCCGACGATCCAGCTTCAGGATCTCGCCTTCCAGATTGGCCTTCTGCAGCTGACTCACTTTCGCCCCGGCCTGGCTGTCGGCCATAAGCCGCCTCAAACGCCCCAAGAGCTCCTCTCGTTGCGACAAGGTCAGCTGGATGGCTTCCGGGTAGAGATCCGGCAAATCGTCCACCAAGGCCAAGCGAGGCAGCTTCTGCCCCGAAGCCGGCAGCGTCACGGTCTCCAGAGCCCGGTACAGCCCCTGAAAGCGCGGCAGATCCAGAACCCCGGAAATGTCGTCCAGTTTGCGCCGGATGCTCTCCTCGGCCTTGGAGAGACTCGCCCCTTTGGCGAGCCCGTGGTCTTCGGCGAGACAGAGCCGCCGAGAAGAATTGTCGGCCCGCGTGGTGGCCGATCCGCTGTTGTCTTCGCCGAAGATCATAACCGTCTAATTGATGCTGAAGGGAATGCGGTCAGCAGCCGGAAAACAAAAAACAATCTTCTCTCGCCCGTCACCCTGGACCGCCGGAAAGCAGCTTGACCAAGGTTCTAAGGCCAAAACCCGAGGCTCCTTCCGGACAGCTGGCTCTTTTTTTGCCGTTCCGGCCGACTCCGGCGATGTCCAGATGGGCCCAAGCGACGCGTTTGTCGATGAAGCGCCTCAGAAACAGAGCGGCGTGAATCGCGCCTCCGGCCCGGACGGCCGATTCCTTGAAATCGGCCAATTCGCTCTTGAGTCTTTCGTCATACGCGTCCAGCAAAGGCAAGAGCCAGATGCTTTCGCCGCACTCGCGGCCGGCGTCCAAAATGGCGCGATTCAAGGCCTTGTCGCCGCCGAACAAGCCGGCGCAGCCGTCGCCCAAGGCGACCATGCAGGCCCCGGTCAAGGTGGCGACGTCGACGATCCGGGCCGGCCGCCATCTTTGAGCCAGAGAGAGGGCGTCAGCCAGAATGAGACGCCCTTCGGCGTCGGTGTTCATGATTTCCACCGTCCGCCCGGAGAGGGTGGAAATGATGTCGCCAGGCCGGAAGGCCGAGCCGTCGGGCAGGTTCTCGGCTAGGGGCAGAA
>JAIRTO010000213.1 GCA_031254895.1 Deltaproteobacteria bacterium
ATCAGGGTTCCGCCAATTATGGAGTTGAGTCCGAAGTGGTCGTGGAAAATCAGCAAGCTTATTATGGCGCTGCCCAATATTTCCAAGCCGCCGATGACTCCGACCTTGTAAGGCGGGATATAGCGCAGGGCCATATAGGCCAATAGTTGAGCCGACGAGCCGATGAGGCCAAGAACGGCGCCATGGAGGATCTCGGTCGAGCCGTTTATGCCCAGACTGACTCCGCTGATCAGCGAAAGAGGAACGGCGCTCAAAGCGGCGAACAGACTATAGAAGAAAATGGGTTCCAGTCCCGTGTTGGCCGAGCCCATTCGCCTGGTCAGAACGATGGAGAGGGCGTAGAGTCCTCCGCCGAAAAACGCCGTGAAATGACCCAGCTTGAGCCCAAATCCTCCCGCCTGAAAAGGCCAGACCAAAATGGCGCAGCCGAAGAAGGCCAAGACAATGCCCCAGGCATCTCTCGCGCTTATCTTTTCGCGGTTGATCAGGGCCGAGAGGACGGCCGATTGGGAAGGGTAGAGATATAAAATCACCACGGCCTGGTAGAGCGGGATGGTGGCGAAGGCGTAGGTGGTGAAAGTCGTGGAAATCGCGCCGATGAAGCCAATGAGGCACAAAAACGGCGCCCGTTCCGCCCAGGGTTTTTTTCGCAAGATGAGGGAAAAAATGCCGACCAGAAGGACTCCGGTGCAACCCCTCAACAACAGCAAGCCCAACACCGACATTTCGTCGGCTATGATTCTCACCCCGGCGTTGAAGAACGTGAAGGTCAGGGGCGAGGCCACAGCCAGCCATAAACCAAGGTTGGCGTTTTTTTTCATGGTTTTGACAAAGCCTGATTAAAGAAAAAATTGTAAAAAATATATTTTACATAGATAATTATTATAAAAGATTATAATATTTATCATGTATGCAATGTAATTTAATATATTAAGGAGAAAAATAGATGTTAAATAGTATTGTTAATAGTTAAAATATCTTGCTTGAACTATGGCAAACCATGCCTTTCTGTTTAAGAAACGTAAAGAGGCGTCCAAAAAGGGCAGCTGGAGTATATCATTGTTTGAAAAATAGGCCAAGGCTTTTCCCAACAAACCGCCGTCTTGGCAGTTTGTTTTTGCAGTCGCATCGGAAAGGGACTCTTTGGCCGCCATGTCGTCGAGCGTAGGAATCTAGGAGAAACGAAGGAATCAGAGATGAGTGGAGGAATCTGGACGGAGCGAAGAAATCTGGGATGAGCAGAGGAATCTGGACGGAGCGAAGGAATCTGGGCAGGGCGAAGGAATCTGGACGGAGCAGAGGAATCTGAGCTGAGCGATAGATTCTGGGCGAAACGAAGAAATCTGCCTGGCCGGAGCAGGCATATTTCCGCTCTGGCCGGAAAGCGGGCTTTTGGCCAAAATGACCAGGCGACGGAAATGACCGAGCGACGAAATGCGATGACCTTGTGAACTGACCGTTGGGAAGACGAAATAAAGAGAGATGATCTTGACGATTTTCGCATGGAATAATCAAAACTGTTTTGGTATAATGATTTTATAATCAAGTCAAAAGCTGTCTTTGCCGCTTATCTTGATCATGAGTGTTTCATGACCATGTTTCGTTCTGGTCTTTCCGAGCTTTAGCTTTTTTTGGCAAAATCGACGTCGGGGCCAAGCATCTATGACCGGCTATTTCTCGTCTTTTTCTGAAACCTCTGAGGGGGAACATTTTTTATCACACTGGTTTTTTTTACAAATTTTTGTTATAATACCTTCTTGGATGTTAATTATAATAAAATATAAATTTTTATTATATTTGTTCATTTTAAAACTTGTTTTGACACTGCATTTGTTTTGTTAAAACTATCGCCAATAATTAAATTTTCTTAGATAAGCCTTGGCGAGTCTTTTTTGTTGTTTCTTGAAATGCTCCTTTTATCCCTGTGGGAGAGCGCATGTCCAGTCTTTTAGACAAGCTTTGGGAGGCTCATCTGGTCGAAAGTCGACCGGGCGAGCCGGATCTTCTATACATCGACCGCCATTTGATCCATGAGGTGACCTCGCCTCAGGCCTTCGCCGGCCTGCGTCAAGCCGGACGGCGTCTAAGGCGTCCGGATCTGATTTGCGGCGTGATCGATCACTCCATCCCGACGGACGACCGCTCTAGACCTCTGAAAGACCCTGTCGCCGAGGCTCAGCTCTCGGCTTTGGAGCAAAATCAAGCCGATTTCGGCGTCGGCGTATTTTTTGGAGCCGACGATCCCGGACAGGGGGTCATCCATGTGGTCATGCCCGAACAAGGCTTGATCCTCCCCGGCCACAGCGTGGTCTGCGGCGACAGCCACACGGCCTCGCACGGCGCCTTCGGGGCTCTGGCCTTCGGCATAGGCACCAGCGAAGTCGAACATGTCATGGCCACTCAAACGCTCGCTCAAGTGAAGCCGAAAAACTTTCTTCTGCAAATTGACGGCGTTTTGGGAGACATGGTCTTCGCCAAAGATCTCATTTTGCACGTCATCCGCTCCATCGGGGTGGCCGGCGGCACAGGCTTCGCTCTGGAGTACCGCGGCGAGGCGATCAGCTCTCTGTCCATGGATTCCCGACTGACTTTGTCCAACATGGCCATCGAATGCGGCGCCAAAATGGGGCTCGTCGCCCCTGACGAAAAGACGTTCGCCTATCTCGAAGGCCGGCCCTACGCCCCCAAGGGCGAAGATTTTCGGAAAGCGAAAGACTATTGGCGGACTTTGTTCTCCGACCCGGGACACGCCTTTGACAAGTCCCTAAATCTTTCGGCTGGAGACGTCGTTCCTCTGGCCACCTGGGGAACGAATCCGGCTCAGAATCTGCCCCTGACGGACAAAGTTCCCGATCCGCGCTCCTTTGCCGACCAAACGGAAAGATTGGCCGCCGAAAACGCCCTCAAATACATGGACTTGACCCCTGGAACTCGTCTTGACGAAATTCCCGTCGACTACGCGTTCATCGGTTCCTGCACCAACGGCCGACTGGAAGACTTGGAGGCGGCGGCCGATATCCTGCGCGGCCGCAAGATTGCCCCCGGCGTCGTCGCCCTGGTCGTGCCCGGTTCGGGTTTAGTCAAAAAGGCCGCCGAAGAGAGAGGGTTGGATCGGGTGTTCATCGAAGCCGGCTGTCAGTGGCGCGAACCAGGCTGCTCCATGTGTCTGGGCATGAACCCCGATCGCGTGCCCAGCGGCAAACGCTGCGTCAGCACTTCCAACCGCAATTTCGAAGGTCGCCAAGGTCGCGGTTCCCGGACTCATCTGGTCAGTCCGGCGACGGCCGCCGCTTCGGCTTTGACCGGCAAGCTGACCAGTCCGTTGGCGTCGTGAATTTCGACCTGACCTCGCCGCCGGTTGAAAGTTTTTGATTTTTCCGGAGCCGTCGTCTTTTGGGGTGATTTTAGAGCGCTCCCTGAGAGGCTCCTTGAACGGCTCCTTTTGTGGTTCTTAGTCGACTCTTAAATGACTATTAGATGACTTTAAAATAACTGTTAGTTGACTATTAGATGATTCCTAGATGGCTGTTAAGTAACTCTTAGATGACTCCCAAACTTTCTATGGACTTGCTTTAGTCGACCCCATGGGTAAAATGATTTTTTAAAGTCGGCGTCTTCTCGGCCGGCCATTTCTCGAACAACTTTAACCTGAAGCTGGAATAAACTTACCCGAAGCTTTTTTAGAACTAACGTTTCCAAGGGCAATAGTCTTGTCGAACTTTTTTTTCCGAATTTTAAAGGCTTTATCATTGTGCAGCCCATAATCGGTCAGCCGACTATTTTATTAGCCGACTCAAATCTGGAGAATCTGGACAAAAACGCCAGTCTGCTTCAAGAGCTGGGATTCTTCAATCATCTCCACGCCGAAAACGGGTCTGAAGCCGTGGCCATGATCAAGAATTTTCGGCCGGATTTGTTGATCATAAGCCAAGATTTGCCTGACGTGAGCGGCTTGTCCATTCTCAATATGGTCAGGCAGAACGAAGGCATGCAGGACATGCGCAGCATCGTCATCGTGTACGGCGAAAACATGTCGGACATGCTCCTGACCAAACTCGGCCGCATCGGCGTGGACAGCGTCCTCCACCATCCCTATGACGGCGAAGTCTTCAAGCGGCAAGTGGGGGAGGCGTTGAATCAGACCTTCGACCCCAAGCTGGAAGAGGCGGAGGAGCTGCACACGAAGTGTCAAAGCCAGATAGAGAACGGGCAGCTGGAAGAAGCTCTGGAGACGTGCAACGAAATAATCGAGATAGACGCCAACGCCGAAGTCTATTACAACATGGGCTACATTCTCAGCATGAGAGGGAACCTGGAAGAAGCTTTGAAGAGCTTCAGGAAAGCCACCATCATCAATCATCAGCACGCTAGAGCTTTCAAGCAGATGGGCCTCATCTATCATAAATTGGGCCGGGGCGACGACGCGGAAAGATGTCTGGAGCACGCCGCCGAACTGCATTTGAACCTGAATCAGGAGAACGAGGCGGAGGAAATCCTGAATACGGTTTTGACCTTGCGTCCTGACACTACCAACGTATATAATAGTTTAGGTATCATTTATCGCCGCCAGGGACGATTCGACGAATCGGTCAAAGCCTACGAAAAGGCCATGTTGGTTCATCCCTCAGACGAAAACATCTATTTCAATTTGGCCAGAGCCAACATTGAACTGAATAAAATTGCCGAAGCCAGTCGCGCCTTGAAGCAGGCGATTAAAATTAACCCGGAATTCATACCGGCCAGGGATCTTCTGCGGGCCATCGAATTGGGATTGCGTCTGAAAACTTGAACAGATCTTGATCCTAAAAAATCTTCCTTTTTTCGAAGAAGTTTTGTTTCGCCCGCAATTCTCGTTTTTTTTGTCACACTTTCGTTTTTTCGAAGCTTCATAGGCGGCAATCCGACAATTTAAGGCACTGGCTGTATATTCATTATGAGCGACGGATCTGTCATTTTCTCGGCTGACACCCTCACGCCCGGCCAAAGGGTCAGGCTTCTGGCCATGGAAAGCATCAAATCGAAGTGGTCGACTGTTTTGATAGGCAGTCGGCCTCAAAGATACATAGTTCTGGAAGTGCCCAAAATCAACGGTCTACCGATCGTTCTCGACGAACAGAGTCAATGGTCCGTCACTTTCATCAACAAAGGGCAAATCTTCTCTTTTCCCAGCAACATCATCTCGACCATAAACCGCCCCTTTCCCTTGGCCTTTCTGTCCTGGCCGGAAAACGTCTCCATTTCCAACTTGCGGACGGACAAACGTTATCCGGTCAACATCCCCATCACCTTTTCCAGGCTGGAAGGGGCCAAGGAACCCATCGCCAAAGGCTTGCTTTTGGATCTCTCCTGGGGCGGATGCCTGGCGGCCACGACCATGGACATACCCGAGGAAGAGTCTCTGTCCCTGAACCTGTATCTGGACAACGACACCGTCATAGAGGGGCTGCTGGTCGAAAAAAAGGGCGGCCGCAATCAGCAGGGGACTTTCTACACCGGTTTGTCTTTTCTGCCTTCGAACAAGGTCGAAGTCACCGATCGTCTTGGTGATTTCCTCAACGAAATCGAAAACATGCCTTTAAGGCTCTAATATGTTGTCTTTCCCGTCAACTCCGATTTATTTTTCTTCTTTAAAGGATACTTTAAATGAGTAAGACTAAACCAATCTTCCTGCTGCTGGCCATTTTCGCCATGGCCGCCTTGATTTCCTCTTCCGCTCTGCTGGCGCAGGATGACGAGAAAACGAAAGTCCGCCATCCTTCGTACACTCTCCTAGGTCATGATCCTCCCCCGGCGGAAGATTCTCCCTTGAATCCAAATTTCCTCATCGCCCAAGAAGCCCGCGTCGTTGAAGGAACTCTTTGGCACGGCAACTACATTTCGGAGCGCATGGTGGGTCTGGACGTCGGCGACGCCGACGGCGACGGACGCAACGAGGTGGTCTACGCCACCACCAGAAACGTCTATCTGGCTCGCCGCAACGGCCAAGCCTTGGAGCAGCTGGCCGTTTACAACGTGCCGGCTTCCTTCACCATCCTTTCCGTCGATTTTTACGACACCGACGGCAACGGCCGCCAGGAAATCATCGTCAGCGCCCAGAAGAGCGGTTCCGGACCGTCCTCCTACGTCATGGGCTTCACCGGCGACAAGGAATTGACCGTCCTGGCCGACTACATTCCCTGGTATCTTCGGGTGATCGGCAGCCCGGACGCTAAAATGCTGGCGGCGCAAAAGGGCGGGACCAACGCCAAAGAAGCTTTTTCCGGCAACGTCATGTTCGCGACGTTCAGCGACGGCAAAGTGACGGCCAATCAAAAGGTGGACGTGCCTTTCGGGGCGACCCTTTACAGCTTCAATCAGGGCAAGATGGGCAGCGCCGGTCAGAACCTGACCGCCGTCATCTCCTCTCCCCAGGAACACCTAAGACTATAC
>JAIRTO010000221.1 GCA_031254895.1 Deltaproteobacteria bacterium
CATCCAGGCCGGTTCATCGAAACTCGGAGCATCCAAACCAAGATCATCCAGAGCTTGAAGCATCCAGGCCGGTTCATCGAAACTCGGAGCATCCAAACCAAGATCATCCAGAGCTTGAAGCATCCAGGCCGGTTCATCGAAACTCAGATCATCCAAGCCAAGATCATCCAGAAAAGCTTGGACTTCTATAAAAGCCGGAGCACCGTCGAAGGCCAAAGGTCGCGTTCAAAGGACTTTCTTTTGAAAAGCCAAAAATTTTTCGTTCGGAGCGGTCAGGCGGCAAAAAATATAAATGTTTCTCATTTAAGGAAAACAGGATCTGGCGTTCGCCGTTTTCGTCTATAGAGCCTAAAACGCCGGATGGACGTCCTTTTCGCGGCTCTTCGTTCGAACGAGAGGTCAAGAGATCTTGAAGCGTCGTCGACCGAAAGATGAGGTCAAGAACAAGTCGCCAAGGTCAACCGGAGATTTCGCCGTTCGAATCGTCGGCGCAATTCGTCAAGGAGCCGTCTTGCTTCATGAACAGAACCTCCGGACAAATTATGGGCCGCGAGCGGATGGAGTGCTTGAAAAGGCTTCGTAGCTCCCTTTTCAGGGCTTCCAGCAAGTTTTCCACTTGAGGGACATGTCCTCCGGCTTGGAGCTTCCAGTCCTTCAAGCATTTGGCCGTCGTCCGGTGAGCCGCCTCAACAAGGTCAGAATCGTTCTCGAAAAGAACTCCAGCCATTTTGACGGCGATGGGGGCGACAGGTTCGAAGCTTTGAGGATCCAAGACGATGACCACGTACACGAGGCCTTGCTCGGCCATCTTCAGGCGGCCTCTGATGACCGGATCTCCCGACTGGCCCAGACGGTTGCCGTCGACCAGCATTCGTCCCGTGGGGACTCTTTGGCCCAGAGACGCGGAGCCGTCGTGGCCGAACATGAGCCTCTGGCCGTTGCTTAAGATTTTGATTTGATTGTCGGCCATCCCCGTCAGTCTGGCCAAAGACGCGTGGGCGGCCAATTGTCTCGGCTCTCCGTGTATGGGGATAAGGTGTTTCGGCTTGGTCAGACTCAGCATCAGCTTCAGCTCTTCGGCTTGGCCGTGGCCTGAGGCGTGGACGGACTGGAGACGGTTGTCCACGACGATGGCCCCTTTGCTGTAAAACTGGTTGATGACGGCGGAAATGGCCCTTTCGTTGCCGGGAATGACCCGAGCCGAAAAAATGACCGTGTCGCCTTTTTGGACGGACAAGAACTTGTGCTCGCCCAAGGCCATGCGGGAGAGAGCCGAAAGGGGCTCGCCCTGGCTGCCGGTGACGACTATGGCCAAGCTTCTGTCGTCGTAGTCGGCCGCTTCCTCCATAGTCACGTAGTCGCGGACGTCGATGTCCAGAAAATTATGCAGGTGCCCCAAACTGACGGTCTCGCGCATGCTGCGGCCATCGAACAGAATCTTGCGGTCGGAGACCTTGGCCGCCAGGGCCACCTGTCTTATCCTGGCCAGAGAGGAAGAAAAGCAGGCCAGAATTATTCGGCCGGGCGCCTTTTGGAAGATGTCGGTCAGGGCAGCGCCGACTTCGACTTCGGATTTGCAGAAGCCGGGAACGTCGGCGTTGGTGGAGTCGGAGAGAAGAGCCAGAACTCCTTGCTCGCCATAGCGGGCGAACGAGTAGAGATCCGTTTGTTCCGCTTCCGGAGCGCAGTAGTCTATTTTGAAGTCGCCGGTGTGAATGACGACCCCGACCGGAGTGGAGATGGCCAGACCCACGCCCGCCAGGATGCTGTGATTGACGCCGATGAATTCGACGTCGAAGGGGCCCAGGCTCAGTTTGTCGCGGGGCTTTATCTCCTGCGTCTTGGGAGCGACGACGTCGTATTCCTCCAGACGCCCCATGGCCATGGCCAAGGTCAGGGCGGTGCCGTAGACGGTCAGGGGGCCTTCGACCGTTTGAAGAAAGAAAGCCAGGGCGCCTATGTGGTCTTCATGACCATGGGTCAAGATGAGACCGCGAAGGCGAAGCGAGCTTTCCTTCAAAAAGGTGAAGTCCGGCACCACCAAATCGACTCCGGGAAGATGAGTCGATTCCGGAAACTTAAGGCCGGCGTCGACGACGATGACGTCTTGGCCGTAGACGAAGGCCGTGCAGTTTAAGCCGATTTCCTCGACGCCTCCCAAAGGGATGACGTCCAAAGTGGTCGATTCGGCCGGAGGCGCGTCAAAAATTGAAGATGAGTCTGGCTGTTTGAGCAATTTCGTGAAAACCCTAAAATCGAAAGTTGGCTTTCGGCCGGGCGGAGATCTCTTAGGTTTTGGAAAACCTTCCGGCCGGCCGAAAAACGTGACGAGATGTCTCAATCCCGGAGGAAGCAGGCTAAAAGGAATTGAGGCCGGTGAAGTCAAGGGAGTTGACGGCGTTGTTTAAGGCGTCGCTCATCGGATCGTTGGCTCCCATGTCGCCGACCAGCCTAAATTTGCTCCCTTGGCCGGTTGATTGCGTATTGTAGATGGTCGTCATGCCGGGGCGATCGATCACGGCCCGGAGAGCCACCCGGCCGACATAGTCGCTGCCGACCGCGTCGATGACGAACTCGTTGACGTAAACGGTCACTCTGGCTTTGGCTCCTGTGGTGTCGGGATTGGCGACGATCCCCAGAGTGGAGAGCTTGTTTTTGACCGCTTCGAAAACCAGGTTCGTGACCGAGAGATGACTTAGGGAAATGGTCGAGCCTGAGGGCATGGTGGTGGTCAAATCCAGTTGTCCCCCCTGACTGGCTTTCAAGAGATCCCGGCTGACGGCTTCCGGGCCGACCAGCTGGGCGCTGGAACGGCGGTCGGCCACCAATAGTTGAACCGTCCCCGGTTTAAGAGCGGATCCGCCTTCGGGCTTGAAGCTCACGCTCAGGCGTTTTCCGGTTCCTATGCAGCCGGAGAACAAAATGGCCGCCAGTAACGATAGAATGGCTGTTTGGAATAATGCTTTGAGTTTCACGGGAAACCTCCCTAGAAAAATTAAAAAAAACTGTCTCGAAGGCCCTCGATGACGATTATTTCAGGCCCGTTGTCAACTAAATCAGTTTTGCGCCTTTTTTCGGCGTCTGCCAGACGGCGTTCCGGCGGCTTGAACGGACGAAGGCGAAGCTCACTGCGGAGGCTAAACTCTGAACGAAGGCGAATCTCTTTAGAAGCCTAAAGCTCAGAACGAAGACGAACATCTTTCCGAAGACTGAACTCTGAGCGAAGACCGAACTCTGAGCGAGAACTAGGCTTTGAACGGAGGCGAAGCGATTTTTGTCGGCGTTCAGGAAAGCTCTTCAGACGAAGGTCTTTTTTCAAACGCTTCGCCGCGCCAGAATTTGCCGAGGATCTGGATATTTCAGCAGGAAAAAGCCCAAGGCCGCTCCCATCAGGGCGTGGTCGATCGCCCCGTCGAGGATCAGCTCTTGGAGACGCTCGACTTCAATCAGGATCTCGGACAGATCCTCGTTTTCGTCGAACTGGGTCGAGCCGGTTTTTTCCGCCGGATAGGCCAGGAAAGTATGGATGTGATTGTCGAAGAGAGCCGGGTTGGGTCTGAACGAGCACAATTTTTCGTAATTCGCCGCCGAATGTCCAGTTTCTTCCATGAGCTCTCGTTTGGCCGTCTCCAGAATGGTTTGGCCCGGCTCCGCGACGCCTCCGGGCAGTTCGAGGGAGAACTCCGACGAACCGTGCCGAAATTGACGGACGAAGACGATTTTGTTGTCCGAGCGCAAAGGAATGACGTTGACCCATTGGGGGGCTTGAAGACAGGAGAAGGTTTTTTCCTTGCCGTCTTTCGGAGACAGACAGCGACGCTCCAGCACTTGGAAGACGGGAGTGGTCAGTTTGACGGCGTCGCTGGTCAGGACCCAGGGCTTCAGTTCATTCATGCGTCACCTTTACGACCATGTAACGTTTCTTTCCCGCCCTTAAGGTGGTCTGACCGGCCTTTAGCCAGTCGGCGCCGTCGAGGCGGGCATTCTCGTCTTTCTGTTCGACGACGCGGTCGTCGACGTAGGCCCCGCCCTGGCGGATCAGCCGCCGGGCCTCGGAGCGGGATTCGCACAAGCCGGCCAGGACGAAGAGTTGGGAATAGTCGGCTTCCTTAAGAACCGTCGCCGTGATGGAGACCGTCGGGAGATTGGACTCGAGCTCGCCGGAAAGGTTCTTGACTTCCGAGCTGGTGTCCACCTGATTGCCCGGGTCGGACAGGCCGAAGGCCTTGGCCGAAGCGGCGAAGGCCTTGGCCGCCGCCTTCGGCCCGTGACAGACGGCGGTGACCTCATAGGCCAGAATTTCTTTGGATCTGTTGATCAGATTCCCCGGCCGAGCGGCCAGATAATTGCACTCGTCGAGGGGCAGATAGGTGAACAGCTGCAGAAGACGTCCCGTTTCCTGATCGTCGACGTTGCGCCAGAACTGGTAGAAATCGTAGACGGACGTCTTTTCCGGACTGAGCCAGACGGCTCCGGCGTTGGTTTTGCCGAATTTGTCCCCTGTTCTGGGGTCAAGCAGGAGGGGCATGGTCAGGCCATAGGCTTGGCCGCCTCGGACTCGGCGGATGAGCTCCACGCCGGCGACTATGTTGCCCCATTGGTCTTGACCGCCCAACTGAAGGACGGCGTTGCGGGTTTCATGCAAAGTCAGAAAGTCGTACGCTTGCATGACCATATAGTTGAATTCCAGAAACGACAGACCGCTTTCCAGACGGCTTTTGTAGCAATCGGCCGTCAGCATGCGATTGACGGAAAAATGTCGGCCGATGTCTCTGAGGAAATTGAGGTAATTTAAGGGCGCCAACCATTGGCTGTTGTCCAACAGCAGGGCTTTGTCGTCTTCCAACGACAGAAAGCGGGCGGCTTGAGGCCTTATGCCCTCCAGGTTTTCGGCGATGGTCTCCAGAGTCATCAGTTTTCTGGCTTCCGTTCGCCCGCTGGGGTCGCCGACCATGGAAGTTCCGCCGCCGACCAGGGCGATGGGCCGATGACCGGTTCTGTCCATCCAGGACAGAGCCATCAGCGGCAGAAGGTGCCCCACGTGGAGGGAATCGGCGGTGGCGTCGAACCCTATGTAGCCGGTGACTTCCTGTTGCTCGAAAAGCTCGGTCAAGGCGGTCTCGTCGGTGGTTTGATATATGAATCCGCGTTCTAAGAGTATTTTATAAGTGTTCTGGCGGGTCATCGCCAAAATCTCCTTCGCCAAAAAAACTTGCGCAATCGCCGGCTGAACCGACTTAATCGGCGGCCGGACGTCGGCGCGCCGACATGTCAGCTTATAATCTTCGAAATCGCTCATGCGGGTTTTGGAAGAGGCGAGCCAGGCTTGCGTTAAGGGAGGCAGGCGTTCCAAAGGAGGCGGGCTTGTTCCAAAGGAGGAGCGGATTGCGTTTGCGGCGCAAATAATGGATCAGTCGCGACTCGGCCGACAACCAATTCTGGTTATTTTTGAAGAGCCCACATCAGCCCATTAATATAAATAAAATGAGAAGAAAAAACAAGTTTTCTTTAAAAGCCAAGCCAAGCCGAACGTTATCGGTCGCAGAAATCCGGGCGGCTCGCGCGAAAGCCATTTCTGGAACCGAAGAGGGGGGAGATTAGGCGGCGTCTTCGGCCTTGAAGAGGAAGATTGCGGCGATATTTCGGCTCAATTCTCAATTCCAAATCGTCTGCAGCAAATCCGGACTACTCGCGCGAAAGCCATTTCTAGGATCGGAGAGGGATGATTAGACGCCGTCTTCGGCCTGGAAGGGGAGGATAACGGCGATATTTCGGCTTGCTTTTCAACTCCATTTTCTCGATTCCATCTTCTCGATTCCATCTTTTCGATTCCACCTTGCGCCGCTCACTTTCCGCAGGCATAATGCCGTTTGGCTCCATTGGCTTTTTTTTCGGTCGCGTCACTTTTAGCGGAAATTAGGCCCGACTTCATTCAAGCGACAAGAATTGCTAGCAATGTGTCCATATTTGACCAACTTTATTTGACCGACTTTTGAGAAAGACTGATTTTTTTTTCTTATATGGTATAATGGCGCCGGATTTAGTCAACAAAAGAATACGTAGGAATACGTCGGCAAAAAAGCAGGGAAAACTGTCGGGTTGGTCATGGCCTGTTTCTAATGCCGCTCGGCGACAAGAACCACCCCCCGACAGGGCAATTTTTGACGAATGACGACAATCAGCGCGACCCTGGCAG
>JAIRTO010000240.1 GCA_031254895.1 Deltaproteobacteria bacterium
GCTTTCCGAAAGAAGAAACGCCCGTTCGTCAGCCTCGATTTGGCTGTAGAATTTTTGGTTTTCCGATTTCTCTTGTCCGTTCGATGAAATCGTCGGACATGACCCATATGTTTCGCAAAAAAGCTTTTTAGACCTCGGTCAGATCTTCTCGGCGAACTCCATTGTCGGGGTCTGGCCGCGACAATGACGGCCAGGCGACTTTTTCGTCTTTTTGTTCCGTCGTCGCCAAGCAGTTTCGTTTTTTTTCATAAAATGGTTCGGTCATTTTGTCCGCTTTGACCGAGCCTGCCCGGACGGCCAACAACCGGGAAAGATTGAACGCCAAGGGGCCGGTTTCCGGACAGGAGCTTTTTTCCTGTCCGGAGAGCCGCAAAAGAGCCAGGATCCGAAGATCCGCTCCTTGCTTTCAGTTTCGCCTGGCCGGCCGTTCGTTCCCCCCTGGAATTAGCCAGGATTTTTTCATCCTCTTTGTCCGTGCATGGTGCTGACCGCCAGAAGGAGGTGACGGTGGTCTTTTAGGGCTTTAAACAGAGGACAACCCTTTACCTACTGGAAACCGCCATTTTGACGGCGGAGTTCCACAACCAGGAGGTTGCCCATGGATTCCAGCAATATGAAACCTATTGTGGGCGTCAATCCCCACCAATTTGAGGAGTGTCGGGAATACTTGAACAAAATGCGCAAAGTCGTGGACGAGACTTATGCCGCCGTGGAGTCGCAGGTCCTTCATAACCAGATTAGCGAGCTCTTTGACCAGCACTACAAGCACTTGGGTCAAATTGTCGAGATCCACGAGGTCTTCGGAGGCTACACCAACAGAAGCTTCGGCGTGGTTCTGGAAAAAGACGGTCAAAGGCTCGATTATTTCGTGCGCAAATACAAGGCCGAAGCGACCGACCACGACGTCTTGATGGAGCATGGCCTGATTTCCCATGCGCTGAAAAACGGGTTCAACGAGGCGGCGGGCATATTTCCGACCATCGACGGCCGGACCTTCGTCAGACTCAACGAACTCAAGGCCGGCAAGACCGTCAGCCGCATCTTCACCGTCTATCGCTTTTTGAAAGGCAAGGACAAGTACACTTGGATCGACAACAAGAGCTCCCCCCAGGAGTTCGTCAATCTGGGCGATTTGTTGGCTCGTTTTCATAAAGCCTCTTGCGATTTCGTCCCTGAAGGCGAGCAGCGCAAGACCGAGCCGAAAGTGAAGATCCTCATCCCGGATTTCCCGAGGATCTTCAAAGAGCGAGCCGCTCAGCCTCTGGACACCTTGTTCCACGCCAACTTCAACGCCATTTTGCCCACCATCCTCAAGGACATGGAGCGTCTAAAGATAGAGCCGGAAGAATACGAGGGTCTCGTCGAGGTTCCCATTCATGGGGACTATCACGCCGGCAACGTCAAGTTTGACGGCGAGGACACGGTCGGTCTCTTCGACTTCGACTGGTCCAAGATAGACGCTCGAATCTTCGACATCTGTCTGGGAATTGTGTATTGCTGCGGTTCCTGGGATATGGAGACGGACGGCGTCTTGCGGCTGGACGACTGCCGCAATTTTCTGAAAGGCTACAACCAGGCTCTTCAGTCAGGTCCCTTGCCTCCTCTGAACGAGACGGAAAAAAAGGTCTTCGTCCGCATGCTGGGCGGGGCCCATTTCTATCTGATCTACTGGCTGACCGAGCTGTGGTACTACCTTGACGTCGACAACATCAACAGCTACGAGGCTTTGTCCTATCTGACCCACTTCTTGAGGGGCCTCAATTGGTTGGACAACAACGCCGACGTCCTCGCCGATCTGGTCAAATAAGCCTTTTGTCGAGCCGCCTTCCGGCCTTTTTGGCCGGAAGGCGAACCGTGACGGAAGGCTATGACGGAGACGGAAGCGTTCCGGCGGAGCCAAAATAAATCTTGACAGCTTTGGAGGTCAAGACTATAATCTCTTGGTTGTCTGGAACATGAAGAATTTCTTGGCTGAAATTCTTTTATGGCCGAAAATACTCGCAAAAAAGAATCCGACTTCCTCAGTAGCTCAGTCGGTAGAGCAGGTGGCTGTTAACCACCGGGTCGGCGGTTCGAGTCCGTCCTGAGGAGCCAAAATATTTAAGCCCGCTGCAAGGCGGGCTTTTTTTTTACCGCTCTCCAACAGAGGGGTTAAAATCATGAGACTTGACGAGATTTGTAATTGGAAAAATGTTATAGTCGGTCATGTTGCGGATAATTTCTCGGCTTATGTCGCTTTTACGTTCAGATTTTCGATTGCAGGCCGTCATTTTTCGGAAGATGTCGACTTGGCGTTCAAGCCAGCCTGATCTGGCCGAACGGAGTAATGGAGAAGAAATGGCAATATCTTTGACGCGCGCGTCTATTCTCGGCCTCCGCAATTGGCGGGGCGGCGTCGGGATGAGAAATCGCGACGGCATAACCGCTCTCGGCAAGATGGCCGGCCTTGTCGTCTGTTCTCTCATGCTTTTTGTGGCCACAGGGGCTCAGGCTAGGGAACAAACCTCCAAAATGTCCGCCAACTGCCCAACCGGAGGCCAAGAAGCCGAGGCGCTGTACCAGATGGGCCGGCAATACCGTTCCGGGCAAAAGGGACGGCCTTGGGACAGGCAAAAAGCTGAACAACTCTTCGAACAGGCTCTGGCCATGGGCAACGCCAAGGCCGCTCTGGCCATCGGCCAGATGTATTTCAGCGATTATTCTCTCGACTATCCGAGGAACAAACGTTTCAAATACATGATGGCCATGTACAATCAGGCGCTGAAAATGGGTTGCCCGGAAGCCTATGTGATTCTGGCCGAATGCTATGAAAACGGATGGGGCGCGCGCGAAAACAAAAAGAAG
>JAIRTO010000262.1 GCA_031254895.1 Deltaproteobacteria bacterium
TTTTTTTTGTTTGACGCGACGTACAATTATTGCTTGCGACCGAAAAATAGGCTTCAACAATGTAAATCGAGGTTCAAGAATTTTCTGCTCACAGATTTTTTTTATTTGTAGTCTTTGACTCTTTCCGATGGATGTTCCAGACTGTCGCGAAGGCGAGGCCAAAAGACTCTGGTGAGGCCAAAAGACTTTTGTGAAGCCAAAAGACTCTTGAGTAAAATCGTGTTCGCTCCATATTTCCGAGCCGTTGCGGGCCGCCTGCTGCGGAACCGAGGAAGCGAAAAGAGAGGGGCGTCTGGAAATAACGCCTCAGACACGTCATGGTTGGTCTGAAAATTGTTGGTCAAAAGACTAAGGCGCGAGACCGGTTTCCCATCGCCAAACCCCTGTCGGCCAAGAAACGCTCAGACGGGAAAAACCGGCGCTCTGGGGCGGTTCACGGCCAATGCCGTCATAAAAGACCAATTTTTTTTTTGGAACATGAATAATCAAGCGGCTCCGTTGACGGAGGGACTGACCTTGCCTATGAAAATTGCCTGTTACAGCGACCTGCACCTCGAGTTTCAACATCATTGGAAAATGCCGTCGGACCTGAAGGCGGATGTCCTGGCGCTGGCCGGAGACATCATCACTTTCGCCGATTTCTCGCCGCTGAAGACGCTTTTAAGGAATTGGCCCAAACCCGCGCTTTTTGTGGCCGGCAATCATGAGTATTATACGCGATTTCCAATGTTTGAGCATCATGGCCAGTTTCAAGCCTGGCTGGAGGCCGAATTGCCGCAAGTCCGCTTTCTGCGCAACGAATCCGTCACCATCGACGGCGTCAATTTTTTCGGGGGCACCATGTGGACGGATTTTATGGGCGGCGACGGATTCCATATGAGATACGCCCAAAATTTCATGAGCGACTTTCAGGTCATATGCTCGAGCCGACAAAAAAAGAATTCGCCTTTAACTCCCGGGGAAACCACATCCATGCACGACGAGTTTGTGGACGCCCTCAAAACGTGGTTTGAAAAAGATCTCCCCGGACCGCGCGTTTTGATCACTCACCATGCGCCCATGGAAAACGTCGACAGCGAATACAAGGGAAGTCCTTTGCAGCCGGCCTTCGTCGCTTACGACATTTTGCCTCTGATCGAAAAATATCAGCCGGATGTCTGGTTTTATGGACACACCCACGAATGTTGGCGGCATTCGATCGGAAAGACCAAGATCATGTCCAATCAACTCGGCTACCCGCTGAGATTCGGCGGATACGAGAGCGGAACCAATTTCGACGCGTATGGACTGGGAGAGACAATATCGAAAGCAAGGAAAAAACGCCGAGTTCGTTCAGTCCCGTGACCTCAAGCGCGATTTGGAACTTGGCCGTCGACGTTTTTTATTCTTTTTAGACACCGCCGCTAATATGAACTATAATTGCTGGCGGAAGCCAAACAGGAACGGGGCGGGTCACGCGCGCCCTTGAAGCTTCCGGGGTTCAGGGAACGCTTTGCGTCCTTTTCGAGCTTGCTGAAAAGACGGGGAGGGCGCCCCCTCGGCGAACAAGCGGAGTCGTCGTCGACACTAAAGAGGTCGGCCGCGAAACGGCCAAGAAAGCGGAGCAGCTCGGGCGATAATCCCAGACTTGAGCGTTTAAGGCAAGAGGCGAAAACGGCGACGTCATCAACAAAATAACAAAATAACAAAAGCTTTTTAGAGCTGAAGGCCATGGAACAAAGAACCTCTCTTTCTCAAAAACTGGCTTGAAACATTGGCTAAAATGGCCGACAAATAAAGAACAAAATTGAAAAAAATCAAAGAACATTTAAGAAAAATATACCCCCTATTTAAGGATATGCTCCAAAACCCATCCCTTTCCGTCGTCAACTGACGACGCGGTTTCCAAAATAACGGGAAAATCTTGACGCGCGGCGGTTCAGCCGGACTATAAAGCGGCGCTTGCCGCTAAAAGATATCTGATCGCCGCGTTCAGGCAAATATATTGATAAGCTCATGTCTTGATGTTTATAAATCAAATTCTTTCGATATTTCATTGTAAAATATGCTTTTGATTCTAAATACATAAAAATATAGTCATAAGGATTCTTAATGTCTCGAAAACGTCCCAATAAAGACCGAAAAGATGACGACTCGTTTCTAGCGGTGGACATAGGCGGCACCAACGTGACTTGCGGTCTGGTCAGCCGACGCGGCCAAGTGTTGTCCACTGACATCTTTCCGACCTCCCATGGTCCGACTCCGAAAGCCCTGATCGAGCTTATGGTCTCAAGGCTTGACGCTTTGAGGAAGAAGGCGGACGCCAGTTCTCCTCCGGCCGCTCTGGCCGTCGGAGCCCCCGGCTGGCTCCGCCCCAAAGACGGCATCGTCGTCAAGGCTCCCAACATAAAGGATTGGATCGACATCCCCATCGCCAAGCTCATGGCCGAAGCCATGGGCTTGCCGGTTCGCCTGGAAAACGACGCCAACTTGTACGCGCTGGGCGAATGGCTGGCCGGGTCCGGCCAAGGCAGCGACAACGAGATAGTCTTGACCTTGGGCACAGGCGTCGGGGCCGGACTTATTTTAAAAGGCCAGCTGTGGAGCGGCTACTTTTTCAGCGCAGGCGAAGTCGGCCACATCCCATTGGGACCGGCCTTCACGACTCCTTGCGGTTGCGGCGGCAGCGGTTGCTTGGAAACCGTGGCCTCGGCCAAGGGCATGTCCTCGGCGGCTCGGGAATGGCTGAAAGCCGAAAAATCCTCCCTGTTCACCGGGTCATTGGCTGAATTGAACACCGAAGTCATGCGCGAACTGGCGGAAAAAGGCGACCCCATGTCCCTTCACGTTTTTCGCCAAGCCGGACTGGCCCTCGGCCAAGTTCTGGCCGGCGTCTTCAATCTGTTGAGCATCGAGAGGGCGGTCATCGGCGGAGGGGCGGCCGGCGCCTTCGAGTTCATCAAAGGGCCCATGATGGAAGTCCTTTCCAAGCATATCGTTACGGCTAAAATTGAAGAAGTTCAGATAGTCAAAGGAGCTTTGGGTTCCGTCGCTCCCTTGATAGGCGGGGCCGCCCATCTGACCGCCGAAGGCTTTTGATTTTTTTTGTCTTATATTTTTGGTCTTTTTGGCTTCTCGCCTGAGACGCCGTCGATTTGACCTCGATCTTTAGCGGGGAAGGGGAGAGATTACCAAGCCATGTCATTCGGACCGGCTCAAAGGCGCCGGCCAAATCAGGAATCCTTTTTTGCGGAGCCTTTTTTACGCGCCAAATAACGCCGGCCAGATTATGGAGCCATAAGTTTTTGGCGATTTTCTGATCCAAACGGCTGTTCGTCAGGAAGATCCGAAACTTTTGACTCGCGAAATTCTTGATTCAAATTGAACGTCTTGGCTCGAACGTCCGGGCTCGGGCATCCTGGATCGAACGACTTTGGCTCGAACGTCCGGGCTCGAACATCCGGTCTCCAACGTCTTGGCTCGAACATCCGGAATCGAACGACTTTGGCTCCAACAACTTGGCTCGAACGTCCGTGCTCGAACGACTTTGGCTCCAACGTCCGGACTCGCGCGTCCCTATAATTGGCCGATCTTTCCGCGTCGCGTCGTGATTAAATTTTCTTCGTCTCTTAAGGACAATCATTTGCCTCCGAATTTGACCTTTTTCGAGCAATGTCATTATTTGACGTTTTACTGCTTTAAATGGCCTACTTTTGGCGTATAATTTCGCCTAATGCGCCTTTCTTTCGCCGAGGTGAACATGTCAATTTCTCCCCTGGCCGGCAAGCCGGCCCCACCGGAAAAAATCGTAGACCTGGAAAAATTGTCGGCCGATTACTACAAAGATCCATCCGTCAAAGTTTCTTTCGGGACCTCCGGACATCGCGGCTCGTCGACCAACGGGGCGTTCACCGAAGCCCATGTCCTGGCCATAACCCAGGCCGTCGTCGATTACCGGCGCCTGAATGGCCACCATGGGGCTTTTTTTGTGGGACACGACACGCATGCCTTGTCCGATTTGGCCCTTCAGACGGCCATATCGGTCTTGGCCTGCAGCGACGTTGAAACTTTCATCAACAAAGATCAGGAATTCACTCCGACGCCGGTCGTCTCCTACCTGATCGTGGACCGCAACCGCGACCGTCTGTCCCCGGCCATCGCCGACGGGTTGATCATCACCCCCAGCCACAATCCTCCTCAAGACGGCGGCATAAAATACAATTCGCCTTTAGGCGGACCGGCCGACGTCAACGCGACCGACTGGATCCAGAAACGGGCCAACGAACTTCTGAAATCGCCTGATTCCATCAAGAGAATGCCTTTCGAAAAGGCTATTTCCTGCTCAAACATTCATCAGGAAGATTTCGTGACTCCCTTCGTCGAGGCTTTGGGGGAGGTGGTCAATTTTGACGCCATCAAGAAATCCGGCCTGAAAATCGCCGTCGACCCCTTGGGCGGCTCCGGAATTCATTATTGGCGGCCAATAGCCGACAGATGGGGCCTGAATCTGACTGTGGTCAACGAGGTCGTCGACAAGACCTTTTCCTTCATGACCCTCGATCACGACGGGGTCATCCGCATGGACTGCTCTTCGCCCTACGCCATGGTCAATCTCATCAAGAGCTGCGAAAAATTCGACTTAGGCGTCGGCAACGATCCTGATTTCGATCGCCACGGCATTGTTTCCGGCGGTCAGCTCATGAATCCCAACCATTTCCTGGCCGTCGCCATAGACTATCTGTCCAAAAACCGCCCAAACTGGCTCCAGACGTGGAGAGTCGGCAAAACGGCGGTGTCGTCGTCCTTGATAGACCGCGTCGCCGAAGGGGCCAGCCATCGCGTTTTTGAAACCCCAGTGGGCTTCAAATGGTTCGTCAATGGTTTTCACGGGCGCGATTTGGGCTTCGCGGGAGAGGAAAGCGCCGGAGCCTCCTTCCTGCGACAAGACGGACAGGTCTGGACCACCGACAAATGCGGCTTCTGCATGACTTTGCTGGCCGCGGAAATAGCCGCCGTCACCGGCAAGCTCCCTCATGAATATTTCGCCGATCTCACGGCTAAATATGGTCAGACCCACTACCGACGCATCGACTCCGACCTGACTCCGGAAGGCAAAAAGGCCCTCGACGGGCTCGACGAGAAAAAGCTGGTCGGCCAAAAGGCGGCCTCCCTGACCGTCGAAAAAGTCTTGACCAAAGCCCCCGGCAATGAAGCCCCCCTCGGCGGGGTGAAAGCGATCCTCTCGGACGGCTCCTGGTTCGCCGTCCGGCCCAGCGGGACGGAACCGAAGATGAAAGTTTACGCCGAGAGCTTCGGCGGCCCCGAGCAATTGGAGCAAATGCTCAAGGAAGCCGTCGAGCTCGTCTCGCAAGCCTAAAGACCTTTCGCTTGCCCGAAAATGGCGTTCCGGAGAGAAGTCGCGCCTCTCCGGGACGCCGAAACTTTTCCAGTCGCCCAAAAAGGGTCAAAAAACCGGCCCTTCATGGCCTCTTGGCCATGAAGCCAAGCTTTATGGAATAGCTTTTATATGGAATAGCCTTTATTTTGTTTTTTAAGTCTTATATCTATAAATTATCATGTTCTTTTCTTTGTAGATAACATTATTTTTCTATAGATAGTTTATATAACGAATTTTTTTCTTATTTAAGTCAAAAATATCGCTTCTTTGTTCTAAATAATTTGGATTATTTTATGTTTATTAACAAGTTTTGGAGTTGGTTTCGTGGAAATTTGACGGACATAAACCCTTTTAAGCGTTGGAACTCGCCTCAAGGCTATAAAGAAGTTCTGACTCTCTGTTTGCCTCTGATCGCCTCCACTACCGCCTCTTCCTTAATGCTCTTCACGGACAGGATTTTTTTAAGCCATTACTCCATCAACGCCATAGCCGCTTCTTTGCCCGCCGGGGTGACGAAAGTCGCTTTCTCCTCATTTTTCATTGGCGTAGCCTCCTATAGCGGCATTTTCGTGGCCCAATACGTTGGCGCTAACAAGCCCGACAGAGCGGCGGCGGCCTTTTGGCAAGGGATGTATTTCGCCGTCGTCAGCGGTTTGTTGCTTTCTCTCCTGTATTTCGCCAGTCCCTTCATCTTCAGTTTCGGCAGCCAAGATCCCGAGATTATGGAACTGGAGATAATCTATTTCCAGATCCTGACGCTTTTTTCGCCCATTGACCTGGTCATGGTGGTCATGTCGTCGTTTTTGGCCGCCTTGGGGCGAGCCAAAACAGTCATGTGGGTCAGCCTTCTGGGGGCGGCCTTTAACATCCCCATGAATTACGGCTTGATATTCGGCCTGAAAATAGGCGACTTCGTCGTTCTTCCGGAAATGGGGGTGGCGGGAGCGGCTATAGCCACGGTCCTGTCCTGGACCTTGACGGCCACGATTTTCGGGGTGATGATCTTCACTCGCCAGATGGAAAAACAGTTCGGGGTGATCTCCAACCGCCGCTTTGACGGTCGGCTGATGCGCCGACTGGTCAAATACGGCTGGCCCGGCGGAGTGCAGTTTTTCATGGAGCTGTTCGCCTTCGCCTTCTTCAGCTTCGCCGTCGGCAGAATAGGGCCGTTCGAATTGGCCTGCAACAACATAGTCTTCTCCATAGAAGCCCTGTCCTTTTTCCCCATGATCGGGGTGGGGCAGGCGGTCAGCATCATGGTCGGGCAGGCCATAGGCCGCAATCAGCCGTTGGAGGGCGCCCGAGCCACCAAAACAGGGGTGGTCATCTCCAGCTTGTACGTCTTCGTCATGGTCGTTATTTTCGTGACCTTGCCCACCCAGCTTCTATCTCTGTTCATGCCGGAAGGCGGGAATCCGCAAACCTACGACATGGTCATGAGCTTGGGCCGAGTTCTTCTGATTTACGTGGCCTTCTACAGCTTTCTGGACGGAACGTATCTGTGCTGCTTCGGAGCCATCAAAGGAGCCGGCGACGTCTTGTTCCCCATGATGGCCATGGGTCTATGGGGCATCTTCGGACTTGTCGTTCCCATAATGTTTCTTTTTCTTTTCGACGTCGCCACCATCCACACGCTCTGGTACTGCATGGTTTTTTACGTCATGGGTTTGACGCTGACCGGGGTCTGGCGCTACAAGGGAGGAAAATGGAAAAGCATGAAGGTGATCGAAGTCGCGCGCGTCGAAGAAAAATAGAGGTCGCGCCGGCCGAAGATATTCGGCCGACCGCTCTCATGGTCAACGGGCAGGGGATAAACCCCGAGTTTCAGAACCTGCCTCTGGCGAGGAGGCTTTTTTGGCGTCGCCGCGTCGCCAGGCCTCGTCGATCTATTGGTTATTCAAAAATCTACGGCCGAGGCAGCCCTGGAAGAATCGAATCTGGAAGAATCGAAAGAATCAAGAGCGTCGGCCAGCCGACAGGTCTGGCCAGACTTCTTGACCAAAAATACGTCCTCAACCGGAGTCAGTTCCTGGAACGACGGAATGACGTTTGAAACGACGCCGAATTTCTTGACCAAAAATCTGTCCTCAACCGGAGTCAGTTCTGGAGCGACAGAATGACGTTTGAAACGTCGCCGAATAGGGGGCGGTCAAAAACCGGTCATATAAATTTGTCCGATAATGATTATTATGTTGTAAAAGGGGGAGGGTCGGCAAATCCGCCATTACAGCGGAAACCATACGGAGATCCATTATGGAGCTCTGTTTTTGGAGATCTTTGAAGCGGCTTTAGGTCTTCGCCAGCTAATCGGCTTTGAAAATATCCGACATCCACGCCAGCATCTTCGCCAGCGAACCAATCGAGATCGCCAGCAATCAACTCTCAGTCAACTCTGTTGACCCTCAGTCAACTTTCAGGTCGAGATCGCCAACCATCAGTTAACTTTCAGTCAACATCTCCAGAAATCAACTCTCAGGAAACTCCG
>JAIRTO010000261.1 GCA_031254895.1 Deltaproteobacteria bacterium
TATGGCGGGATTATTTTGTGAGGCGGTCATAAATTCCTTATAATCTTTGGAATCGGAAAGCGTGGCTTCAAGCCGCTGGATTTCCTCAATTGGCAAGCCGGTCACCTCGGCGATGACCTCATGAGGCATCTTTTTTCGCACAAAGTTAAGCGCCGTTGTCTCACGTACTTCCTGGCGCGCTTCCTGGCGTCCTATCCCAATTCCTATCTGGCGTCCTATCTCAATTCCTTTCTGGCGTCCTATCTCAATTCCTTCCCGGTACGCGCCATTGTATCTGTCTACAAAATCTCTACGGGCCTTTTCCCTGGACTCGGCCAGAAGAAGGGCTTCTTCTTCAGCGCTCAAAACCTCGTAGTAGCCCCAGGCTTCGACAATGGCGGGATTATTTTGTTGGGCGGCCATAAATTCCTCCTCAGTTCTCGCGCCAAAGAATTTGAGCCAATCGCTCAGTTTGGAGTTGTCTTTTTCTCGCGCATTTTGGAATTTCCAAGGCAGGCATTTCAAGGGTTCCTAGAAACCGAGCCGCTGTTTTATCATCATAAAAGCGGAATCGCTTGCGATAAGCGTCTATTGATCGGCAAAGCCCTCTTCGAAAAAAAACAGCCTGAAGCAGCGCCCAAACCTTTTCGTCATCGCGGAAGAGTTAAATAGGCGCATTTGAACGCATAATCAACAATCCTCCCTTTCAAGGGCGCCCTTTGTTGATTTGTAAAAAAGACGTTCCGAATGAAATAGAGGATATCATGAATTTCATCAGAAGTAAAGAGGAGTAAAATATGCAATATTAAAACATTTGAAGTTAGGCTGACGGTCAAATTGCTCGACTAATCCTGCGCCGGCCAACTATTCTAAGCTCAGAGAAAAAGAGTCTTAAAATCAAGCAGTTATATTGACTTCATCTTAAGTTGACCGGATTGGACCTAACTTCCTTCATTCACCTGCTTCCGCACAAGTCTTCACGTATGGCCGCCGCCGTTTCCTCGGCCAGAAGAAGATGCACTTGGCCCATGGGGTGGAATTCGTCCCACCACATATACAGATATGGCTTCGGAAAAACGTGCGTGCCATCCCAAGGATCATCCAAGTTTTCGAATTTGAAGCCTGGCTCCTGGTTTTTTATTTTCAGGAACAAGGGATCCGTCTGGAGGTAATACAGCTTGACTTCAGGATGTTCGGCGGCGAAATCTTTCTTGACGAGGCGGCGGGTTTCCTGATTGGCCAAATTTATTTGGGCGATCCAGCCTTCGCGGAATCCGTCGGCCTCCTTGGTTTGAAACCAAGGAGGCAAAAGAGCCGTTGGACCCTCTCGGTAGAGGATGGTTCTGGCCCCGGCTTGAACTAGTCTTTCCAGAGCGCGAACGATGTTTTTGGCCGTGACCAGACCGTCCGACTGGCCCCCGGAACGATCGTTGGCGCCGATCATGACGGTGAAAAGGGTTGTCCCCATGACGTCGTCATCGGGGCGCTCCTTTAGAAATTCTTCAATTTGCCAAAACAGGCCGCCCCAATCAGGGCCGGGAGGCTGAGACCTCAGGCGCTCGTCGCTCATGGCGCCTCCGAAGGCCCAGTTGTCATGGGGCAGCCCCAGCATTTGGGAAAGGTACTCCACCCATGTCCAAGTGTTGGTGTAGCGTTTGAACCCGTGGCCATTGATGAACGAATTGTCCGAATAGCTGTCTCCGAAGGAGATGACGACGGAGAAAGGCGATTCAAGCGTTTTTGGCAGATAGGGATTTGTCATGGTCAAGACTCTTTGAAGCTGGCTCTCCGCCGAAAAGATAGGGACTTTTGGCGGTTTGCGGTCAGAATGATTTCATGGACGACGAGAGCATTATATGATCTTGGCTTCAAAAAATACAAAAGGCGGGGCGAAAAGGCGAAAAAAAACCTGACTCGAGTCCGGCGAAGGAGACAAGTCAGGCGAAAACGAGCGGGAGCAGCGGTTATTTTTTCTTTTGTTTCTGCTGGCCCACGCGAACTTTTGAGGAGTCCTGCTTTGACTCGACTTTTATGTGAGTAGCCAGGCTGCAGTTGCCGAGTCTCCAACGGATCGAGGGATCAGGGGAGCAATTGCAGAATTTTTGTTCGCCGAAGGTCTGAACCCGGTCGCAGCCTTCGCATTTTTCGATGATCGCTCGACAGGCGCCGCCCAAAAAGCCGCAGCCGGTTTTGGACATGAACGAGCATTCGATGTTGGTTTTTAAAGTTTCGCACTTCATGATGAAAAAGCTCCGATAAAGACTAGGAACAGAAAGTCGGATTCAAGGTGGACGGATTGTCCCGCCAGAATTAATGACTTTACTATAGAAAGTTTTTTTAGTCAATGTTTTTTTTCTGTTCGATCGCCGAAATAGTCATGGAATTCTGGGGCGCAAGCGATCAAGTCCAGGCGTTTCATAAAACGAGCAATCGCTGTCCGCCGATTTGGCCGTCCGACCGAATCGGCGGCAGGTTTTTTTTCTTCCCGTCCAGAACAGGAAAAAGGTCATAACTTTGGCACGCGAAAGCATTATGCGGCGGCGAAAGACGGCAATTCGTCACCTATCATTTTGCGGGCCGCTTTTCCGTTCACGTCGCCGCTTCCGTCCGCGGGTCAGTTCGACCAAATCGAGCAAATGGAGAGCGCGAATCCGCCGTTTTCGAAACTGCCGTCAATCGACGCGAATCCGCTTGAATCCGCCGTTCCCGAGAAATTGCCTTCAATCGACTCGAATTCGCTTGAATCCGCCGCCAAGTCAAGGCCGTCAATAGTTCTGCCAGCCGCGTCAGCTTTGTTATTTTCTTCAGATTGATCGCCTCTGGCCTCTGTTTTTTTACCCTTCAGGGCTTCCTTCAAGACCGCAGGCTGCGGCGGGGATTTTCGCCGACGAAGGCGACAGGTCGCGCATGTTTCCGTCAATAGCGGAGACAGGGACGCGTCGCGAATATTTGCGCCTGACGCGCTCAGATTGGCTTTTCGAATTTCTGCGCCTACGCCTGGCGCAGATTTGGTTTTTCGCTCTCCGCTCCGATTGGCCGTAGAATTGCCTTCGGCTAAGGCTCAATAGAGAAACTTCGCCATGGCTTTCGCCTTCGGCGCGGAGGAGGGGGGAGGGGGAGGGCGTCGACAAAAAAAACGACCCTGGCGGCGGAGGCGGTCGCCGACTGGATGACGGCGCCTATTTCCGCAAGGCAAAAATTGCCCAAAAGGAGTTCGGACAACCCGGAGGAAATTCGCTTCAGGCCAATCTCTCGCTTTGCTTTAATATACTTAGAATACAGGACATTTTTTTGGCCAAACTGTCTGGAAAACTTGGCCTGAATTTTGCTTTTAGTCTTTGCCGAAAGACGACCAGACTCTATTTCTTCTGACAATTGTCTGGTATGCGCTCCAATTCATTATCCGACGCCTGGCGAAAGGCTAAAGGGAGGACGACATGAACGGACAGGTCAACGCGGAGATATCCTGCCAGGACCTCAATCATTACGAGATGGTGGCCAAAATTCTAGCCAACGAGCTCAGAACCATGGAGTTGACTTCCGAACCGTTGGACGTGGCCGAAACCATCGAAACTCTCAGCGAAGAGATGGGGCAGATGCCTCAGATCATCACCGACTGCCGCTTGGCCGTCGAAGCTTTCAACGAGCTGGACGTCACTTTGGATCGCATGTACTCTTTGGCGGACAGGGCCGCCGAGTCAAGCGAAATAGAAGAAGGCCTGCGGCTGATGCTTCATGAAGAGTTCTCCGGTTATACTCACATCGTCGCCAGACTGGCCGGAGCCGACGATTTCGTCGGACCCTCTCTTTCCCTGTTGACCAGAGGGGACGCCAAAGTGGCCCTCCAAATTTTGAGTTGTCTGGGCCGGGCTAGACACGACTTTAGCAAACGTCTTCAAGATCAGCGTCTCCGCATCAACTTCACCATGGATGAAGCTTTGGAGATGTTGACCAGAATATTGACCGAAGTGGAAAACATTTCTTACTCGACCCGCGACGGCCTGACGGAATTGGTGGCTCATCTTCAGACCTTGAGCGGAGAGTTTCAACGCGCCAATCAGTCGGAGACTCCTCAGACTCGCTTGTGGCTGAATTGAGTCTATCAGACCGAAACATGGCTTAACGCGGCAGACTAGCCAAGCCGAACCAGTTCAAGCCGGATCAGTTCAAGCCAGACCAGATTAAGCGGCCTTTCCTCCTTGAATGTCCGATCCTCCAACTTTTGCCGACGTTTTTTCCGCGCTGCAAAGCGGAAAAAGCGTCGGCATTTTTATGGGCGAAAACCAAGGCGCTGTAGGGGCGATATCGGCCTCCGGGTTGGCGACGATCCGCCAAAGCAATCTGCGCGTTGAGGAAGCGCGGCTGGAGCGGGTTTTTTCCCCTGCTCTGTTTGGCCTAGCCCGTATTTTCTTCTCTTCCTCGGCGGCTCCCTGCCTTCTGCGGAGCCGTCGAACGCTCCCCGAAAGACAGGGAGTTCCTCGTTTCTTCAAGAGAAATCGGCTAAAGATGACGTCCGACTCAGATAAAGGCTCATTGTCTCTGGACGAAGGTCTCTGGAACGACATTTTAACTCTGGCGCAACAGTCTCTGGAACGAAAGCCTCGTCTGCGGCCTTCGGCGATGCTTGCCAAAATTGCGCCTTTAGCGAATGAACATATGTTATCTTATCATGTTTTATAATGTTTTTAGATGTTTTTTTTTGTAAATAAAGTATTTATAAATGAAATTTTATAGAGTTAATCTATAAATCATATTAGAAATAATGCAGTTTATAATATGTTTAACTGTGCTGAAAGAGTCTAGTTTTGTATAATTTTCTTCGTTAAGATATATTTTTTTGTTAATTTCAATCATAATAGAGTATACATTGCTATTTTGGCGGAGATGCTTTAGAGGAACAATGGAACCGCTGTAAGGATGATTATGTTGGACGTCGAGCCCGCATCTTTCGGCGATTGCTTCAGCCTCTTCAACCAGCCATGGCGGCGCGTGGAACGAGTCGTAGCCCAAGCAGAGGCTGGGCAAGGAAGACGGCGGAAATCCCAAAGCGTCCGAGGAAAACGAATGCCCGTCAATCAAAAAGCAGCGGCCGCATTTGGCCAGAGCTTCGTCTACCGCCTCCGTCAGCCTTTGATGATGAGGCTCATAAATCTCTTTAACGGCTTTGCTCTTCATTTTCGGGCTGGCTTTTCTGATGAGCCGGCCGTCTTCGGCATGAGTGTAAACTGCTCCTCGGCCTCTGGCGGCCGCCGTCTTTTTTTCGTCGTCCAAAAAACGCTCCACGTCGCAAGCCAGACGACTGAAGGGAGCGACGACGGTCGTCCCAAAGGCGAACTCGAAAATTTCGTCGACGAACAAATCCGCCGAGCGTCGGACTTCCTCAAAAAAGTCGGCTTGACTGACGACCAAGCCTTCCAGATATTCTTCCGGAATCGCCGTCGAACTATGAGGGACGTGAATGACGACGAAACCGCCTAAATCTTCAAAGATGCTCATATGAAGGTTGTTTTGTCGGGCCAGAGCCCGCAGGTCCTTGAAAAATTCAAAACTGAAAGCCGCTTCGGAGTCGCCGCCGTTGAAGTCGCCAGCGTTGAAGTCGTCCGCCTCGGAGTCGCTTGAGTTGAATTCGCCGACGTCGGAGTCGCTGGAACTGGAGCCAAAAAAAAGAGCTATTTGAGGCGAAGATGAAGCCGCGCTTCGTTTTTGGTTCGAGAGAACTTTTGGTCAGGGAAAAATCTGGAGATGCGGCGGCGTCCCCCAAAGCGGACGAAAATTTCGCTTCCTTTGGCGGAGGATTTTTTTTGCCGACGAACTGACCGACGACGATCTTCCCGGCTGAAATCGCGGTCAAGACGGAGACGGCGAAACGTTCCCGCCTGAGCGGAGGCGAAACAAATATCCCCGCCTGAGCGGAAGCGAAGCAATATCTTGGCGGAAAACCATGGGAACCGTCGTCGGCTGTTTTGGCCTGAGCCGCCGCTGACGGTTTCGTAATGAGCAGTTGTCGACTGTTTCGTAATGAGCCGCCGGCGGTGTTGAAATGAGTCGCCGCCGACGGTTTCGTAATGAGCAGTTGTCGCCGTTTTCGTAATGAGCCGCTGACGGTTTCGTAATGAGCTGTCGCCGCTGACTGCTCCGGCTTGAGCCGTCGCCAAAAGACGCGTCAGTCCGCCGGAAAAACGAAGCTAATCGGCTGACGGGTCACGGCTATCGTATCCAGTCTTTCGCCTAAAGCTTCGGCCAAAAGGGAGGGGGTTTCGTGTCCGGTCACGATGACTCCGTCGCCGTCATCGACTCTTGCGACGATGAGAGAGGCTATGACGGAGCGCCAGCGGGCGTCCAAAAAAGCGAAGGGCTCGTCCAACAGCAGTATCGGCCTTTTGACGGCCAAGGTTCTGGCCAGGCTCAGTCTCCGGCGCATGCCGCCGCTCATGGCCGAAGGGAAGATTTGAGGATCGAGGTCGAAGAGCCGCAGCTGCTCCTCGGCCAGTTTCTCGGCCTCAGGGGCCGGGACGGCGGGCGGCAGAACATAGGCGACGTTGGCCGAAGCCGTCAGCCAAGGGATTAGGGCGTCGTCCTGGAAAAGAAGACTGACTTTCCCTCTGAGCCTGACCGAGCCCGCGTCGGGTTTGATCAGACCGGCGGCGATTTCCAATAGCGTGCTCTTGCCCACGCCGGAAGGGCCGGCCAGAAAAAGGGCCCGCCCGCCTCTCAGAGACAAGGTGGCGCCGTCCACTATTTTTGTCGCGCCGAAGCTCTTGGCGACGGAGCAAAGAGACAGAAGCTCCGAACCAGTCCCATAGTCCGAAAGGGAGCTGCGTCCGTCCGCGTTTTCGGATCGGAAAGGCTCTTTCGTTGCCGGAGACACTTACGCCGCCCCCTTGACGGCCAATTTAGCCGCTTTTCGTCTCAACGGAGATATGACGGCCCCCTCGAGGGTCAAACCCAGAATAATAAGAGCCAGAGCCCAGGCGTTGAGCTCTTCCATGTTCAATTGCGTGTAACTCCAGTAGATCTTGGCTCCGACTCCCGTATGACTGCCCAGAAATTCGGCCACGGCGGCCGCTTTCCAGCCGGTGGCCAAGACTGCGGACAAGCCGGCCAGCCAAAAAGGCGAAATGGCCGGCAGGACGTAGGAGCGGAAAACTCTTGTTTTCGGGACGTCGTACAGCCGTCCCATGGCCAAAAGGCGACCGTTCAGCCCCATGGCCCCTTGAGCCGTGTTGCTGAAGACGAAAGGCAAGGTCGCGGCGAAGACGGTGGCTATGGGGACGACGGAACCCGTTCCCGCCCAAACCATGACTAGAGTCACCCAGATGACCGGCGGGCACGATTGCAGACTGGCCACCAAAGGAGCCGTCATGTTCATGGCCCAGGTGGCGCGGCCGACCAGAAGACCTAAGGTCGACCCCAGAAGATTGGCCAGGAGGCAGCCGACCAGACCTCGGAAAACCGTGTGGCCCATCTGGACGAACAGATCCCCGGAGGCGGCCAGGCGGCCCAAGACCTTCAAAATCGCCGCCGGTCCCGGGGCCAAGGCCGAACCGACGAAGAAATTGGCCAGGAGCATGAGAAGAGCCCAGAGCCCGAAGGAAACCAGATAAGGAGCGGCCAGTTTGAGAATTTTCAGTTTGCGTCCTTTTTTGACGGTCGGGCCGCTTGGCCTTAGGCTTTCGGCCCCGGCCGCCGCCGCCGAAGGCCGATCGGCCGCGTTTTTGGACTGGCCGCCCGACTCGAACGAGGCTTCCGAACCGGAGGCCATGTCTTCGTCTTTCGGCGGGCCGACTTTGGCCGCCAGCTCGGGCGGCCGCGCTGGCGGCGGATTAATCGTCTTCACTGGTCGAGCCTCGGCGACTTTTTAGGGCTCAAAAGGCCATGGCTGAGGTTTATTTGAATAAATGAAGCCATTTTATTCCGCCGACCAGATGAAGGTCTCCGGGAGGCGTCGTTCGCCCGCTCCTTCCGCCGGAGCGACGAGATCGGGCGCGGCCAGAGACAGATAGTAGTCTATTTCCGATTTGGCGTCGGAAGCGCTTTTGATGATTAGAGGCTCCACCGTCAGCGAATCCAGCAGAGCTTCGTCGCCTATGGCCGCTCGCGCCTCGGCGGGCAGGAGAAGCAGCATCTTCTGCGGGTCGCCTTGCAGCTCGTCGACAGAGCGAGTCATCAGGGCCAAAAGGCTTTTGACCAGATCGGGACGCTCCGAAGCCAGTTTTTCATGCACGGCCACTCCGGCCTGAGGAATGAGACTTGGTCCGCCGAAACGGCGGGCGTATTCTTCTTCCAGAGAGCCGATGATTTTTAATTCCGGGTCTCGCCGAACCAAGGAGCTGGCCAGAGGTTCCGGCAGGAGAGCCGCCTTTTTTTGGCCCCGGATCATTTCCAAAACCAGCTGCTGAGGCGGCAAGGCTTCGGGGCGGAGCGGATAAGACGGCCCTAGAATTTTTTTGAGCATCTCTTCGGAAGGACTGTTTTGCGGGGCCGTCGCGATGGTTTCGCCCTTGGCCGCAGTCAAGGCCAAGAGCTCTTCGACCGAGGCCGGGTAAGTCGCCGTCCCGTCCGGCGCCGCAGCCAGAGGCCGGGAAACGAAGTAAAATTTGCGCCAGACGGTCGCCGCCGCCAGACGGACCGGGGCTCCTCGGCTGGCCGCCCTGGCCAGAGTCTCCAGATGACCGATCCAGACGTCCCCTTGTCCGGCCAAAACCAAGGCTCGCAGATCTTCCATGTTTTTCCAGAACTCGATCTTGACGGTTCCGTCTGCCGGCCAGCCGGCGGCCAGAGCCCCCAGCAGAGGCAATTGGGCGGTGGTGGCCGTCAAGGCCGTGTAGACGACAATCTCCTTTTTCGGGAGAGGGGCCGTTTCGTCGTCGATCTTGGCCGAGGCTTCGCCGCCGGAGCCGGCGAGCGCGAAGGCGAGCGCGAAGACGAGAAAGAAGAGCCAGAGCCGAAAGAAGGGCCCTCCGCTCGCTTTGGCGGTCTTCGAAGGGATCGGCCTGTTTCGTTTTTCAGACTCGGCTTGAGGGACGGGGCCGAAGGCGGAAGGATCAAGTTCGCGGCCGAAGTCTTGGAACCTTTTTTTCGGAAGAGCCGGCATTTGTCTCCTTTTGACGCCGTAGCGGAGCGTCGGGGGCCTATTTGGCCAAAAGCGATTACGAGCGGCCGAACCGCTTCAGGAGTTCTTTCGTCGTCATCACCAGAACCGCCGGACGACCGTGGGGACAGTACCCGCCGGATTCGGTCGTCGTCAGGGCGCGAATCAAATCTTCCATTTCCGGCATTTCCAAGCGATCTCCGGCTTTGACGGCGGCGCGGCAGGCCAGGCTGTACAGCCAGGAGCCGGAGAGGTCGTCGACTATTTGCTCCAGACCGGCCCCGTCAAACGAACGCAGTCGCCCTTTGGCGGCCCGGAGAATCTCCGTCAAAGCCTCTTTGGCTTCTCCAGGACTCAGGAGGGAGGGGATGCCGCGCAACGCCCAGGCGGATTCGCCGAAAGGGTCAAATTGAAAGCCCAAGCGGCGCAAGGGAGCGGCCAAGGCTTCGGCCGCTCTGGCTTCTTGGGCTCCCAATTCCAGAGTCTCGGGAAAGAGCAGATTCTGGGAGTCCAGGCCGGATTCTTTGAGTCGGCTTTTTAAGGAATTGAACAAAATTCTTTCGTGCGCGGCGTGCTGGTCGATAATGTAGAGCCCGTCAGGCCCTTGAGCCAAGATGTAGCTTTGGTGGAGCTGGGCCAGAGGCCGTATGGCTCCCGGAGCGCCGTCTTGGTTTTGGCCGGCGAAGAGGCCTGTTTTGACGTTCGTTTCTGGCCAGGGAGCTTCTTTTGCGCGGTTTTCTCTATCGCGGTTTTCTTTTGCGCGTATTAGAGCTTCTGAAGCCCCGTCCGGCGGCCGGCTTCTCTCTTCCGCGCTCTCCCCAAACTCTCGGCTTTCTTTGGCCCCCGCCGTCGGGTCTATCTGATCTGACTGGTCTATCTGATCTAAGCGGTCTATTTGGTTTAGGCGGTCTAGAGGGCGCTCGGCTTCGTCGGCCTCATCGGTCAGCCAAGGGGGGACGAGGGGCTGAGCGGCCTTCGGGCGAACCTGGCCCGCGTTCGCTCGGCCCATGGAGAAGGCCGGACCTATGCCGAGCGAGCGACGTCTTTCCGGCCGAGTCGGCTCGGCATAGGCGGAATGGGCCGAATAGGCGGAAGACGGATCGGAAAAGCTTGGTTCCGGAAACTGCTCCGGGGTTTCGGCCAGATGACGCTTGCCCGCCTCTGGCCAGTCCGTTTCGCGCTTGTTCGCCTCCAACCAGTCCGTTTTTTGTTTGCCCGCCTCTAGCCAGTCCGTTTCGTTCAGGCTGGCCCCGTCGAAAGCCGGGCCATTTAGGGCGGAAAGGTCCGCTCTCGCTTCCCCCTCCGCAAAATCCGCCGACTGAGGCGAGCGGTCATGCGAAGCCGACGGAGCCGCGTTTAGGCCGACCCTGCCGCCGACCAGAGGCGAGACGTCGACGGCGTCCTTCACCGCCCTGGACAGGGCGTCAAAAACGAAGCCGCTTTCCCGAAAGCGGACCTCCGTTTTGGCCGGGTGGACGTTCACGTCGACTCTTTCCGGTGCCAGATCGATGAAGACGAGGCCTGACGGCCATCGCCCCTGAGCCAAAGTTCGGCCGTAGCCCTGCATGATCGCCTTCGTCAGGAGCTTGTCTCGGACGGGACGGCCAAGGACGAAAAGGAACAATGACGAGTTGGTTCGGCCTCCTCTGGCCGGGTCGCCCAGCCAGCCTCGGATTTTCAGATCTTCTTTCTCGACGGAGAATTCCTTCAGGGACGCGGCCGCGTCTCGGCCCAAAATCTTCATGACTCTGGAGGGAAGATCGTTGTTTTCGTCCACGCTCAAGAGCTCTCTCGACCCGTCGGTCAATTTCAGTCGGAGATTCAGGCGGGACAAGGCGTATCTTTGGGCCGCCTCGACCAGGTGGGTCGTCTCGGTGGCGTCGGTCTTCAAGAATTTTCGTCTGGCCGGGACATTGAAGAAAAGATCCCGCACTTCAATGACTGTTCCCTGATTGGAGGCGGCCGGAGACAAGTCGACGACCCTGCCTCCCTCCACTCTGAGTCGATTGCCCTCTCCGTCGGAGCCTCGACTGACTATGGTCATTTTGGAGACCGAGGCTATGGAGGGCAAGGCTTCTCCTCTGAAGCCCAGAGTGGTTATTTGCATGAGATCGCTGTCCGCCGAGAGCTTGCTGGTGGCATGTCTCTCCAGACAGAGAAAGAGCTCTTCGCGGTTCAGGCCGCAGCCGTTGTCGCTGACCTGGACGAGTTTTTTGCCCCCGCCTTCGATATGGATTTCTATGTTGGTGGCTCCGGCGTCCAGGCTGTTTTCCAGGAGCTCCTTTAAAATGGAGGCCGGCCTTTCCACCACTTCGCCGGCGGCGATGCGGTTGATCAGGTTTTCAGGCAAAAGCTTTATGCGGCTGCTCATAAAAAACCAGAGGGAAGAAAGGGGTTAGAGAAGAACGACCGGCGTCTTGGGGGGCGCCTGGTCGTTTTCGTCCGCCAAGGACGAAGGCCAAGGGCGGAAGCCATGGAAAAAAGGCCAAGGGCCAAGGACGAATGGCCAAGGACAAGGAGCAAAGGCCAAGGAAAAAAGTCAAGGATCAAAGGCCAAGGGCGAAGGCCAAGGACGAATGGCCAAGGACAAGGAGCAAAGGCCAAGGAAAAAAGCCAAGGACCAAAGGCCAAGGAAAAAAAGCCGAGGACAAAGGCCAGGGCGTAGGCCAAGAGCCAAGGACAAGAGCCAAGGATGAAGGCCAAGGGCTTCTAGACGCAAGTAAGGCGAAAAAGGACTGTTTTGTGTATAATAGGTTTGCGGGAAGGGCTCTCAGGTTCTTTCCGGCCCGGAGCCTTGGCCGTCCGGTGTGGCGCTTGACGGCCGGCTGCCGGCTGACCAGTCGTTGAAGGCTGAATTATAGATCATCGACTGGAAAAGAGTAAAGTTCAAGCTTTTGCCTTTTCGTGGAGCAGGCGAGAAATAAAGCTTCACGTCAAGGCCGTTTTTGGCCTCATGCCGCCAGGCTTTCGCCTTTGGCCTGGTTTTTCCTTTTTATTTGGGTGACGACCGTGTTCTATGACGAAGAGCTTTTCCCAGTGGTCCCTCCTTCGGACGACGAGCATCCCCAGGCTAGAAACTGGCTTTGGGTTTTGACTTATCCGGTGACGGTCAATCGGGACAACATGGTGATTATGGAAGATGCGGACGGGGATTTCATTCCCGTTTTCGCCGGACGGGATCAGGCCGGCGATTTCAAGCAAAAATTGGACGGCCCGGACGTCCAGTATTTCAAGGTCCAGGCCATGCACGTCTTCGACGCCAGAAAGTTCGCCAAGGAAAAGACCATGGACCTGGTGACTCTGAACGGGGAGGGACAAATCCTGGATCGCTGGTCCCACCTTTCGCCTGTGGAAGAATGAGATCGTGAATCTTTTTTGACCATGTTCTTCTTTCGGCCGGCGAATAGGCGAAAACTGCGTCGTCGGCCAGACGAGCGGACGCAGTTTTAGAAAAAGATTTCCTGGAGGCGAACAAAGATGCTTGTACTTGTGACCGGGGCGGGCGGTTTCGTCGGCAGTCATGTCGTTCGGCAGCTTTTGGACCAAGGGCATGAGGTCAGAGCCATGGCCCGGAGGCGGATAAGTCCGGACTGGGCCGGGAAGGTCGAGCTGCGCCAAGGGGATCTGGCCGACATGGAGAGTCTCCGGGCGGCCGTCGCCGGCGCGGACGCGGTGATCCACACGGCCGCCAGAAGCGGCATATGGGGTCATCTGGCCGAATATATGGAAAACAACGTCATGGGGACCAACAGGATCATGGAGGCGGCGAGGCAGGCTGGAGTCAAGCATTTCATCCACACCAGCTCTTACAGCGTCGTCCATTCCTCCGATTCTCAGGAAGGCGTCGACGAAAACAAGCCCTACAGCCTGGACGTCGACGCGCCTTACGCTTACAGCAAAATGCTGGCCGAGCGTCTGGTCTTGACGGCCAACAATCCTGCCTTCAGGACGGTGGTTTTAAGGCCTCATCTCGTCTGGGGGCCGGGAGATCCCAACATCATCCCCAGGCTGGTCGAACGAGCCCGCAAAGGCAGACTGGTTCTCTTCTCCGGCGGGCCGTATATGGTGGACGCCACCTATGTCGACAACGTCGCCAAGGCCCATGCGCTGGCTCTGGAAAAGCTCGCGGCCGGCGCTTCCATCGGCGGCGAGGCTTTTTTCATCGGCCAGGACGAACCGCAGGACGTGAACGTTTTCATCAACAAACTGCTGGAGGCGGTCAAAGCGCCTCCGGCCAAACGGCGAGTCTCCAAAAAACTGGGGCGGGCGGCGGCCAAAACCATCGAAGGCGTCTGGAAGATTTTCGATTTTATGAAAGAGCCTCCCACCACCGTTTTCGCCGCCAGTCAGATGTCGGCCTCCCATTGGTCAAATCTGCAAAAAGCGAAAAATCTTCTGGGTTACGTGCCCGAAGTCAGCGTGGAGGAAGGTCTGCGGAGATTGGCCCAGGCCGCCGAAAACGGCTACGCCCAGCCGGGGAAGGGCTGAAGCGGCGAGAAAGCCGCGAACGACCAAGGGCGACGTCAACAGCCAAAAAATTGAGCCAATCCTAACAAAAGGCTGCGGCGATGCAGCTGACGCTGATGTTGCTGCTGATGCTGATGCAGACGCAGTTGACGCTGATGCGGATGCGGATGCAGATGCAGACGCTGCTGACGCAAATGCAAATGCAGATGAAGACGCTGCTGATGCGGATGCAGACGCTGACGTTGCTGTCGCTGCTGATGTTGCGGATGCGGATGCAGACGCTGCTGACGCTGCTGATGCGGACGCTGATGCAAATGATGATGCGGCGGATGCCGCTGACTGACGTTCCGTCAAATTCGGGCGTTCCAGGGCTAGCCCTATCGGCTTGGCCTTTTGGAGGCTAGGTCTTTTGGCCAGGGGTGGTCGGCTTTTGGGCCGAGGCGTGTTTTTTTGGCGCGGATTTTCCTTCAGTCGCCGCTCGTCCTCACCAGTTGTCGCGAGACACGCTCTCGGAGTGGAGGTAGTAGGCGCCGCCTTCGAACAAGAGGTTGTCCTTGACCATCAGGCCTTGTTTTTCTTCGCCGTTTTGAAAAGAGAGCGTAATCGTCGAGCCCTCGCGGCGCCAGACGAAGGCTCGGAAACCGTCAAGATCATGGTCGTCGTAGGCGTCGGAGCCGGTTTGGTCAGCGTTGAAATTCCTGGCGAACCCGACCCCGGCGTTGTTTGGCTTCAGGCAGTCTGCGCCGTTGTTGGCGTTTTCCAAGCACAGGGCGTATGCGCCTAGCTTGAAGGGAGTCGAGGCTGGAGCCGCCGAAGTCGGGGGCTCGGCGGGCTGGGCGATCTCGATGATTTTCCCCGAGGTCAAGACTTCAGTTCTGGCGCACTCGTCGGCAAAGTCGTTCCAAAACTGTTGCAACTCATAGGTCGCCGAAACCCGATTTCCTATTTTCCCAAAAAGCTCCTCCGCCTCCGCCCGGCCTTCCAAAAGCGAGAACTCCTTCCCGTTGTCCAGCCTGATGGACACGCGGCAAAAATCGACGCAAATCACTCCCCCGTAGAGGCCTTCAACCGTGCCGGAATCCAAAACTTTCGCGGCGCAAGTCCCTTGAGGCTGAGCCATGGCCAGAGCCGGCAGCAGCCAGACGAGCGTCAAAAATCCCAAACCTAAAAAACTTCCGCGCATCGGAAAGAGCCTCCCTTAGGTCAAATCTGCAAAAAGCGAAAAGCGAAAAAATCTTCCGCGCACATGAAAGGCCCCAAGCCAAAAAGTCGGCTTGGGGCCGGGGCGTCTTTATGGGCGCGGATTTATCTTCAGCCGCCTATTGTCGTCACCAGTGGCTGCGGGTCTCGCTCTCGGAGTGGAGGTAGTAGGCGCCGCCTTCAAACAAGAGGTCGTCCTTGACCAGCAGGCCTTGTTTTTCTTCGCCGTTTTGAAAAGAGAGCGTAATCGTCGAGCCTTCGCGGCGCCAGGCGAAGGCTTGTTCCTCATCATCATAGTCGCCGAAGGCGTCGTAGCCGGTTTGGTCGGCGTTGAAAGTCCGGCCAAACCCGACCGCAGAGCCGTTGGGCTTCCGGCAGTCTTCGCCGTTGTTGGCGTTGTCCAAGCACAATCCATAAACGCCTAGCTTGAAGGGAGTCGAGGCCGGAGCCGTCGAAGTCGGTGGGGCGGCGGGCTGGGCGGCCTGGATGATTGTCCCCGAGGTCAAGACTTCAGTTCTGGTGCACTCGCCGCCAAACTCGTTCCAAAACTGTTCCAGCTCATAGTTCGCCGAAACCCGAGCGCCTATTTTTCCAAAAAGCTCATCCGCTCCCACCCGGCCTTCCAAAAGCGAGAACTCCTTCCCATTGTCCAGCCTGATGATGACATGACAAAAATCGCCGCAAACAACTCCCCCGTAGAGGCCTTCAACCGTGCCGGCATCCAACGTTTTCGCGGCGCACATCTCTTCAGGCTGAGCCATGGCCATAGCCGGCAGCAGCCAGACGAACGCCATCAATCCTATTAATCTTCCGCGCATTATGGTTCCCTCCGGTTTTTGCGATGAACTCGATGGTTTTCGCCTCGAGCAGCGGGAAAAAGTTAGTATAAGCGAAGAACCAGAGCTCCGGCCACCGCTAAAATCGGCGCTTGGCCAATATCCCAGGTATTGCTGGAAGTGGCCCCGGATTTTGGTTTAGCCTTATTCCCTTCGATGACCCAGGTGTTGCTGTAGGTGGCCCCGGATTTGGGCTTAAGCTCCTTGCCGTCGAAAACCCAAGTGTTGCTGTAGGTGGCTCCGGACTTGGGCTTTATCTCTTTGCCGTCGAAAACCCAAGTATTGTTGTAGGTGGCTCCGGACTTCGGCTTCAGCTCTCGGCCGTCACAAAGCCACCCGGAAATTTCTCTGCCGTTCCATGGCAATTTAGGCATGACTCGCTCCTTTTTTTCGTTGTTAATCAAGATCAATCAAGAATAATAGGAAAAAAAGCCATATTGCGCAAAGGCCATTTTCGCGTCCGAGCGATTGAACTTTTTTCCAAAAACAAGAAAATTGGCTGGTTGACGTTCCGGTTCCAAAGAGATCTAGACACGTATAATAGTTGTCCAAATTTTTATTGGCGGCAACGCGAAAGACGAGGGCAGAGCCGCTAAAAAAATTAAAAATGATACGTAAAGCTGAAGGTGGCCTCATGCCCGACGAAACTGGAGCTGCTGGATTCCAGCGTGCCGTTTCCGCCGTTGCTCTTTGGTCTGGCGGGGTAAGAACGATCGAGGCAGTCGACATAGGTGTAAGCTATGTCCAAACTGTAGCGTTCGTTGTGAAAGCCCAAGCCTGTCGACCAGCTGTGCCGATTTTTGGTGGGCACGAAATAATCGGAGAGCTCCGGGTTCATGGGCGATTGGGTGAAGCTGTAGCCGAACCTCAGGTCCAAATAGTCCGTCAAGGCGTATTCCGCTCCAAAGGCGAACCGCCAATTGTTTTTCCAGTGTTTTGGGTTGACGGCAGGAGCCATGTTGCCGGGAAGCTTCAGATCCAGCGTGTCGTATCGGCTCCAGCGGGACCAAGTGGCCGCCGCCTCCAGAGAAAGACTTTCAATGGGCGTGAAAGACAGACCAACGGCAATCGATTCGGGGAGGGTGATGACGCCGGAGACGTCGCCATCCTGAAAGCCGAGGTCAAAACGCATTTTGTCAGCCAGACTAGAGCCCAGAAAAGTGAAGCGAATCGGCCCGCTGGCTTCCAGGCGGATGGGCGAACGGTAGATTAAGCCTACTGCCCATTTTTCGTCGAACTGATAATGTCCCGAGAGGTTGAAGCCAAGGCTCAGATCCGAGGCCTTGTCGATGAAAAGATCAACTTCGCTTCCGCCAGGCAAAGGGATTCTGTTGCGCAAGGTCATCATGGCGTAGACCAGTTCCGTCCCTATGGACAAGGACAGTTTTTCGCCCGCTTTGTAGGCGACGTTGGTCGCGAGAGAAGAGGTCATCAAATATACGTCGTAGACGTTGAAACGGCCCGGCCAGTCGGTCGGGTATTCGTTGCCCAGACCGAAGCGGGTGAATTCGCCGATTCCCAAAAACCAGCGGTCGCTCAATTGATGAGTGAAATAAGCGTGGGGGATGAAGTAGTATTTGCTTTTGGAACCGGTCGTCCCGACGGTGTTCCCCTCCCGCCAACGAATTTTTCCGCTGGTGTTGATGACCGTGAACCCTACGGTCAGAGCGTCCCCGGAAAGTCTGGCGATCTGAGAAGGATTGTGGGCTATGACCGTGGGATCAGGCTTTCTCGCCAGAACGGCTCCGTTCAGAGCCGCTCCTCTGGCTCCTTGACTGTAGATGGAGAAACCTTCGGCTCCCGCCGACGTCGACAGTCCCAAAACGAAGGCCAAGGTCGACCCGATGACGAGGGCGAAGAGAAACGAAAGCGCGACGACTGTTTTTCCGAACATGACAATCCTCCAATCGAGCCTCAGATGGAGAATCGGCTAGGAGGCTCATCTGGGGACATGACTTCGGTTTGGGAACAAAAAGGAGCGAAAGGAAACGTACATGAGATTACCATAGTTGCCAAAGAAATAATAGTCCCCAGAAAGCGGCGCCGTCCGCCAAAATGGACGGCTTTTCGGCCTCGGCTTGGCCCTGTCCTTTTGGTTGACGCTTTTTTGGCCGGAAGCCAGTTGCCGTTTACGAAACAGGGCGGCCTTTTGGGGGACGCTCGCCCGCTCGGTCGACGGTTCCGCATCGCCAAACAACTGAGATTTTTCGCGAATTTTTTCGTGAACTTTTTGGCGAGCTTTTGTGCGATCTTTTTCGCGAACTGTTCGCTGACAGTGCCGCCTGCGGCTTTCTGGTCTTCGATATGTCCATCTGAAACTGACGCATCGACGAGATCGCATAATTTGCGCGCTTCAGGATAGGCTGTCGGCTTTTCGCGCGCCAATATCGGCTTGAACGTCGGCGCGGCTGGCGACAAGCGAAAACGCCCCAAAGCGGCCCTTGATTTTACGCGGGATTCTGCAGGTCGTCGACAAGGACAACCAGATATTTGAGCATTTATGGAGAGGCCAATAAAAAAGCGGCCAAAATCAGCGGCAGAGGGCCAATCGCAATTCCCGTCGACGCGCGAAAAAAAAAATTTAGGGGTCAAGGAAGACGACAAAGTAGTCAATATATGGTGGAGAGCGGCAGGTTGGTCGGGGCGAGCGAGGCGAAAATCGCTTTGGCGAATAGGCGGAACTGCTTCCGCCGGAGACATGGCGCGGCTTTTGGCGACGAAATGGAACGGTTTTTGGCTGAAAGACGAGCGGTTCGGCGGGCGAAGGACTTGCCCCTCTTGGTTTTTTGGCGCTCGTCTCGGGCGTTGACGCGCCGATTTCCGGCGAGGCGGACTTGGCGCCGCTTCAGCGGCGAAGCGCCAACAGTCCTGTTGGGCTTAGGTTACCGTCAAATTCCATCTTATTCGTCAATTTTAAACTCATTCGTATTTTCTTCAACGTACTTTTTTATTATTTCTGTTTCGTCATCCATTATTTTGAAATATTCATCTTCCAATGGTTCAAAATCAGTAATTTGAGAATATAATTCGGAAAATTCTTCCAATGAAGTTTCTTTGTCCAGTTCATCTTTATGTTCATTATAAATGACATTTGCCTTTTCGACGATTTCGCCGGTTTTTATCGCCCCCCAGGTCTTAATTATTTCCGCAAAGGGCGAATTAAAAACTGACTCGGCATATCCGTTTTGAATCAGTTGAATAAATCCGCCGTTTGACACTTGGCCATAAAGAAAATTATAGGCCAAAAGAGTGACTTGCGAATTGTCAAAAATGTCAATCATATTTTCATTTAAGCGTGTAGCTATAATTTAGTCATATTTGTCTATATATTCAAACAAATAATCCCACGGATCATTTTCGAGGCTGCGCGTCAACATTGTCCTGGCGTCTTCGCCATCGTCGCCAAAGTCAATGGCGCGTTGAAAATACTCCGCCGCTTCCGGTTTGCGAT
>JAIRTO010000076.1 GCA_031254895.1 Deltaproteobacteria bacterium
TGATGCTTCATTATATGTATCTTGGATATCTGAATAATTATCTTGCCGATAACTGATGTTTTGTAAAGATCGCAAATATATTTCGAGCAGTGATTCATCATTGTCTGCAAAAATTTTGATTCTCTTTGAGATAATAATGGCATCTTCAAGGCTTTCTTGTAAACGCTGAACATTATAAAGAGCTTGAACATATGTTACGTTAATAGATGTAATTTCTGGATGGTCAAAATGCAATTGTTCAATTTTTTTAAAAAATTCTAAACAAACTTCTCTATTTGCTACGGCCATAACATTCAAAATTGCAACAGCCAACGCGTCGCCGTGTTCGTCTCTATTGTTGAAAATTGACGTCATTAGGAAGATTTTAGAATAATCTTCCAGACGCGCGTCAAGTTCACCGGATAACATATGTTTAGCTAACGCGCGCTCATATTTTATTAAAATCAATGAAAACAACAACTCTCCAATTTTTACTTGATCTGCGGAAATATCTCCAGCTATATTCAATATGGCTTTATAATGCGCAAATACTCTTCCGCTTGTTGCAGGAACATTTGATTCAGTGGATGACATTGAAAAAATAGGCTTTTTGAATGAGCCAACAAAATCTTCAAGCATAACAATGGACTCCGGGACATAATACCCGGTAAAATCCTCGGCAGAATAATTTATTGCGGGAACGCCAGGATGCTTTACGGCAAATTCATCCGCTTGCCGCCTGATTTCATCAATCAGCGCTTTTAATTCAACAATAGATAGCCGCTGAATTTCTTTTTCATAGTAGTCCACATAAAATTTTATTTCGCTGTATTCCATCATTGCCCCTTTTGACAATTATATAGATATTGCACGATCTTATGCGGCAGGCTGTTCCTTGTTTTTGAAGTTCAGCGCTCGCTGATATGCTAGGAAAGGCAAGGCAAGGTCATCAATCCGTCAGCACATGGCTATGGCCCATGACTCCCTCTCTCCTGACCATGATGCATTCAGCTTTGTTGAGCTCATCCTCTTTCACAAAATTTTTAATCCGTAGGGCAGGGGGAATTTGACTCTTACCAACAGCGGCAACAGTCGTACCCGTGTCCGAAGCATATCTATGGTCAAAAGCGCCATCGTTTCCAGTTCATCCTGAGTCTGGCCCAGGGCTTGAACAACTTCCAGTTCATCCCAAGTCTGGCTCAGGGCTAGAACAACGATTCCGCCAATACGTTCCGGACGTGAATCATCGGCGCGAATCTGCTCCACGCTGGGCTTGTTCTCCTGGCTGGCAGCAAGAATGGAGCTGAAATCCTGGCCATGGGTCAGCACGACATAATCTTCGGCGCGGGCAAAGGCCATAATCGCCTCGGCCGGCGCATCCGGCGCGCCGAGAGTTGACCAATGCGCGACTTGGATGCCTTCCAAAGCAAACCAGGCCGCCCAGGGGTGTTAGAGGTTCTTGTCGAGCAGCAGCTTCAGGCGTTCGCCAGAAGCAATTCCCGTTCTTCAACCCCCGCCAAGCCGCCTAGCGCAGAGCCTGACTTATATCATCGCGCTCCAGATAAGGTTAGTACGCCAAAATATCATCCACGCTCCGTCCGGCGGCCATTTGCCCGACAATCATGCCGACCGTCACCCGCGTTCCCCGGATGCAGGCTCTACCGTCCATTATTTCCGGTTGGCGGGCTATACCTTCAAGCTGTTCCATAAAAATTGCTCTTTATGGAGCATATTACCTTTTTTTAATCATTTCAAATCTGTGGGGCATATCGTGGGGCAAAGCCACCCTACAAAGAAAAAAGGACTTAGATTTTACTCCAAGTCCTTGATTTTTTTTGGCGTCCCCAACCGGATTTGAACCGGTGTTGCCGGCGTGAAAGGCCGGTGTCCTGGACCAGACTAGACGATGGGGACAAAACTGTTTTTTGCGGCATTGCTCCGTCATGGAGCATCGCCATGGAATTTAGCGTCGATTTCTGCCGCCGTTTTGCTCGTCTCGCTCTGGTCGAGTCGACTGCAAACCATTCGTCAAACAATCAACCTTTCAATTATATCCAAAAGCTGATTGCAGGTCAAATAAAATTTTCGAAAACGGAAAAAAGCCTAATTCAAGAGGCCTTGGTCATTTTTCGGCGGCGGGAAGGGTTGATTTGTTCGCCCTTCTCGCCGCTCTCGACAACGCGAAGATTCGCCTGGAAACAGGCCCTAGGCAATTATCCGGAGACTGGCATCGTCTCCATGGATGAAAGCCAAAAATTGGTTCCGATAGAGAAACGTGAACCCTTGTTTGTGGTCGAAAGCGACTGAAAGGACAATAATGACCTCGAAAACGACGAAAATCCGGAAAGATTTAGTTTTCGGAATATCGACAAGGCGACTTGACGACCAAAACGGCGGGAAGACGCCGTACTGGATCTAGCCTACAAAAGAGGTTGTCGAGAAAAGTAGTCCAGTTTCAAGGGCGTCGTCATTTTTCGAGTTGGAGATGATCACGCAGGCGAAAAAAAAAGTTCAAAAATTCCGGATTATGGAAAAGGAAGCTGCTAACCTGTTTTAAGGCACAGCTGACGCAGTTCGGTTCGGCAAACTCGGGAGCAATAAGGCGGAAAGATTTCGAGACGGCAAAAATGAAATATTATAATAATAGGCATATTGACGTACTCGCACATAAAACAAACAAATGGGATTAACAAAATATTATCAATAATAAGTAAATTATTCCTGATAATATGGCGTTTAGATTATTTATAAAAAGTAAAAAATGTAAAAGTAAATCTTAGGACTTACTGCGGAAAAGTTTAGCCGTATCAATCATGTAATTGACCAATAATTTCTGTTCCTCCGGCGTCAAGCGCTGGAGAATGTCGCCCAGCGACTGAAGCAAAGCTTTGTCTTCGCTTTGGTTCTCCTGTTCGAAAAAACGAAAAGCGGGACAACCGAACAAATCGCTCAACTGCTCCAGTCGAGAAAGGCTGGCCGGTCTAGCGCCCGTCTCTATGCGCGAGAGAGTCTCGTTTTCTATGCCCAGTTTTTCGGCCACCTGAGCCTGGGTTAGACGGGCCAGCTTGCGTTGTCGGGCTATGGCTTGGCCAACTTGTTTGGCCAGGAATTTTGATTTCATGGAAACTCCCAGATGATAAATTCTGAGTACCATTGTCTGGGATCTAGCACAATAATTTAATGATCAATAAACTAAAATGTGATTTGACATTTTTGCTCAAGTTAGCATGAGGACAACAGATTTGGCTTAAAAGGACTTTGAGGCCTTATCATGCAGCAGTAATAGTTGACCACGATAGTCCAAAGTTTAAGTTAACCCTAGAAATAGGCATAAGTTCGCGGAAAGACAAGGAGTTTACTTGAGTGTAGACCCCTGGACCGGCCGCCTTTGGGAAACGCGAATTTTGGCGAAACAAAAATGTCGGCGGCGCGAAAAAGGGGAATTGGCTCTCCAATCTCACTTTCAGGGCGCATTCGAAGACTCCGCTTATACGGAGGGCGGCCCGAAATAGTCCGTCAAAGGGCGACTGAAAGTCTCTTTTCGGCGCGACAATTGGTCAGCGGAAAATGCTCAACCTTGGTCATCTTGGGTCAGCTGGCCGACTCGGGCTTGGGAGAAATATGCTGGCCATTTGTTGAAAGCGTGATTGCAAGTTTTGCCGCAGCTTCAAAAAGGGTCTTCTCCGGCGGAATCTTGATTTCAACCTCCAAATGACATGTAACGGCTGGATCCTAAACAAGGCCGGCGAAAAAAAATCCTTCAGTAACTCAAAATTCTTTACTCTCTTGAGTATACCAGAAATAAAAAAAATAAGCATATTTTCTTTTTTCGGTTTAAAGAAAAGGTATTTTCTTTATTCGTTTCGGGCATTAACGTCTGAACGCTGCCGACTCGCGCAACGCCGAAAAAATATGGCCCGCCCAAAAAGACCAAGGGTCGGAGCATTTTGAACTTCGTCAAATATGCTTTCGTCAAAAATGGCGGGAAATGTTCTCGTTCAGACGGAAATCTTTGTTCTTCCTCGATATTTCTCCATATCTTGAGCCTGCCTCTGAAAATCCTCCCAAAAAATGCCCTGAAGGTAACATTTTGTTCCTATTGGACCCGGGCAAAACTGCTAGAATCCTTTCCGAAAAGGTCACGCCTAATCTTCCAGAGAAAGAGCTATGGGTTGGAAAAAGTTCTTCCAAACGTCGGCGATATTCGTCGCGACGCGGCGCTCCTCTGCGCTTGGCGAAGAAAAAAAACGGAACCCGTTTGAGGGGACTGACTTTATTTTGGTTAATTGTCGAAACGCCTATGGCCTGAAAGGTTTGGCGCGGTCAGATTGACGAAACGATTATCGGTTTGTTGGACATTTGTTTTGGGAGGGTTTTGGCGGAGACAAGTTTTGCGAGTCAAGGCCGAGAAGGGCCGCGCTCGGCGTTGGAACGAAAGCCGGGGATCGGTTCGAAGACTTCCAGGCTCTAGAAAAATAAGACGATGACTGAAAGCCGTCAGCGAAGCCATGATCTTGGGGGCGCCGCCTAGTTCTGAGCCAGAGACTTAGGCCTATCTGACGAGGACGGACTCGCGATGACGGTCTGACGATGACGGAACTTGCCGGCGCGTTCAATTCCGGAATTGGCTTTTAGGAGGACGCCAAAGGCGCGGAGGGAATCTAGAAGCGAAAAAAAATTCGTCTTGGGCGGCTATAGAGCGGAGAAGGCGAGGCCAAGAACGCCAGGGCCAGCGGACGTCGCTTGCAATTGGTTCTTTGACCGCAACAAGACCAAGGTCGAAGACGACCCCAATCATTTAGCTTTGGATTCGTCGAAGATAACGCGGCTGACGGTCGGTTTTGGCGGGGAGGTTATCGACGGCGACGATAAGGCGACAACGGCCAGGCCTCGATGACCTGGATTCACAGCCAGGCGGCGACGGAAAGGTTTCAAAGATCAGGATTCGCGGATCGGGCGGGGACAAACAGGCTTCGACAATCAGAAGGCGATATTTGAACAAGCCTTCGCGGGCGAGTCGCCCCAGGCGGCCACAAGCGGCGGCTTGGAAGCGGCCGCCAGCGGCGAGTTGGAAGAAAGCGGTTCGCAGAGCGGCCGATCTGACGCGTAGGCCATTTTCGACGATGGTTGTCTGATGGAAAAATAGGAGAATGTCGGCTATGAAAAAGGGATTCTTGTTGGTTTTCCTGCTTTTGGCGAGCATCATGACGACCGGGCTCGCCGAAGGGGCCATGGATGAGGGCAAGTTTACGGAGTTGTGCAGAACTGGAACGCCCCAGGCGGTGAAAGCCGCCATCGTGGGCGGCGGCGACGTCAAGGGGCGCGATTGGGGGCCGCCCTTGGCGGCCGCCGCAGATAATCCCAACGTGCAGGTTTTTTCGGTTCTTTTGGCGCACGGAGCCAAGGTTAGCCCTGAATTGTTGGTGAACGTCGCCGGGAAGGAACATCCCAAGAAGAAGGAGGCTTTTGCGATTCTCCTTAAAGACGGCGGCGACATTAACGCGACGTTCGGAGAAAACGGGTTGAAGCGTTCACCTTTGTTGAGCGCCGCCGGGGCGAAGATCCCCGACCTGAAATTCATCGCCTATCTCTTGGAAAACGGGGCCAATGTCAACGCTAGAGTTGAAGAAGATCCCGACTACGAAACTTCGGACGGTCCTCCGGACAGAATAGAGAGCGGGTGGACGGCCTTGATGTACGCGGCCGGGGCGGTTAGTCCTGATCCGGCGTTCGTCGATTTGCTGCTGAAAAACGGCGCCGACGTCAACCCCAAAGACGTTTATATGGGCACGACCCCTCTAATGGCGGCCTTGAGCAATAGATACCACGCTACCCCGTGGACGGCCAGATCCCCGAGGCTCGTCAATATGGAAGTCGTGGCCCTTTTGCTGAAAAGCGGGGCCGAGGTCAACGCCAGAGATGAAGACGGAGTGACGCCGCTTTCGTATGCCGCCGACAACAGCGCGGAGGCCGTCTCGCTTCTTTTGAAAAACGGGGCGGACGTCAATGCCCGCTCTGAAAACGGCAGTACGCCTTTGATGTCGGCGGTCGAGGGCAACTATATCCCCAATGCCGAGGACGGCGGCTTTGGCTCCAACCTGGAAATGGTTCGGCTGATGCTCGAAAGCGGGGCCGAGGTCGACGCCAAAGACGATTTGGGGCGGACGGCTTTGATGTTCGCCGCCGAAGGTCGTTACGGACCCGAATCGAGGTCGGGCGTCTCCGACCCGGACCTCGTCTCGCTTCTGCTCGAAAAAGGGGCAAACGCGCAACTGACGGACAACGAGGGCAAAACGGCTCTGGGTTATGCGGCCGAGAACCTAAAAGACACGGATGTTTACAAACTTTTGGGGGAACCAATAACCGGCAACAGCTAAAAAGTCCAAAGGCGACTCCGGTCGGCTCCGGAGCCCGGGGGAGAGAGTCGCCTGTTTCGCGGCGCGGCAATAGCGCCTGAGCGTCCTCAGATGGAATTGCGCCGAGCTTCGTTTATTAATTTTTGACGCGGGAGCGCCCAAGTGGTCGGGCGAACCCGGGAGCCTCTTTCGCAAAGTCGGCCCCAAAACGCCTTTCCGGATTGATTTGTTCGAGGGCGGAGCTGGCTTTATGACGAAACATGACTATCAGGAGGAAATGAAAATGAGAAAGTCTGTTGGCGGCCTTTTCGCGTTGACGGCTTTTGCCGTTCTATTGACTTCGGCGGCCCTTGCCGCCCAGGATCTGTTTGTGGTCAAGGACATGGAATGGCGTCGACAGGACGGGAACCAACTGTCGGACCCGCCTACGCCCAATGGCGGCGTTCAGACCGACGCGGGAATGATTTTCTGGCTATTCGCCGACCCGAACATGTCCGACGAGGCCAAAGGCGCTGATCCCGGTCTGTACTTCTACGCGGAGAACACCGGCAATTATTCTTTTCAGCCCTATAGCGGTAACGTCAACGCCGTTCACTTCAGTCCCGACGGGGCCATGTACGTCGTGGAGGGCGAGGGAGAACAGGAGATGAACGACGTCGGACTGGAACTATTCAGCTTCGCGGAAGGAAAATCGCTCTTCAAGACGGCTAAAGCCGCCTCGCCGCCTGAATGGATAGACGTCGCGAGATTCGTGTACAGCGGCTTCGAGTCGGACACGACGCGGGGAAGGCCCGATGACTATCCGGACGAATGGATGTCCGCCTACTTGTTCGACGCCATTGCCGGCGAAGAAACCGAGCTGAAAAAAGCCACGGCCACCTCGGATTTTTCGGTCGGCGTCCTTAACGAAGAAACCGGGGACACAATGACGCTGAGCGAAGACCGCTCCGAAATTTGGCTGACCGAAACCTACGTGGATTCTCCTGCCGACTGGGCGGATCCGGAAAAGGCGAAAATGCGAAACGTGACGGCGCCGGTTCCGGCGGCTGGCTGAAAAGGGCGTGTCTTTTACGGCGTGAATTCTAACCTGGCTAATTCGCCTTGGGGAGGCGCAAAAACGCCGAAGCGATAGTTTATCCTCTTCCAAATCAAAAGCGATTTTGGCGCGGCGGCTGCTGACGCCAAAATCGCTTTTTTTTGTCATATCCCTATTATTTTTGGCCGCGTTGGACGGAAGGTCGGAAAAATGTCCATGGATCCCTATTGGCGGCGCGGGCGGGGATAGCCCTTCGTATCGGAGACGTTTTTTGCGCGGAACCGTCTCGGAGCGGAGACATCTCGGCCCCGAAAGATGAAAGGACAAAAATGCTCGTCCGTCGGCCTCTCGTCAAGACGAGAGGTCGACGGACTCATGTTCCTGAGGAAATATCGAGATCCTAGCCAGGGCGATCGGCTTAGGCCGCCCAGAGGCTTAGGCAGCGTCGCTTCGAAAGGGAGGATTCGGCGGACTTCCTCTTCGTATTCCGTCAGGCTTCGCCGATTCTCGCCTGTTCGCGGAAAGCCGCCGGCCAAGAAACCTAAATCTGCTCATTGCTCCAAAACGGCGGCCTTGGCCCAGTCGGGATCATAAACGCTGAAAGTTTTTCTCAGCAAATCCCGGCATTGAATCAGGGAACCGTCCAATTGCCTCCTGAGCCAAAAACCGACGGAGAACCTGAACCTGTTGATTCCATCGGCATAGCCAGTCTGAGGGTTGTTCGCATATTCCAAATCCAGGCTGTAATTCTGATCCGGGGCTGGACGGTAGCGCCCAAGGTATTCCAACATGTTGTCATGGTAGTCGAACTGCGAGGCTTTCTCGTACTCCTCGGCCGCCGAAAGCAGGTCAGCATGCTTCGTCAAATATTCGTACGCGTAGACCAAAGGCTTGACGTGATTTTCGAATCGGTCGAAGAGAGCTTTTCGGGACTTGAAGCCAGGGTCTTCCGGATCGGTCGGCAAAGAAACGAAGGAACGATCAAGCCAGTCTAGGAATTCCTTATTAACGTGAATGAAATCGTCAGGCGAAAAATGAATATCTTCATAGAATTCCGGATTTCTGTCCGCGTTTCGCTGATCGATGAGAATATCGCTCAAATCTTCAAAAATGTTCGTCTGAAAGAATAAATCGTAGTCCTTGCCGGAAAGATTGAAGCAAGACATGCCTTTCTGGTATTGAAGAACGTCGGTCGCCCACTCGGTTCCGTCATTTATGTTTTTCAAGCAGGAGACGATCGACTCTCTCTGGAGGTCGTCCAACTCGTTCGCCGCCAGAACCGAGGCAGAGAATTGTCCGATGCAAGCTAGCGCAATGGCGACGATCAAGGCGAAACTAAATTTAGACATGTTACTATCCTTTTTGACTATTATTCAATCTGACGAGCCCCCTGACGAAGAGCCGGTCAATGGTCGTTCAGGCGAAAAAATTTGACGGAGGCGTTAGAGCCAGTCTTAGGCGACGGGGTTCAGAATTTTTGATCCCGAGTAGGCCCCTGGTAAAATTGTCAATTACAGCGCGGAACCTTCGAAAAGTCTTTAGTTGTTAAGGTTTTGCGAAGACGCGGCTTTCTTGTTCGTCATTGATAAACTTAAATGAGTCGTAAATTAAAACAGATGGACGAAACGACGGCGTCATTAAAGGCCAAATTCAGAAACATGCGTCGCTTAGCCCTGGGCAAACAGCGGAGAAGAAGAAGCGAAGTCACGAAGCCTCGGCGCTGACGGGACATCTTTTCCAAGCCCGAAATTCTCTGAGAACAGCCTATGGCGTCACATCAGAAAGGGGCTTGTCGTCGGCTGGCGAATCGGCAGAAAAAACGATATATGTCAGCATATTAGATCAGCATAGCCATGATTTCAACTGCTGGCTCGGTTAACGGCATGAGTCGAATCTGCGACAAAATTTAACCGGAAGGCGGCAGGCGATTTTTTTTGATATGCAACTCCGACCATTTTGGAGGTCTGAGTTTTTTCAGTTCTAAAAACAGTGGAGCGCAGGCGCAAAGCCAAAGCGACGAGCGGGCGGAATCGCAGATGTCCATCGCCATTTTTGACGCCGTTTCCGCCTTCCCGAAATCCGCTCCTCAGTCAAGATCGTCCAATTCGTCAACGACTCCAATTGGCCGCTTCCAGACGCCGCTTCGACTTGGCAAAGGCGGCCGCTGTCTTGATGTCTCGCGAACAATCAGGCGACTTCGCCGTCTCCTGATTTTTCGCGGGAGCAGGGGATTTCGGGACGAAGCCGAATAAAGCTGGTTTTGGAACCACAAAAAAATCCTGGATCTCCTCTCCAAAAATTAGCCCTAATTGACGCCGTCTTCTTACGTCGCGGCCCTTTGCCGCCTTGCCCCTCCGACCGGCTTCCGCAAGCGAAGTCTCCCGACGCCGCCCGACCGCCTTCGCCTTTATCCGCGAAAACTGAGTTCATTCTCACCCTCATTACCCTCTTTACCCTCTTCACCACCATCCTCGTCATCTTCTTCTTCTTCAACGCCGAATCCACGACCCGCGCGCTGTCTGTCTCTTCCTCCTCGTAATCCTCCTCATCCTCCTCTTGCCATAGTCTTGTTCCCGAATTTCCGGCTGCGCAGCGGAAGATCCGTCCAATTTCCGCCGTTGATAGCCATTTTCAGTTTTTCATCAAAAATCAGGTTCCGCGCAGGCTGAACCGAAGGCCTTGCGACAGAATTTGACGTGTCCATGCGTCATCATTAAACCATGGACGTCGGCGAAATTTGGTCGATCTGACGTGGGGTTCGACCGCCTTCGGCGTCTTCGCCGTCCCCGGCGACGGCTCCAGAGAACTGTGAACAAACGGCTCCGAACGAGAGTTCCCGGCCCAGTCGATGGAGCCGGAAGCGACCAGGCGTAGACCGATACGCTTTCCATGAAGCCGCCGGAAGACGACAAACTCTCGTTGAAGCCGACTCGCCGGTGACGCTATTTTTTTTCAGGAGGATTCATCCATGACGCAAATCGAAGAAAAAAGCCCCGAAACCAAATTCCGCCTCGAGGACGCCTCAGCGACCGAATTGACTTTCAATTGCGAGCAGTTCTCGGACATCTCCGAATTGGCCCGAGCCGCTTGCCTGACCAGTCTGACCATCAACAATTGCGGGAAAATCACGGATTTCTCGCCGGCGGCTCGTCTGAAAAATCTGAAACGAATGACGATCAGCGGAATGGATCATTTGACCGATCTCTCTTTCTTGGCCGGTTTGACCGGACTCGAAAGACTTGAACTATCTGATTGCAAAAGACTTAAAGACCTTTCTCCATTGGCTGGCCTAGAGAACCTCTATAGACTGGAATTGCGGAAAAATCCTTCGTTGACCGATCTCTCTTTCTTGGCCGGTTTGACCGAACTTCTATGTCTTGAACTATCCGATTGCAAAAGACTTAAAGACCTTTCTCCTTTGGCTGGCTTAGAGAACCTCAACAGACTGGATTTGCTCAAAAATCCTTCGGTGACCGATCTTTCTCCGCTGGCCGGATTGAGTCGGCTGGAATCCCTTTTTTTGAAAAATAACCCCGGAATCGCCGACATCTCGGCTTTGTCGGGCCTCGAGGAGCTGATACAGTTGTCTCTCCGCCGCTGTTCAGGAATAAGAGATTTGTCGGCTCTATCCGGACTTAAGTCCTTGAATTATCTTTGGTTGGAAGGTTGCGAAAACGTCGTCGATCTCGACCCTATATCCGGATTGACGAGTCTATTTCACCTGTCCATTTCCGACGTCTCCAATCTGCGCGATCTTTCCTTCTTGTCTCGTCTGATCGGCATGGAAAGATTGAGCGTCAGCGGTTGCTCCGAGTTGGCCGACGCGTCGGTTCTAAGCGAACTCGCCTGCCTCAAATCCTTGGAAATAACCTATTGCCGCTCCGTCAGAAAAACGCCGCCGCTTAATTCCCCCCAATTGGAAACCCTCAGCTTCGCTGGTTGCTTCAGCTTGGAGGAAATCGGTTCGCTTGACGAAGCGGAAAACTTGACCTCGCTGACCTTGACAGGCTGCGATTCCCTCCGGGAGCTGCCTGACTTGTCTTTTTCGTCAGACCTCAAGGTCTTGCGTCTCCGGAACTGCACCTGCCTTGAAGTTCTGCCCCGTTTCGAGGACTATTCGAGCCTCGCCAGCCTCGATCTGACAAATTGTTCGGCCTTGACGGATCTGTCGGGCATTTCCGAACTACAGCGCCTGAAAACCCTGCGTCTCGCCGATTGCGCATCCCTCGAAGACGCGTCTCCGCTCAGGGGAGCGACTTCGCTGCGCTCGCTTTACTTATCCGGCTGCCGCCGATTGAAGAACTTGTCGGCCGTCTCGGAACTGGAGCTTCTGAAGAGACTTGATCTCACCGGCTGTCGTCGGCTCGAGTCTTTGCCGGATCTGAGCCGATTGGGTAGGTTGGCGGCGCTTTCTTTGGAAGAATGTTCGGCGCTTAGCGATCTCCGAGGTCTGGCCGGGTCGACCAAACTGTTCGCGCTGAACTTCTCCGGCTGCGAGTCGCTGGAGGATCTGTCGCCTCTCTCGACCCTTAAAAATCTCAGGAGCCTGGAGCTGAGCGGATGCCCGAAGATCCGCGATCTCTCTCCCTTGAGCGGTCTCAAAAATTTGAGCATGCTGACCATAAGCGACGCTCAGGAACTGACGGATCTTTCCCCTTTGCAGGGATTGAAAAGCCTGGAGGAGTTAGTCTTGTCAGACTGCCCGGGAGCGCGGGACATTTCGCCTCTGTCCGGGCTCCGCAATCTGGGAGTTCTCCGTCTGTCCGGGCTCTCCGGCGTCAAGGACGTTTCGCCCCTGGCCCGTCTGAAGGGACTGAGTCTTTTGCAAATCAAAGGGACCTCGGAACTTGAATCGCTGCCGGATCTTTCCGGCTTGAAGCGTCTGGAGATTCTCGAGCTAGTCAATTGCGAGAACCTGTCGGAAATCCCCTCTCTGGCGAAATTGGCCGATTTGAAGGAATTGGACTTCAGCGGCTGCGCCGCTTTGGGCAAGCTGCCGGATCTTTCGGCGTCGGCTGAGCTCAAATGGTTGAACCTAAAAGGCTGCGCGAATCTCGTCGACCTGACTTCCATCGAAAAATCCCGTTCCCTCAAGAAACTCAATTTGGACGACTGCCTGAAAATAGCCGATCTTTCGCCTCTCGCGTCTCGCCGAACCCTCGACAGCCTGTCGGCCGTCAACTGTCACTCGCTCGCCGATCTAAAGCCGTTGAGCCGCTTGGAAAACCTGAAGGATCTGGATCTCAGCTCCTGTTCCGGATTGAGGAATTTGTCCGGCTTGGCCGGACTCGAACGACTTGATTCTCTCGACCTGAGCCGCTGTCAGGGGCTGGAGGACGTCTCCGCGCTCTGCGGGGAGGAAGATTCGCCTCCGCCGCCATCTCTGACCAGATTGAATTTGAGCGGCTGCGGAAGGCTGACCGATTTTTTCCCCATCTCCCGGTTGACCTCTTTAAAATTCTTGGATTTGAGCCGATGCTCCGGAATCGAGACGCTTCCGCCTCTGAAGAGCTTCAATAATCTTTGGTCGCTGAAACTGAATGATTGCGGTTTATTGAGCGACGTTTCGTCGATCGCCGATTTGAGCAAGCTTTTCTCTCTCGATCTCAATAATTGCGTTAGTCTGGCGGATTTTTCGCCTCTGGCCGGGCTGCGCCGTCTGAAAAGTCTGTTCCTTTCCGGTTGCGAGAAACTGACCGACGTCTCCTTCCTGGCGGAAACGAAAAACCTGACTTATCTGGAGCTGGAGGACTGCGCCCGACTGACCGACATCTCGGCTCTCGCGGCCTTGAAGAATTTGGCCATCCTCCGCTTGAGCAATTGTTCGGCCCTTACGGATCTGTCTTCGCTGACTTCGCTGCCGTCGCTGGAGGAACTGGATCTCGGCGGGCTGGCTCGGATCGCCGAATTCCCATCATTCGACGGGCTGACCAATCTGGAGACTCTTAGTTTGAGCGACTGCGCCGGATTGAAGAAAGTTCCGTCCCTCTTCGGGCTGAAGAAGCTGAGAGTAATTTATCTATTGTCCTGCCCGAAGCTTCAGGACATCTCGGCCTTGGCGGGAACGTCCGACCTCGCGGAACTGACTCTTTCGGGTTGCGAAGCTCTTTCTAACTTGGCTCCCCTGTCCAGTCTGACCTGGCTTCGGAGGTTGCGTCTGGAGGGCTGCAAGTCTCTCGCGGACATCTCGCCGCTGGCCTCTCTCGTCTCCCTGACGAATCTCAGCCTGGGCGATTGCGGCGCCCTGGTCGACCTTTCCCCCTTGGCGGGCCTGATTCGGTTGGAGTGCCTGGATCTGAGCCGAATCGCCGGGTTCAAGGATCTGTCCCTCCTGGCCCGCCTCGTCGACCTGATGGATCTCCAACTCGGAACAGATTGTCTGACCGATCTTTCGCCTCTGGCCGACCTGCCCTGGCTCGGGCTTCTCGACCTGAGCGATTGTTCCGCTCTTACGGACATTTCCCCTTTGGCGGAACTGAACGAACTGTACTACCTCGACTTGAGCGGCTGCCGAGCCCTTTCGGACATCAGCCCGTTGGCGGGGCTGAGCAATCTTTCGAGTCTCCGTCTGCACGGCTGCGCGTCCCTGAAGAATCTCTCTCCAGTCGCCGGTCTGAGGAAACTGACCGAGCTGACTCTACATTCCTGCCCGAAGCTCGCGGATTTGTCTCAGTTGGCGTCTCCAACGGCCCTGGCCGCCAACTCCAAACTAAATCTCAGCGGCTGCGCGAATCTGACGGATCTTTCCCTCCTCCGCTCGTTTAGCGAGCTGCTCGAACTCGACTTGTCCGGCTGTCTTTCCTTGCGCGACCTCTCGCCGCTCGGACAGCTGTCCAAATTGGAGGTCTTGCGTCTGAACGACTGCCTGGGCGTCGAAGATCTGTCCATCCTTTCGGAGCTGCCGCAGCTGAAGACTCTGGAGATGTCCGGCTGCGCGGGCGTGACCGACTACGAGCCCATAAGCGGGCTCGACCATTTGGAGGTCTTCGTCTGCGACAGGATGAACTGGGCTTCTTTCCCCCGCTTGAGCCGCCGTTCCCCGGTGACGGAACTGAAGATCGCCCGCTGCGCCAACCTTCGCGACCTCTCGGCTGCGGCTGAACTGAAGCGTCTCGTCTCGCTGTCGTTGGAGGAGCTTCCTTCTCTGGAGGACGTCTCGCCCCTGGCGCGGTTGACGACTTTAAAGCGCCTCGGCCTGAAGCGATGCGACTCCTTTCGGGACGTCTCGTCTCTGGCGGGGCTGAAAGAGCTGGAATTCCTGGCTCTGGAAGGCTGTCATTCGCTGCACGATCTTTCGCCGCTGACGAATCTCGGCGGCCTCCTCGCTCTGGAGCTCAAGTCATGCGGCGGGACGAACGATTTCTCCTCTCTGGCCTGTCTCTTGGAGCTGGAATCTCTCGACTTAGGCGGCTGCTCCCGCATGAGGGATCTTGATCCGCTGCTTAGGCTGCCGAAAATCGCCTCCTTGAAGATCAGCGGCTGCCCGACTCTGACCGATTTGACCGCCCTGTCCGGGCTGACCTCGCTCGCTGTTCTTCATCTCGACGACTGCGGGAGCCTTCGGGAGCTCGGCCCTTTGGCCGGATTGACGAACCTGAAGGAGCTCAAAATAGTCCGCTGTCCCCGGGTGAAGGATTTTTCGTCCCTCTACGGTCTGACCGGCCTCGCGAGTCTGGAAATCCGCGAGTCTCCTCATTTGACGGACGCCTCCTTCACCTCCGCCATGACGGCTCTGGAGACGGTTCGTCTGACATCCTGTCCCAGGCTGCCTGACTATTCCTTCTGAGCAGCCAAGGCTGAGGAAGTTGAAGATGTCCGGCTGGGCGGGCGCGACCAATGGCGAGCCCCTAAGGGGGTTCGACCCTTTGGAGTTCTTCGTCTGCGACGGGATGAGCGCGACTTTTTCCGCGCTGGAGCCGTCGATTCCTTGGTGACGGAATTGACGCTCGCCCGCCGCGCCGACCTTCGCGACGACCTTCGCGACCTCAAGGCGACGGCCGAACTGAAGGAAAATCGTCTCGCTGTCAGTCGACAATTTTCCTTCTCTGGAGGACGTCTCGCCTTTGGTTCGCCTCAGGCCGAGCCCTCAAGCGTGTCGGCCCGAGACGCTCGAGGTTCGGCCTTCCGGGACGTCTCGCCTTTGGCGAGGCGGAAAGGGCTGGAATTCCCGGGGGGTGGAGGATTGTCTTCTCCGAAACGATCTTTCGACGCTGAAGAATCTCTGCGGCTTTCTCGCCCTGAAGCTGAAGACAAGAAGGCGAAACGGAAGATTTCGCCTTCTTGTCCTGTCTGGCCGGTCTGGAAGCCCTCGCTCT
>JAIRTO010000272.1 GCA_031254895.1 Deltaproteobacteria bacterium
CCTTGGCAATCTTCAATATGTGTTTGCCCCAGAAACTGAGGGCCGACGCATAGATGAAAAAGGCGAAGGTGAATTGCAAGACGGATATGAGTATGGCGGTTAGCGGCATTAGGTTTGGGTTTTATCAAGAAATTTTTGGCCGCCTTTGACGGCGGGCGGAAAAAAAAGCGTTCATCAGGATCGGTCAAGAGATAACTCAGGCCGGCGACCAGATGAATTAGTCAATTGCCGTTTCTGTCAGGTCGATGAGAGAAAGAATTTGTCAGGCTCTTTCAGCGCTTTTCATCGGCAGCCAGTATGGCCTTAATTCTCTTGTTTGCGACGGAGCCGCACGAATACATCCCTGCCAAAAACATCAAGGTTTTTCAGTCCGAAGGATTTTTAGGCAAAGCCGATTTGGAACGGCTTTTTAGCTTTTGGCCTGCAAGGCTCTTTTTATGCCTCTGGTGGCCTGGTTGATCCTTTGCACATTCTCCACCAGAGCGAAGCGGACGAAGCCTTCCCCGCCGTTGCCGAAGCCCAGGCCGGGAGAGACGGCCACTTTGGCCTTGGTGATCAGAAATTTGGCGAAATCGACCGAACTCAGCTCTTGAAATCTTTCCGGGATTTTGGCCCACAGGAACATGGCCCCTTTCGGGGGCTCCACCTTCCAGCCCGCTCGGTTCAAGCCGTCGCACAGGGCGTCCCGCCGTTCCTTGTAAGTTTGGCAGATCTCTTCCACGCAGTCCTGGGGGCCGTTCAAAGCGATGATGGAGGCTATCTGGATGGGCTGGAAGGCCCCGTAATCCAAATAGCTCTTGATTCGGGTCAGAGCGGCGACCATTTTCGGGTTCCCGCAGATGAAGCCGACCCGCCAGCCGGCCATGCTGTAGCTCTTGGAAAGGGAAAAGGCCTCCACCCCGATGTCCTTGGCTCCTTTGACCTGAAGCAAGCTGGGCGCTTTATAGCCATCGAAGCACAGATCGGCGTAAGCCAGATCGTGGACGACCAGAATGCGGTGTTCGGCGCAGAAATCGACGACCTTTTCGAAAAACTCCAAATCGACCACAGCCCCGGTGGGGTTATGGGGAAAAGAGATGACCAGCATCCGGGGTTTCGGCCAGGTTTGCTTCACGGCGATCTGCAGATCCGAGAAGAAGTCGCGGCCGGGACCGATGGGCACGCTTCGGAGATCGCCGCCGGCGATGATGGCCGCATACGAGTGGATGGGGTAGGTGGGATCCGGGGCCAGGACGACCTCGCCGGGCGTTATGGTGGCTAGGGTCAGATGGGCCAGTCCCTCCTTGACGCCTATGGAGACCACCGCCTCTGAATCAGGATCCAAATAGACTTCGAAACGACGCTTGTACCAGTCGCAGATGGCGTGTCTCAGCTTGGTGATGCCCTTGGAGGCCGAATAGCGGTGGTTGGTCTCTTTCACGGACGCTTCCAGCAGCTTTTCGACGATATGGGGGGGAGTGCCCAGATCCGGGTTGCCCATGCCCAGATCGACGATATCTTCCCCAGCGCGTCTGGCGGCCATCTTGAATTCGTTGACCTGGGCGAAGACGTAAGGCGGGAGACGGTTCATGCGCTGGAATTCGAAAAGATCGCTCTGGGACATGGCGGGTAACCTCGCAAATCAAAATGACGCCGAATAAGGGGAGCGGCGAATCTGTCGCGTCGCTCCGGGGTCGAAAAAGAGACCCGGTCGGGCGAACAGTTCCGTCGAGCCGTAAGGACTTCCCTGCCGACAGGAGAGAAAAGCCGCAAACAAAGTTAACTTATACTCTGAGATCGGCTTAAAAGCAAGATGGACGAAGGCGATGAAGAGAAAAAAACGTTCGAAGCCGAGGATTTGCGAAGACCGAGGGTTTGGCTCGCCTGGAGTTCAGAGCGAAAAAGAGGCGGTTAGACTATAGTCGAAAAAAGCAAAGGTTTTGGCATTAGTAGTGATCGAACAGGCTGGCATGGTTTGAAGAACCGCGCCTTGAAACGGATCCTTTGGCGAAAAGATCGCCAATTCGATCATAGTCCTGAATCGTTAGCCTATAGGCCGAAATCGAACGACGAAACCAAAAAGTTTATGGCCTGACTATGATGTCCTTGTCTGTCAAGGCTTTGTTAGGCCTGAATCGTTAGCCTATAGGCCGAAATCGACCGTCGAAACCAAAAAGTTTATGGCCTGACTATGATGTCCAGGTTTGTCAAGGTTTTGTTAGGCCTGAATCGTTCGCCAATAGGCCGAAATAAAACGCCGAAACCAAAAAGTTTATGGCCTGACTCTGATTTTCTTGTCTGTCAGAGCTTTGTCGTCTGTAAGGTTTGTTTTGTCTGTCAGGGCATTCTTGTTAGTCATGGTTTCCTTGCCTGTCAAAGCTGTCTTGTCTGTCAGTGTTTTTCTTGCTTTCAGGGCTTTCTTGTTCAAAAAAGGCAATTTTGCCCAAAAGGGCGTGTTGCCGCCGCAGTAATTTTCCGCCGCCATTGCTGTTGCTGCTTTTGGTGTTGGCGCTGCTGGCGGTAGAAAGGAAGTATTCAAAAATTTTTTTTTCGGCGAGTGGAGCCCTTTTTGTCACCAGAGGCCGGATTTTTGCAGCTCCAACAGAAAATGATCCGCTTGTTCGGTCCACGGCGGACAGGTCAAGCCGAAGGTTTTTTGAAATTTGGTCGTCTCCAGTCGGGAGTTCAGCGGTCGTATGGCGGGCCTAGTCGGATCTGGCCCAAAAGCGGGCAATATGACCTGTCCTTCGGGAAACTTTTTTCCTGCCTGGGCCGCCCGACGGATGAGGTATTCGGCGAAATCGCGCCAGCTCGTCTCTCCGGAGCTGGTCAAATGGTGCACCCCCGAGGGGCAATCCAGCCCGTTTTGGCGTCCGGCGAGGACGGAAGCGACGACCGAGGCCGTGGCCGACGCCAGGAAGGCGGCCGAGGTGGGCGCTCCTATCTGGTCGTGGTTGACGGACAATTCCTTTCTTGAGGCGGCCAGATTCAGAATTGTTTTGGGAAAGCACTGTCCTTGAACGGAAAACACCCAACTGGTTCGAAAAATCAGATATTGGCCGCCGCAGGCGGCGATCCGCTCTTCCCCGGCCAGTTTGGAGGCCCCATAGACGTTCAAGGGACAGACGGGGTCGGTTTCCAGATAAGGCGTCGACTTTTGGCCGTTGAAAACGTAGTCGGTGGAATAGTGAATAAAAAGGGCGTCGTTTTTGGCGGCCCATTCGGCCAAGACGGCCGGGGTTTCGGCGTTTGTCCGAAAGGCTTCGTCTTGGCGGCTTTCGGCCAGATCCACTTGGGTCCAGGCGGCGGCGTTGACGATAATCTGCGGGGCCAGAGAGCGGACCTTCGCCAGGACGGCGGAGGGATCGGCGAAATCGGCCTCTTCTCTGGACAGGGCGACGACTTGGCCCAGAGGCCAGAGAGCCGAGAGCAGCTTCAGGCCCACTTGGCCGTTTCGGCCCAGAACGAGGAGGCGACGAACGGGTTTTTCGGACATGCGAGAGCCTCTAGGCCGCCGAAGAGCTTTTCAGGGCGGAAATGCGATAATCGTCCAAAACCGTGTTGGCCAGATTCAGTCCGGAACTTATGGCTCTGACCACAAGGGACGGCCCGGTGACGGCGTCGCCGGCGGCGTACAGTCCCGGGGCCAGACGTCCGGCCCGGTCAGGGTTGAACCGCTGGGGCTCGATGAGGGCGCCTAGTTCCGGGGCGGTGAAGCCGAGGGCCAGAAAAGCCAGATCCGCCGCCAGGACGAACTCCGTGCCAGGAACGGGAACGGGCTTCACGAGACGGCCGTTCTCCGACTCCCAGTCGACCTCCTCGCAGCTCAAGGCTCCAAGACGATCCGGCCAGCCTTCTTTGGGCAGGAATTTCAAGGTGTTCACCGACCAGCGTCTCTGGCCGCCTTCTTGATGACTGGAAGTCGTGCGCAGAATCCTCGGCCATTGAGGCCAAGGATTGTCGGCCGCTCTGGTTTCCGGGGGCTTGGGCATGATTTCAATCTGCCTAACTTCCGACGCCCCCTGCCGCCAGGCCGTGCCGACGCAGTCGCTGCCGGTGTCTCCGCCGCCTATGACCACGACCTTGCGGCCGAAGGCGTCCATCTCCGGCGGCATGGCGTGGAGTTCTCCCCCGATGACTCTATTTTGAGCGGCCAGATAATCCGAGGCCATGAAGATGCCGCATAGTTCCCGGCCGGGGAGAGGCAGATCCCGTTTTTTGCGCGAACCTAAGGCTAGAATCAGGGCGTGATGACGCTTTTGGAGAAAACGGACGGAGATGTCCAGACCCGCCTCCACTCCGGTCACGAATTCCACCCCTTCTCGGGCCATCAAATCCAGACGACGGTCAATGACGCTCTTCTCCAGCTTGAAGTCGGGGATGCCGTAGCGCAGAAAACCGCCGGCTTTCTGATCTTTTTCGTATACGGTCACTTTGGCCCCGGCTTGGCTAAGACGCTGAGCCGCCGCCAGTCCGCTCGGCCCGGAGCCTATTACGCCCACGTTCAGGTCAAGCTTTTCGGCGGCGATTTTTGGGCCGACCAGGCCTTTGGCGAAAGCCCTTTCGATGACTTCGCGCTCGATCTGTCGACTGGGGACCGGCTGAGAATCCAGACTCTGAACGCAGGAGCCTTCGCACAGGGCGGGACAGATCCTGGCCGTGAACTCCGGAAAGGGGCTGGTCTCCAATAGTCTGGCCAAAGCCATGTCCCAGCGGCCGGCTAGGGCGTCCAGGTTTATTTCGGGGATAAAATTGCCCAAAGGACAGCCCAAGGCGTGACAGAAGGGGATCCCGCAGTCCTGGCAGCGTTTGAGCTCTCGTTTGATTTCCTCGTCGGTCAATCGGAGCTCGACCGGCAGATAGTCTTTGATTCGTTCGGCTACTGGTCTGTACTGACTCATTAGGAAACACCATTTCGACGATCTCGGCCGGGCGGCGTTGGCCGAGGCCGCATAGAGGACATGAAAAGAAACGTTATCTAGCGATTTTGGCGGAACGGCGGTTCTGCTTTGGCGGAACGCCGCTCCTCTTGACCTTGATTTTTCCGCTCCCGGCTCCGTCCCAAGACGGCGAGGAGGCTGACCGACGCTCCGACGAGTCGAAGGCTTTTTGAACCGCAAGAAATATAACCGCCAAAAATCCGCTCAAAGGCTCGAACTAAAAAGTGATCAAGAAAAGGGACTGATAAAACGGCCAGAGAGATTCCAAAAAATGCGGAACTAGTCGGGCAAATGAACGATCCAAGCTTGGCCGACAGCGGCCGACTTGTTTCAACCTTGGCTGACCTTTTCCAACCTCGGCCGATTTGTTCCAACTTTGGCTGGTCTTATCCAGCCTCGGCCGACTTGTGCCAACTTTGGCTGTTCTTCTCCAAACTCGGCCACCTTGTTCCAACCTTGACCGACCTGTTTCAACTTTGGCCTACTTGTGCCAACATTGGCTAGCCTTCTCCAAGCTTGTCCGACCTGTTCCTGCTTTGGCTGACCTTCTCCAAACTCGGCCAACCTGTTCCGACTTTGACTGATCTTCTCCAACCTCGGCCGAACTGTTTCAACTTTGACTGACCTTCTCCAACCTTGCCCGACCTGTTCTTGCTTGGGCTGACCTTCTCCATACTTGGCCAACCCGCTCCGACCTTGGCCGTTCGACCATTACTGACCGACTTATGCCGGGCGACCAATAACGCCCGATTTGCGCCGTCCGACTTGCGTCGGCCATGGCCTTCCGACGACGGAGAGAGCTTCCGTTTTTTGGCGTCTTGGGCGTCGCTCGAAAAGGCAGGTCGGACGGCGCA
>JAIRTO010000107.1 GCA_031254895.1 Deltaproteobacteria bacterium
GGTGGGCATGACGCAGTCGAAGAGATCGGCGCCTCTTTTGATCCCCTCCATCAGATCTTCAGGAGTCCCCAGACCCATGAGGTAGAGAGGCTTTTTTTCGTCCAGAGCTTCCGCCGCCGTTTCAATGGCCGTCAATCTTTCTTCCTGAGGCTCTCCTAAGGCCAGCCCCCCGACGGCTTGACCGGGAAAGTCCAAAGAGTCAATGAACTCGGCGGAGCGGCGACGCAGATTCGGATAAAAGCCGCCTTGAACGATGCCGAAGAGAGCTCCGAGAGCAAGAGCCGGGCCCATCGGGCCATCGGCGAACCGATTCGGCCTCGCCGACAGGCTCTCTTTTTGAGCCGCCCACTCGATCCGGCATCGTCTGGCCCAGTCATGGGTCAGCTCCATGGATTTTTCGGCCTCTTCCCGACTGGCCGGGTAAGTAGTGCATTCGTCCAAACACATGAGGATGTCGACCCCGAAGCCGATTTGAATCTGGACGACCTCTTCCGGAGTCAAAAAAAACTTAGAGCCGTCGTAGGCGGACTGGAAGCGGACGCCTTCAGGCGTCAGCTTGCGAAGCCCCGACAGCGAAAAGATCTGATAGCCGCCGCTGTCGGTGATTATGGGACCGTTCCAGCCCATGAATTTGTGGAGACCGCCAAGAGAAGCCATCAATTCGGGACCGGGCCGGAGCAGAAGGTGATAGGTGTTGGCCAGGACAATTTTGGCGCCGACGCTTAACAGATCGTCGGGAGCTATGGCCTTGACGGAGCCTCTGGTGCCGACCGGCATGAACATGGGGGTGGGGATGTCTCCATGAGCCGTTTTGATGACGCCCGTTCTGGCTCGGCTTTCCGGATCCCGCGCTTCTATGGCGAAGAAGTCGTCCCTTGTCGCCTGTTTCTCTTTTTCCATATGCGCTCTTTTTGGCGGATTCATTTCGCGAAACGCGGATTAAAGCCAAGCTCTGACCCTGGACGCCGAACAAGACGTCGGCTAATACGTCGGCTATAGGCAAAAAAAAACAAAAAAACAAAAAAATAAAAATATGCCGCTTGAAGTTTTAAGGCCAACAGCGGCTGAAAGGAGGCGTTGGAATGGGAAAAACGAAATTAGCCGTCGTTGGCGGTTTTCGCGAAAAAAGGTTCGCCAAAAATCGGCGGATCAGTTTTTCTGAACCAGCCTTAGGCCCAGCAAAATCATGCCTAAACCCAGAAGCAGGCTAAAGTCCGGTCTTTCCTTCAAAATGAGCCAGCCGCACAGTATCCCGAAAACGGGGACAAGATTGATGTAGGCGGCGGCTCTATGAGGACCCAGCTCGATTATTCCTCGGTAGAAGAAGGTGAATCCTAAAGCCGTGCCGCCTAAGCCCAGAAACGCCAGAGAAGACCAGGTTTTCAAGTCGTAGTCCGCCGCCTGGGACAAAGAACCTCCGAAAACGGGGGTCAGGAGCAGGAGGAGAAGCACGGCGGCGACCACCGACCAGGCGTTGGCCGCCAAAGGGCTTTGCCGCTTCAAGACCAGCTTCCCGATGAGAGAATATGCCGTCCAGCTCGCCGGGCACAAAAGCATGATCAGATCCCCGCGCCCCAATCCGTCGGAAAACAGCGTCCAGAGGCGACCGGAACTGACCGTCCAGGCCGTCCCCAGGAAGGACAAAAGGATGCCGGCCAGGGCGGCCAGCTTCATTTTTTCTTTGAAAAACAGAACCGAGCCCAGATAAATCAAGGCCGGGGAACCGCAGACGATGACCGAGCCTCGGCTAGCCGGAATCATGGCCAACGCCTTGATGAAGAAGAAGTTGTACATGACCAGGCCGGTCAGCCCGGAAAGGAAGAAGTATAGCCAGTCTTTTGGAGAAATGGAAGAAAAGACTTTGCCCTTGGCGGCTTTCGCCGCCAAGGGGGTCAAGATGAGACCGGCCAGAATGAACCGCCACAAGGTGGCGTTCAAGGGGTCGGCTCGAGCGGAAGCGACTTTGCCGGCCGTAAAGGTCAGTCCCCAGAGGGCGGCCGCCAGAAGAAGCTGCGCGGAGGCGGCTCTTCGGCTGGTCAAGAGATTGTCGATAATGGTCACGAGCGGAGATGTCCTCGTCCTAGAACCACGAACTTGGTCGTGGTCAATTCTCTCAACCCCATGGGCCCGTAAGCGTGGAGCTTGGAGGTGCTGATGCCTATTTCGGCCCCCAAGCCCAGGCAGCCGCCGTCGTTGAGTCGGGGAGAGGCGTTGACCATGACGCAGCTGGCGTCGACTCTTTTTACAAACTCGTCCGCTTGGCCCAGCTCTTCTGTGCAGATGACCTCCGTATGTCTGGAGCCGAAAGTCTCTATGTGTTTCAAGGCTTCTTCCATGTTTTCCACGATCTTGACGGCCAAGGTCAGATCCAAAAATTCTCGGCCGAAATCGTCGTCGGCGGCTGGCTCCATCGAAGGGACGAGGGCGCGACTTTTGGGGCAGCCCAAAAGCCTCACTTTTTTCTCCGAAAGAGCGCGGCTGACGGTCGGCAGAAAGGCCGGAGCCGCCGATTCGTGCGTCAGAAGGCATTCCAGAGCGTTGCAGGTGGAAGGGCGGTTGCATTTGCCGTTGACGGTCAGAGAAACGGCCATCTCCAGATCGGCCTTGGCGTCGACGTAGAGGTGATTGACGCCTTTGTAGTGCTTCAGAACCGGAATGCGGCTGTTTTGGTCGACGAAGCTTATCAAGCTCTCTCCGCCTCTGGGGATGACGAGGTCTATCAAATCCGACATGGAAAGGACGCGCTTGATGTCCTCTCCGGAAAGGGAGGGCAGGACTAGGACAGTTTCGGGGGGAAGAGACGCGGCGGACAGCGCTTCGCTGATGAGGCGGCCGAACACGGACGACGTTTCCCGAGAATCGCGGCCAGGCTTGGCGATGAGGGCGTTGCCGCTCTTGACGGCCATGGCCGCCGCTTCGACGACGGCGCCGGGCCTGGCTTCGCAGATGAAGAAAATTGTTCCCAGAGACGTTCGTCTGCGGCCCACGACCAGACCGCTGGCCAAGGTCGCGACGTTTTCCGTGCCTCCCAAGGGATCAGGCAACGCCAGACTGTCTCGAAGACCGCCGCTCAACTGGCGCAAGCGTCCCTCATCCAGCTTGAGGCGGTCGACGACCGCCTCTCCGAGGCCCTGTTTTTTTCCTTCCGCCAAGTCCAGTTCGTTGGCGGCCAGAATTTCCTTTTGACCGTCGTCGACGGCTTGGGCGAGGTTGCGCAAAAACAGGTTTCTCTCGGGCAGAAGAGAACAGGCGACGACCTTGGCCGAGGAGGAAGTTTGGCGAATCAGATCGGTCAAGGCGGGGTTTTCTGAGGTCACGATGTCGTCCTCCATAGCCGAAAGATCGAACGTTTTTGGCGTCAGGTCGCCTTTTTGGACTTTGGCCGCATTATGGTCGGCTTCTCTCCAAAACAGGATTATTCAAAACCGGATTATTCAAAGTCGGATCATTCCAAGTCGGATCATCCAAGGTCAGATCATCCAAGGCGGGAGCATCGAAGCCCGGTTCAGCCAAGCTCGGATCATCCAAGCCAGAACCATCCAAGCCAAGATCATCCAAAGATTGGAGCATCCAGGCCGGTTCATCGAAACTCGGAGCATCCAAACCAAGATCATCC
>JAIRTO010000112.1 GCA_031254895.1 Deltaproteobacteria bacterium
GGCTACGACAGCGGAGAGCCAAAAGCGGCTTTGGCTGCGACAGCGGAGAGGCAAAAGCGGCTTTGGCGGCGCGTAGAAAAGCCCGGAAAAGGTTTTTGACGAAAAATAGCTTGTCGTTCGAATAACTAGAAAACCCAAAACGCCCATATTTTCATTCAAACAATTGAGGCGAAGCGTCCGTCGCTTCGCCTCAAGCGTCGTCGACGGGATCGCCGACGCTAACAGTCCAAAAAAGCGAAAGAGCCGATGAGGCGGCATGTCGATGGCCAGAGCCAGCGTAAAAGCGACAAAGAGAAAAACGGTCGCGCCGAAATTTGTCCCCAAGCGGAAGTTTAAGGCTCCGCCGGAAGTGGCGGCCATAGGTTCGACGGCGTTGGCGACGGTGGTTTTTTTGTCTCTGATTTCGCACAGAGCCGGCGATCTCTCGGCCAGGACGAGTCAAGACGTGCAGAACCACATCGGCCTTTTCGGGGCGCACCTTTCCTCGCTGACGATAAAATTGTTCGGGCTCGGCTCTTTCTGGCCTGTTCCGGTCTTGATTTTCGCGGCGATCGCCTGTCTCAAAGGGCGGCCGGAGAAGCCGTCCCTCGGCCAGATGGCCCTGGGACTGACGCTTTCGGTTTTCGCTTTGCTGTCTCTGTTCGCTCTCATCTGGCCAGATCCTTCTCTAACCGCCGTTTGGCCCGGCGAATCTTCCTCCGGCGGAGGCCTGGTCGGCTCTTTTCTGCTCGGCGGACTGGCGGCGGTCATCGGTCGGGGCGGCTCCTACCTTCTCCTGCCTTTGATCTTCTTCTTCGGTCTCTGGGTCGGCGCCGGGTTGTCCCCGAGAAAGGTTCTGTCGGTTTTCCGGTTTCTTTTCGCCGGGGCCGGCGGCGGCCGCGGCAGCGGCCGAGAATCGTCCGGCGAGCCTAAAGACCTGTATCTGAGCCAAGACTCCGGCCGCGACGACGGACGAGGGGCGGAACGCGTCGGAGCGGCCGACGAGCCGTCCGAGCTGTTTGAGGAGGAAGAGGACGAGGAAGTCGCGGCCGTCTTCGAGCCGAAAATAGTCAACAAGAGGACTCCGGGACGGGACAAGGCCCCCAAACGCGCCCCGACCAGACGGGTGGGCGAATATGAGATTCCGGACATATCGCTTCTCGATCCTCCCTCCGATTGGGATGACGAGCGCTACTCGGCCGGCTTGTCCGGGGAAGCTCAGAAAAGCAACGCCAAGCTTTTGGAAGCCAAATTGAAGGAATTCGGCGTCGAGGGACAGATAACGGAGGTCGTCACCGGGCCGGTGATAACCATGTACGAGTTTCATCCGGCCCCCGGCATAAAGATCGCCAAAATCGCGGCTCTGTCCACGGATTTGGCCATGGCCATGAAAGTCGCCTCCGTCAGGGTGGTGGCTCCGATTCCGGGCAAGGCGGCGGTCGGCTTCGAGCTACCCAATAAGGAAAGGGCTCCGGTGGCCTTGCGGGAAGTCATCGAAAGCCGGGTCTTTCAGGAGCTGAAATCGCCTTTGGGTCTGGTTTTGGGGGTGGACGCCACCGGCGTTCCTCAAGTGACCGATCTTTCCAAGATGCCGCATCTTTTGATTGCCGGGGCGACCGGCAGCGGCAAATCGGTCGGTCTGGACTGCATGATCATGAGCATTCTCTATAAAGCCACTCCCGCCGAAGTGCGCTTCATCATGATCGATCCCAAATGCGTGGAAATGGCCATGTATCAAGATCTGCCCCATCTGCTGCATCCGGTCATCACCGACGCGGCTGAAGCCACTTTGGCCTTGAAGTGGGCGGTTCATGAGATGGAGCAGCGCTATAAGCTCATGGCCGAGAACAACGTCCGCAACATAGACGGCTACAACGAGTTCATAAAAAAAGAGTCTCGGTCTTCCTCAAACGAAGATTTGGTTCCCATGCCTTATCTGGTCGTCATAATCGACGAATTGAGCGATTTGATGTATCAGGCCGCCAAAGACGTGGAGGTCTCCATCTCCCGTCTGGCCGCCAAAGCCAGAGCCGCCGGCATTCATTTGATCCTGGCCACCCAGCGCCCTTCGGTGGACGTCCTGACCGGAGTCATCAAGGCCAATCTGCCGACCAGATTGTCCTTCCAAGTGACCTCCAGAGTGGATTCCAAAACCATTTTGGATCGTCAGGGAGCTGAACAACTGTTGGGCAAAGGCGATCTTTTGTTCATGCCGCCGGGAACCTCCAAATTGGTGCGCATGCATGGGGCTTACGTCAGCGACGAGGAGAAGCTGAAGGTCGCCGACTTCATCCGGAGGTTTGGACCCCCTGATTATGTGGACGACTTGACGCCTCCTGATTATTCTGATAACGAAGGCGGCCCCAAGGACGACAAATATCAGGAAGCCGTCGATCTGGTCAGGAGCCAGGGCAAGGCTTCCATATCCATCGTCCAGAGGCATCTCCGCATCGGCTACAACAGAGCGGCTCGCATTATTGAAGACATGGAGAGGGACGGGATAGTCGGCCCTCAGGACGGGGCCAGACCCAGAGCCATTCTGAAGTGAGGGTTTTTGTTTGGCTGCTTCTCCAAAAAAAACGAAGATTATGCTCTCTCCGTCCGGAAGAGTTCCCTTTGACGCTTCTCGCCCTAGGCCGGAAAGGCCGTCGTTCGAGATGAAGTCTGTTCGGTTTTTCTTCTCGGTCTCAGTTCCAACCTCAACCTCAACCTCAACCTCAGCCTCAGCCTCAGCCTCAGCCCCAGCTAAAACTTCAACCTCAGCCCTCAACTAAAGCTTCAACCTCAGCCCGAAGCTAAAGCTTCAACCTCAGTCCGAAGCTCCAACAAAAAAAGGCGTCATTATTCCTTAGGCGGCGTAGAGCTAACGCGTCTACGCCGTTTTCCCAAAATTGCCTGGCCCGGCCGAAGCTTAGTTTTCGTTTAGGACCGCTTCACTTAGGATCGCGTTAGGGGTCAACCAAGCTTGGCGAAAGGGTAGATCTTTTTTTTGATCAAAAAAGCGACTGCCCGAAAGAAACGAAACCCAGCGGAATTTTTTTTGGCTTTTTTTGGTCAATAGAGATCCTTCAGCTTGGCGAAAGGATTGTAGCGATTCTCCTCCTGTTTGCGGCGGGAACCGGCGGCTCTGTCTTCGGGCGTCTTTTTTCGTCCTTGGGCTCCGCTCGGAGCACCTGCGACGCTTTCGGCCTTTAGAGCTTCTTTTTCCTCTTTGGTCACGGGTCCTTTCATGGTCAGGCTCAGACGATTTCTGGGAATGTCCACGCTTTTGACCCAGACCGTGACCGCTTGGCCGACGGCGGTCACGTCGAGGGCATTTTTCACGAATCTCGTCGCCGACATCTCGCTTAAATGAACCAGTCCGTCCGTGTGCAGTCCCACGTCGACGAAGGCCCCGAAAGCGGTGACGTTGGTGACTATGCCCGGCAGTTGCATGCCGACGGTCGCGTCGGCCAGAGAGTCCAAGCCTTCGACGAAGCTCGGAGGCTTGAAATCGGCTCTAGGATCTCGACCGGGCTTTTCCAGCTCGCCCAAGATGTCGTTGATGGTCGGAAGGCCGATGTTTTCGGTCACGTAATCGTGGGGGTTAATTTTACTGCGCAGATCGGCCCGGCCAATCAAGGCGTCGACGGGAACGTCGATGTTTTGGGCCATTCTTTCCACGACGTGATAAGATTCGGGGTGAACCGCGCTTCTGTCCAGGGGGTTGTCTCCGGCGGCCAGACGCAAAAAGCCGGCGCACTGCTCGAAGGCCTTCGGCCCAAGCCTCGGCACGAGCATGAACTCTTGACGGTTCTTGAAAGGGCCTTTTTCGCGGCGGAACTTGACGATGTTTTTGGCCAAGCTCGGCCCCAGGCCGGAGACGTAGGAGAGGAGTTTTTCCGAGGCCGTGTTGGCTTCCACGCCGACGGAGTTGACGCAGCTTTCCACCACGTCGTCGAGAGAGTTTTTGAGGAGATTTTGATCCACGTCGTGCTGGTATTGGCCAACGCCGATGGATTTAGGATCTATTTTGACCAGCTCGGCCAAAGGATCCATCAGCCGCCTGCCGATGGAGACGGCGCCTCTGATGGTCAGATCCAAATCGGGAAACTCTTCCCTGGCCAGTTCCGAAGCCGAATAAATGGAGGCCCCGCTTTCGTTGATGAGGACCACCGGCATTTTTTCGGGCAGCTCGGGAATTTTTCTGATGAAGGCGTGGGTCTCCCGGCCGGCGGTTCCGTTGCCGACGGCCGCGGCCTTAAGGTCGTGCTTCTTCACCAGTTCGGCTATCTTTTTTTGGGCCAAAGCTTTCTCGCCGGCGGAAGCGTGGGGCTGGACGGTGGCGTATTCCAGCAAAGTTCCGTCGTTGGACAAGGCCGCCAATTTGCAGCCCGTCCGAAAGCCGGGATCCACGGCCAAGATGGCCTGTCCGCCGAGAGGCGGAGCCATGAGAAGCTCTTTGAGATTTTTGGCGAAAACGCCGATGGCCTCCAAGTCGGCTCTTTTCTTGGCCATGAGCCTGGCTTCGGTTTCCAGAGAAAGGCTTAAGAGCCTCTTGTAGGCGTCTTGAACGGCTTTTTCCACTTCCTGGCCGGCGGGAGAGTCATTTTTCAAAAAGATCTTTCGGAGAATGTCCATGGCCTCGTCGGTTTCGGGGCGCACGGAGAGGCTCAGCAGTCCTTCGGCTTCGGCCCGTCGGATGGCCAGATAGCGGTGGGAAGGTATGGCGGATATTTTTTCCGAAAAATCGAAATAATCGGCGTATTTTTGGGCCTGTTCCTCTTTGCCGGCTTTGACGACGGCCTTGACGGCGGACTTGACCATGAAAAGGTCTCTTAGCTTTTCTCTGGCTCGCTCGTTTTCCGAGATCATCTCGGCGATGATGTCCCTGGCTCCGGCCAAGGCGGACTGTTCCGAATCGGCTTTGGCGCCGTCGGCTATGGCTTGGGCGGCCAGGCTTAAGGGGTCGTCCGTCGGGTCTTGCTTGAAAATGGTCAGAGCCAGAGGTTCGAGGCCGTTTTCCTTGGCGATCATGGCCTTGGTTCGTTTCTTGGGGCGATAGGGCAGGTAGATGTCTTCCAATTTGGCCATCGTTTCCGCCCCTCGAAGTTTTTCTTCCAGTTCGGGAGTCAGAATTTCCCTTTCCGTCAGGGACTTCAAGATGGCCTCCAGCCTTTCGTTCAATTCCTCCAAGGCTTTCAATCGATCTCGGACGGCCAGAACCTGAACCTCGTCCAGAGCTCCCGTCATTTCTTTCCGGTACCGGGCGATGAACGGCACCGTGCCGCCGTCGTTAAGCAAATTGACCGTCGCTTCGACCTGTTTGACGGAAATGCCAAGCTCTTCAGCCACCTTGAGGAAATGATTGACGCTCATATAACCATGGACTCCTAAAAGTTGATTGTTCAGCCAAGAAAAAAGCTGATTTCATTTTTTTTTGTTTTTGTTTTTTGTTTTTTTTGAGGGGGACGGGGCGAGCCCCGCACCGAAAAAAAATCGACGAAGTTTCGTTTGTTTGGCGAAAGTTTCGAAAAAGGCCTGATTGTTCGTGGTCGACTTCCGGCGCGTCAAAGGTTTAAAAAACGTTGACGACAGGAAAAGCCAAAAAACGAAAAAAGGCTAAAAAACGAAAAAAGCGAGAAAAACGAGAAAAACTAAGAAAACGAGAAAAGCTACAATAACGAAAAAGGCGAAAAAAAATTGGGCCGCCAAAAAAGACGAGGAATTGCGGTGGAAGGCGGTCGGATCAGCGGTCGGACTAGCGGTCGGAC
>JAIRTO010000293.1 GCA_031254895.1 Deltaproteobacteria bacterium
CAGGTTTTTTTGGGGGGGGACTTTTTGGGGGACTGATTCGGACTTTCGGGACTATTGGGACTGGTTGGGACTATCGCTACTGTCGAGAATGTCGAAACTGTTCGGAGTGACTGTTCGGACTGACTGTTCGGAGTGACTGTTCGGAGTGACTGTTCGGATTGACTGTTCGGAGTGACTGTTCGGATTGACTGTTCGGATTGACTGTTCGGATTGACTGTTCGGATTGACTGTTCGGATCGTTTGGATTTATTGTTCGGACTGAATGTGTGGAGTGACTGTTCGGATAGTTTGGACTTATTGTTCGGACTGAATGTGTGTATTGACTGTTTGGACTTTTCAATCTGTTTCGCCAAATCCTTTCCGTCATGACTAGTTCGCCGGTTAGAAGTGACTGTTTTGAAGAATTGTTCCTATTAAAAAACGTTTTTTGTTTTTGACTTTTTTAGGTTTCGCCGCGAAGCATGTTCCGGCCGTTCGCTTGCGCCAAAATGGCGGAATTTTTCGGCTTGTTTCGCCAGTCCTGCGTTTTAGCGAGTTTTTTGGGCGCCTAACTCCGGGCTTCATTACAGTTTTTTTTCATAAGCCGGTCTTGTCGACCAGTCGATTTGTTCAGTCCGCCTTTTGTCGACCAGACCATAAAAGGTCGGAAAGCCTTCCGGCGGTTCAAAGGGCTTTGGGATTTTAGTTGAACCGTCGGTTGGAACGAAGTTTTAAAACATAGGCTCGGCGCAGGCTCTTCATTAGGCCGATCATTGGCTTCCTTGGGCGCTAGAAACGGGCCCCAATAAACGGCCCCAAGAAACGGAGCCGCGCCTGGATCAGAATGGCCGCTCCCGGCGCTCTTTTATTTGGGGGCTTAACTTTTTTCTTCAACCCTTTGCGGTTTGTTTCCGGAACGTCGTCAGACCATGATCAGACTTGAAAACGTCAGCAAGAATTATCGAAAGCACCAGGCCGTCGCGGATCTCAATCTGACGGTCAATCCCGGCGAAATCTACGGTTTTTTGGGACCGAACGGGGCAGGGAAGACCACCACCATTCGCATGTTGGCGGGAGCTTTGGCCCCTTCCTCCGGCTCCATATTTTTGGGAGGCGTCAATCTCGCCGCCGAACCCAAACGGGCCAAATCCATTTTAGGCTACATTCCCGACAGACCGTTTTTATATGAAAAACTGGCCGGAGCCGAGTTTCTGGAGTTCACCGCCGATCTCTACCGCCTGCCCAAGGCCGAGGCGGAATCGCGTTCCCAGGAGCTGCTGGAAATCTTCGAGCTTTGGGACTGGCGGGACGAACTGATCGAAAACTACTCTCACGGAATGAAGCAGCGCCTGATCATGAGCGGAGCGCTTTTGCCCAAACCAAAAATTTTGGTCGTCGACGAACCCATGGTCGGCTTGGATCCCAGAGGGGCGAAGCTGGTCATGGGCATTTTCAAGCGCATGGCCAGAGAAGAGAAGGTCGCCGTCTTCATCTCCACCCACACCATGAGTCTGGCCTCCAGATTATGCGACCGCATCGGCATAATCCAGCATGGTCGGCTCATATCCGAGGGAACTGAAGAAGAATTGCGTCTTTCGGTCGGAGGACATGGAGCGGATTTGGAAGACCTGTTTCTGGAGCTGACCACCGGCGTCGAGCCTCCGGACGGTAGTTCAGCCAAAGAATAGGCGGGGAAAATGCGCGAGTTTCTTACCTTGTTGAAGCCGGCCTCGATGAGCTTGAAGAATTATCTGCGAGATCCGGGGCCAGGCGGCAGGATAAAGCTTATTTCCTTGACCGTCTTCACTCTGGTCATGTGGGCCGCTTTGTTCCTCATGTCCGTCAAGATGATCCGTTCCTTCTACTCCGTCGAAGGCTTCGGGGACATCCTCTCCCGCAAGACTTTCAGTCTCCTGTGGCTGTCGGGCGCGGCTTTGCTCGTCTTTTCGGCGGTGATCACTTCTCTGTCCAGCTTTTATCTGGCTAGGGACTTGAGTCTTTTGATGGCCGCTCCCGTCGATCGGGAGAGCATCTTCTGGGCCCGCTCCTACCAGAGCATCATCTCCAGCGCTTGGATGCCGGTCGCTTTTTTGCTTCCCGTCTTCTTGGCTTACGGCTACGCCTTTCGCGCTCCGCCGACCTACTATCTGCTGCTTCTCCCTTCGGCTCTGCCGGTGGTTCTGACCTCGGCCTTCGTCAGCCAGATCGCCGTGATCCTGCTGGTCAACGTTCTGCCGGCCAGGCGGACCAGAGACATCATGAGCATACTCGGTCTTCTGGCTTTCGTCGGCCTGTACATGGCTTTCAGATTCTTGAGGCCGGAGCAGCTGGTCAACCCTGACAGCTTCCAATCCATAGCCGGGTACTTGGCTTCCTTGCAAACCCCGACCTCTCCCATGCTGCCCACCACCTGGGCCACGGACTTGCTCTGGCCTCTTTTGGGCGGGCGGGAGAACGATTTAAGATTCGTCTTTCTGGCCCTCCTGTGGATCATGGCCGTCGTCGCGGGCTTGTTGGCCTCGTATGCCGCTCATTTTCTCTATTGGGTCGGCTACAACAAGAGCCAGGAAGGGGCCGGCCGACAGAAAGCCGGCGGTTTGCTGAATCTGTTGGCCTGGTGTTTGCGGTTCATCCGAAATCCCGAGCAAAGGGCCATGGCCATCAAGGACTTCAAGATCTTTTTCAGAGATCACACCCAATGGTCGCAGCTTTTTTTGCTGGGCGCCTTGATGATCATCTATCTGTACAACTTTTCCGTGCTCAATCTGAAGCGGTATCCTTTGCAGGCTTTTTTTCTGGAAAACACCATCGCCTTTCTGAACGTCGGACTGGTGGGCCTGGTCTCGGCCACCTTGTCTCTGAGATTCGCCTTTCCGTCCATTTCGGCCGAAGGTTTTTCCTACTGGATCATCCGCTCTTCGCCCATGTCCACGGAGGATTTCCTCAACAACAAGCTGCGTTTCTGGCTTGTTCCGATTTTGGCCGTGGCTCTGGTCTTGACTTGGCTGACCAGCCGATTTCTGGACGCCGATCCGGTGATGTCGGCCACGGCCTTCATCTTGACCCTTATTTTGACGCCCGGGCTCTGTTCGCTCGGCGTCGGCTTGGGGGCGCGCTTTCCGCGCTTCGAGACGGAGAACCTGGCCCAAGTGCCCACCGGTTACGGCGGACTCATCTTCATGGTCTCGTCCAGCTTGTCTCTGATGGTTCTCATCGCCCTGTCGGCCTGGCCGGTCGTGCGTTACATCAGGATACGACGTCACCTCGATCTGTCCTGGGGACTGAAAGATGGCCTGCTCATACCTTTGATGGCGGCGCTGGTTCTGGTCTTGGCCTGGCAGCTGTGGCGTCGCCCCAAACGGATGGGGGTGGAAGCTCTGGAAGTCTATGACGAAGAAGCCAAGCGCATGGACAAGCCTTCCGACGAGACGCAGGACGAAACGTCGGGCGAGCTGAAGCCGAACTGGTTTAGCTGGAAAGAGAAATTCGTCGGCGGCAAAAAAAATTGACTCCTTCGCCAAAACGCCTTTCGCCTTCAGGGGACGGCGGCTTGTTCGACCTTGGCCGCCGAAACGTCAACTTCGACGCTTCCGTCCGGAATCTTCGATAGTTTGCCTTTTCGGGCCGTTTTCCCGAGATTTTGGCGCGTTCGATCCGCTTCATTTATCGGTTCGCAAAAGAGCCCTTCGTTCCTCTCAGACTGGAATCATCGGAACGTTTCTTTCGGCTGGCTGGCTGGCTGGATAGGTTTCGAAGATTGGACGGTCGGCCAATTCGCGAATTTGGCGCGGCGTTCATCCATCTCGGCTTCCAGTTAGGCTTACAGTTCGACTGACATCGCGGCTTCCTTGCGGCTTTCAGCTGCGCTCCCTCCCTTTTGCCTAGCTTTTGTGGCAGTTTTTTTGGGGGATAGCTTTTCGGGGCTTATTGCGCGGACGCCTCCGCGAGGCGGAGCTGACGGCTACAAAAGCCTCCGCGAAAATGACCTGGCGGAGCGGCTTTTCTGGCCTATATTGGCTAAACGTCCGGATTTGGCGAAACGCTTGAAAGAGAGCCGCTAAAATTGCCGGCTTTCGAACGACGAAAACCAGGCCAGTAGGGAAAACGCTTCGTGCTCCGTTCTGTCGCCTGGCTCCATTCTGCCGCTTGGCTCCAATTTATCGCTTGGCGCCAATATGTCGCCTGGCTCCAATTTGCCGCTTGTCTCTTTGTTTTTGCGGATTTCGCCAAGTATTGCTGGTTCCGTCGCGAAAACGGCCTTTTGGCGCAAGCCGCGCCAAAAGGCCGCGCCAAAAGGCCCTGCATTGCTCGCGGATTCGCCTGCGGTTTTTTTCTCTTCAGGAGCGCCCGC
>JAIRTO010000180.1 GCA_031254895.1 Deltaproteobacteria bacterium
AACGTCACCTTCACCATCAGTCTGATCATGCCCATCGCCATGGAAAAGGAGCTTCGCTTCGCCATCCGCGAAGGCGGACGGACTGTCGGGGCCGGAGTCATCTCGGAGATCATCGAGTAATTTCAGAGATATGGATTCAGGTGGGAGATGGGCTTCAATTATATGCCCTCTCCCGCCAGTTTTTTTGTTATAATGAAAAATGCCTCTTTTCTGAACCCGGGGGAGGGGATATTGTCGGAACGCAAATATCAGGTAGTGACCTATGCCTAGAGAAATCATCCAGCTTCAATGCACCGAGTGCAAGAACAAGAACTATTCCACGACGAAAAACAAAAGGCGCACCCCTGGTCGTTTGGAAATCAAAAAGTACTGTCCCTTCGATCGCCGTCATACCGTTCACCGCGAAGTGAAGTGAGCTTTTTTCCTGTTTTGGGGCTTGGCGGCCATTTTTGACAAGTCGGCGACGCCGGTCTTTTGAAGTCTTTGGTTCCGACGAAGCCTTCGAGGGGCGACGAAGTCGCGATTTTTGGCGAAGTCTTTTTTGCCGCGGCCGGTTAGATTCCCTTTTTGGTTCGCTGCAATTAGCTTCGGCTCCGTTTTGGCGATTCGTCGACCGGACGATTTTTTGATTCAGAAAAATTTGATTTGCTCGCACAGGCCAGTAGCTCAATTGGCAGAGCACCGGTCTCCAAAACCGGGGGTTGGGGGTTCGATTCCCTCCTGGCCTGCCATGAGTCTTTAAAGTTTTTAAGAGCGAAGCTGCCGAATGGGCGTCGTCTCGCCTTTCTATGCCGCGATGGGCGTTAGTTTTCCGCCAAAAGGAAAACGAATCGGCCAATATCTTCTTTCCGGTGGTTTTATGTCCAAGCATCGCAAAAATAAGCCCGCCTCCGCTGATAGCGGGCCGATTTCCTCGATCATCGCCGCGTCGTCTTCGGCTCAGGCCCCCAAGAAGACTAAAAAAGAGCAGGAAGAGGTCAAGCCCCCTAACAGCGTGGAAAAATTCTTCATTTTTCTGAAAGACGCGAAAAATGAACTGACCAGAGTGACTTGGCCCACTCGCAAGGAAACGGTCACCTCCACCGGGATACTTCTAGTGCTGGTGGGCATATCGGCCGTCTATCTGGCTCTTGTCGACGGCATATTAAATAGGCTTCTTCGTCTGATAGTCGGCTGAGCGATACGGCTTTCGTCCCCCAAAACTTGGGCCTTCGGCCCAATTAAACAAGTCTGACGAGTCTTCGCCGGACTCTTCAGAACAAATTAGCGAGATCAGAAAGTGGCCCATAATTGGTACGTGGTGCACACCTTTTCCGGGTATGAGAACAGGGTGAAGCAGGCCTTGGAGGAGAACATAAAAAAGCTCCACTTGGAGGAACTGATCACCGACGTCGTGTTGCCCATGGAAAACGTGATGGAGATGTCAAAGGCCGGTGGGCGCCGCACCTCTTCTCGAAAGCTTTTTCCCGGCTACATTTTCGTGCGCATGGAATTGAACCAGCTGACTTGGTCGACCATAAAGGAGACTCCCAAAGTCACGGGATTTCTGGGCGAGAAAAATACGCCTATGCCGATCTCTGACGTCGAAGCGGCGACCGTTCTGACTCAGATGGAAGAGGGCACCAAGAAGCCCAAGCATAAATTTCACTTCGAAGAAGGCGACGAAATCAAAGTCGTCGAAGGCCCCTTCACCAATTTCACCGGAGTGGTCGAAGAAGTCAACGAAGACAAAGGCAAGCTCAGGGTTCTCATCAGCATATTCGGCCGGCCGACCCCCGTGGAGCTGGATTTCATACAGGCCGACAAGACCACCGGCTGAAGCCTGTCGCCTTCGTCGCGAGCGTCCGCGCGGCGCTCCCCAATCTCGGACAAGACGTCTCGGACAAGGCGTCTAGAGACAATAATTGACCGCGCTCATCCATTGACGTAGCATCGCCCGACAGAGAGGCCGACAAGCCTCTCTGTTTTTCTTGGGAAGTTCGACTTTTTTGGACTGCCTAGATCGGCTGGCCAAGAAATTTTTCAAAAAAACCAAGAGTTTGCCGTCATTTTATTTTTTTTGAAAAACTCTTGACAAAAACTAGATCTTCTGGCAGAATCAACTATTTGACGGAGGCGTTTCCGGGTGGACTGGACGCTCTATTTTAAAGTCAACGAAAAGCTTATTAAAAGTTGTCCCTGGAATTGCTTTGACCATCATTTTTATTTAAGACTTTTTTATTTTAAAAGATAGGCTATATTTGAAACATAATTGGAAACGAACATAAACAGCAAATAAAGAAATGCGCATTCTCGTCATCGGAGGCGAGGATGCGTCAATGAGGATGGGTCAACGAAGATTTGTCAACGAGGATGAGTCAACATTGATCTTTCCTTTTTGGGATCGAAAACGGCCTTGATTTCGCGAGGCCAAAAAGACGGAAAGCGAATCCGTAATTTTTCCAGGCCTCTGGCGTAGACGAGAATGATTTCGAACCTGCTTTGGCCTGACCAGATAGCGTCATTTTAAGGGAGATGGTTTCATGGCAAAGAAAGTCGTGGCTCAGGTCAAGTTGCAGCTGCCGGCCGGCAAGGCCGTTCCCGGCCCCCCCGTCGGGCCGGCTCTGGGCCAGTACGGACTGAATCTAGGCGAGTTCACCAAGGCCTATAACGCCAAAACTCAGGACAAGACTGGGACCATCATCCCGGTGGTCATAACCGTGTATTCGGACCGAACCTTCACCTTCGTGACCAAGACGCCTCCGGCCTCCATTTTGTTGAAGGACTTCGCCAAGCTGCCCAAGGGCTCCACCACGCCTGGCCGGACCAAGGTCGGACAGATCACCGAGGCTCAGTTGGAAGAGATCGCCAAGATCAAGATGGAGGATCTCAACGCCTGGAACATGGAGGCGGCCAAAAAGATCATCGCCGGCACCGCCCGGAGCATGGGGCTGGAGATCGTCTCCTGAGCGATTTTCGCGCCGGAAAAATTTCGCCGAAGGGAGGCGGCTTGGAACGTTTGTAAAACCTTTCCAGTCGTCCCGTTTCCTTTACATTGGTCTTTGGCGCCTCCCAAAAAGAGAGGTTCCAGACCTTCCGACAAAAATGCAAATCCTTTGCAGCTGACCAAGCTCTTCGAGAGCCTTTGGGAGGAAGATTGTGACCGCCAGCAGAAAACATCGCGAAGCCGTCTCCATGGTGGATCGGCTCAAGAAATACACTTTTGAGGAGGCCATTGGCCTTCTTTTGGAGTCTCCCAAGGCCAAATTCGACGAGACCGTCGAAATCGCCGTGCGCTTAGGCGTCGATCCCCGTCACGCCGATCAGATGGTTAGAGGCACGGTGGCCTTGCCCAACGGCACCGGCCGGACGGTCAGAGTGGCCGTCTTCGCCAAAGGCGACAAGGAAAAAGAGGCCCTGGAAGCCGGAGCCGACGTGGCCGGAGCCGAAGATCTGGTGGAGAGGGTTCAGGGCGGCTTCATCGATTTCGACAAGTCCGTGGCCACGCCCGACATGATGGGCCTGGTCGGCCGACTGGGCAAAATCTTGGGCCCGCGCGGCTTGATGCCCAACGCCAAGCTGGGCACGGTCACTTTTGACGTGGGCACGGCGGTGAAGGAGCTCAAGGCCGGCAAAATCGATTTCAGGGTCGACAAAAACGGCATCGTCCATGCTCCCATGGGCAAGGTTTCCTTCGCCAAGGATAAGATCCTGGCCAACGTCTCGGCCTTTTTGGATCAGGTTCAGCGCCTGAAGCCGACGACTTCCAAAGGCGCCTACGTCAAAGGTATCGCCATGACCACCACCATGGGGCCAGGCGTCAAGATAGATCCTCTTTTGGTCAAGGAGCTCAAAGCTTATCTGACTTGAAGCGAAAAATTAACGACTTCCCGCTCGCTCCCGCCTTTTTGGGGACGGGCGTTTTCACGATCCCCTCTTGGACCGGCGCCTTCGCGCCGGCCCGAGAGAATTTTCGGACCAAAGACAACCGGTCGCCTAAGTGTAGGCTTTAATGGCGACGCCGCCGGTCGAGGTCGTGGTCATGCGCCACCTTGCTTGGGCCGAAAATGCGAACCAAAGGTCTCGGCTGGCCGAGCCGGTTCGAAATAGCCTAAGAAAGGAGGTTAAAGTAGGTGGACAAACAAAAGAAAAAGACTGTGGTCTCGGTTCTGCTCGATGATCTTAAGAACGTCAAAGCCATTTACGTGACGGACTTCAATTCTTTGCCCGTCGACGCCATGGTGAGTCTGCGCAACAAGATCCGAGAGTGCGGCGGCCAGTACAAGGTCGTCAAAAACACTCTCATCAAGTTGGCCGCCAAAGATCATCCCTTGGAAAAGCTGAACGATCTTCTGGTCGGCAACAACGGCCTTGGCATGACCGATTCCGATCCGGCCGTCTTGGCCAAAGTCATGCAGGATTTCGCCAAGGAACAGAGCAAGTTCGTCGTCAAAGGCGGCTTGTTGGACGGCAAAGTCCTAGATCCAGCTCAGGTCAAAGCCCTGGCTTCTCTGCCTTCCCGGGAGATCTTGCTGTCGACCATGTTGGGCGCCCTGCAAGCCGTGCCCACTTCGTTGGCCAGAGTCCTGGCGGCCGTGCCCCAGAAGCTTCTCTACGCCCTGACGGCCCTTAAGGACAAAAAAGACGCCGGACCCGAAGCGTCCGCAGCCGCCCTAAGCCCGGCCGAACCGGAAGCCGTCGTCGCGGCCGCGACCGAAGCCGAAGCCGTCGTCCCGGCGACCTGAGCGTTTCCGCCGAGCCGCCGCCCAGTCAATTTCCCGGCTTAGCCGGACTAATTCCTACAAAATATTTCATCAGGCCGTTTATTGTCGGCTGGAGGAATCATGACCATAACCAAAGCGGAAGTAATTGATTTTTTGAAGAACATGACCGTCCTTGAGCTCAGCGAACTCATCAAGGACATTGAAGAGACCTTCGGCGTGACCGCCGCCGCCCCGGTGGCCGTGGCCGCCATGGGCGCCGCTCCCGGCGAAGCCGCCGCCCCCGTCGAGGAACAGACCGAGTTCAGCGTCGTTCTGACCGCCGCCGGCGCCACCAAAGTGGCCGTCTACAAGGAAGTCAGAACGATCACCTCTCTGGGCCTCAAAGAAGCGAAGGACGCCGTCGACAATCCTCCCATGGTCGTCAAGGAAGGTCTTTCCAAGGACGAGGCCAACAAGATCAAGGCTCAACTCGAGGGCGTCGGCGCCTCCGTCGAAGTCAAGTAAATCCCGGCCGGACCGCGCCCCTTTTTTCCGCTTTTTTGCCGTTTCAGGCAAAAAAAGCGGAATCTCCAAAGAGGCGTCAGTCCGGCTTGACCGCGTTTTTCGAGCGGCCGCCTTTTTGGAGCAGTCCTCCAAAAAAGGCGGCGTCCAGCTCGATTCGACATGATGGCCTGATTTTACGCGACGATTTCAGGTCAGAGGCCGTCTCTAGCCGATCGGACGGTCTGCAATCGGCTTATTTCGGGCGTCGATTCGTTCGGCGTTTTGCGGCAAGCCGGTTATTCAGTCGACCTCGCCCAAAAAAGGGCGGAGTCGATTCCTCGCGCTTTAGCAGCCAGGTGGTCTTGCCGCTAAAGTTTCGCCTCACAAAGGGCCGCCATTCTTATGGTTACACCTGCAGCCCCTGGTCGGGTGGCAGACTGGAACTGCCAGTTTTTCCTGCTAAATTTTTTGGCTGTTTTATTTTTGGCCAAGAAGGCCAAAAAGGAAGACGAATCCGTCGAAGACGATTCGTCGGAGCGGCTTTGCGCCGACCGTCGAACGCGTCCATGGCCGTTTCGCCTTTTTAGCCCAGCTTCTCGTTCATTTAAAACGATCCGGTTCTGCTTTCAGGCAGAAGCCCCATTAGAGGAGGTCGAAAGTTGTCTTCTCCCGGCATAGACCTGCGCATCCGCAAAAGTTTCGGCAAGACGCAGCAAATAACCGAAATGCCAAATCTCATCGAGATGCAGCGCTACTCTTATGAGCGGTTTTTACAGAAAGACACCCCTCCTGAGGAAAGAGGCAACTTCGGCCTCCAGGCTGTGTTCAACAGCGTGTTTCCCATTCAGGATTCCCAGGGGCATTCGATTCTCAAATTCGAATCCTACGCCTTTGACGACGTCAAAAACGACGTGGACGAGTGCCTCTCCAAGGGCTTGACCTACGAGGCTCCCCTCAAGATCACCGTTTCTCTGGAGATCTTCAATCAGGACAGGGACACCGGGGCCACCAACATCAGGGACGTCAAGCAGCAGGAGATCTATTTCGGCAATCTGCCTTTGATGACCAACCAGGGGACTTTCATCATCAACGGGTCCGAAAGGGTCATCGTCTCTCAGCTGCACCGCAGTCCGGGCATCTTTTTCGATCACGACCGCGGCAAGACCCATTCCACCGGCAAGATTCTTTATTCCAGCCGGATAATCCCCATGCGCGGCTCTTGGCTGGATTTGGAGCTGGATCCCAAGGGCTTGATCTTCGTGCGCATCGACAGGAGACGCAAGTTTCTGGTCACCGTGCTTCTGAAGGCTCTGGGCTACACCTCGCAGCAGCTGCTGGAGTATTTTTACCCCGTTCAGACGCTTCGCTTCAACGAAAGCGGCGTCGCCACCCGCGACGTGACGGGGATGCCCCGCAAGGAGGCCATAGAGCTTCTGGCGGGCAGCCGTTCCATGCAGGACGTCGTCGATCCCAAGACGAACAAGACCTTGGCCGCGAAGACCAAAAAGTTCACCAAGCCGGGTCTGGACGGTCTCTTCAAGATGGGCTACACCGAAGTCGAGGTCGATCCGAGGGATTTCTTCGGCGGCTACGCCGCCCGGGACGTTTACAATCCCGACACCGGCGAGGTCATCCTGGCCATGAACCAGGTGTTCGACGAGGACTCCTACCGTCTGATCCTGCATCACGGCATCGCCGAGGTTCCCCTCTTGTGCATCGACGACAAGATCAGGGTCAGTCATTCCTTCAGGGACACCCTGGCCGAGGACAAGCTGGAGACGGAAGAAGACGCCATCATCGATCTCTACAAGAAAAACCGGCCCAGCACTCCGCCGAACCTTGAAGTGGGCAAGGCTTTTTTGAACAATCTGTTTTTCAATCCCGAACATTACGATCTTTCCCCGGTCGGCCGGATGAAGCTCAATTACCGGCTTTTCAGCTCCGACAAGCAGCTGGAGGCCGAGCCGACCCTGAACACTCTCCGGCCCATCGACATCTTGGCCGCCGTGAAGGAGCTCGTTCGCCTGAAAGACACCGACGGCGCCGTCGACGACATCGACCATTTGGGCAATCGTCGGGTCAGGGCCGTGGGCGAGCTTTTGGAAAATCAGTACCGCGTCGGTCTGGTTCGCATGGAAAGGGCCATCAAGGAAAGAATCAGCCTTCAGGAAGTCGACACCATGCTGCCGCACGACCTGATAAATTCCAAGCCGGTCACCGCCGTGGTCAAGGAATTTTTCGGCACCAGCCAATTGAGCCAGTTCATGGATCAGAACAACCCCTTGTCGGAGATCACCCACAAAAGGCGACTGTCCGCTTTGGGTCCAGGCGGCTTGACCAGAGAGAGGGCCGGTTTCGAGGTTCGCGACGTCCATCCGACTCACTACGGCCGCATCTGTCCCATCGAGACCCCTGAAGGTCCGAACATCGGTCTCATCGTCTCTCTGTCCACCTTCGCCAGGGTCAACGAATACGGCTTCATCGAGACTCCTTACCGCAAGGTGGAGAACGGCGTGGCCACCGACGAAATCAACTACCTGACGGCTCTGGCCGAGGAAGACAAGGTCGTCGCCCAGGCGGACGTGGAGTTGGATTCAGGAAATCGTCTTGTTCAGGATTACGTGCCCTGTCACATCAACGGCGAATTCGTGCAAAAGCCGCCCGAGGAAGTCAAGCTCATGGACGTTTCGCCCAATCAGCTCGTCTCCGTGGCCGCTTCCTTGGTGCCCTTTCTGGAGCACGACGACGCCAACCGCGCCCTGATGGGCGCCAACATGCAGCGTCAGGCCGTGCCGCTTTTGCGGACCGACGCCCCCCTCATCGGAACCGGCATCGAGGACGTGGTGGCCCGGGACTCGGGAGTCATCATCACGGCTCAGTACGACGGGGTGGTCGAGGACGCCGACGCTTCCCGCATCGTCATGCGCTACACCAGTCAAGAGGCCAGCGACAAGGCCGACTGGATCCGCATCTACAAGCTCAACAAATTCCAGCGCTCCAATCAGAGCACCTGCTTCAACCAGCGGCCCATCGTCAAACCGGGCGACGTGGTCAAAAAGGGGCAGGTCATAGCCGACGGACCGGCCACGGATCTGGGCGAATTGGCTCTGGGCCGTAACGTCATGGTCGCCTTCATGCCCTGGGGCGGGTACAATTTTGAGGATTCCATCCTCGTTTCCGAGCGTTTGGTGAAAGAGGACATCTTCACTTCCGTGCACATCGAGGTCTACGACACGGTCGCCAGGGACACGAAGCTGGGCCCGGAAGAGATAACCCGAGACATTCCGAACTTGGGCGAAGAGTCTCTGTCCAATCTCGACGAGGCGGGCATCATCCGCATCGGGGCCGAAGTCAAGCCCGGCGACATTCTGGTGGGCCGCATCACCCCCAAAGGCGAAACCCAGCTCACTCCCGAAGAAAAGCTTTTGAAGGCCATTTTCGGCGAGAAGGCCTCCGACGTGAAGGACACGTCTTTGCGGGTTCCGCCCGGCATCGAAGGAACCGTCATCGACGCCCGCGTCTTTTGCCGCAAGGGCGCCGACAAGGACAAGAGAAGCCTGGAGATAGAGGAAGACGAGATCAAGCGCATCCTGAAGGATCAGGACGACGAGATCCACATCATGGAGAAAAACACCCAGGCCAAACTCTCCGAGTATTTGGTCGGGAAAACTCTGGCCACCAACGTCGTCGACGAGAAAGGCCAAACAATCCTCAAAAAGAAGGACGCCGTGACGCAGGAGCATGTCGACTCCCTGCCTCCCGACGTCTGGCGCAAGGTCAAATTCAACGAAGACAAGGCCGGCGCGCTGTCCGTCGAGGTGGAGAATCTCGTTTCCTACTACAAGGAGCAGGTGGAGATCATCCGCCAGGTCTTCGAGAGGAAGAAGGGCAAGCTGCAGAAAGGCGACGAACTGCCTCCGGGCGTCATCAAGATGGTCAAGGTCTACGTGGCCATGAAGCGCAAGCTGTCGGTGGGCGACAAGATGGCCGGACGTCACGGCAACAAGGGCGTCGTCAGCCGCATCCTGCCCGAAGAGGACATGCCTTTCTTCGAAGACGGCGTCCCCGTGGACATCGTCTTGAATCCTCTGGGCGTGCCCAGCCGCATGAACGTGGGCCAGATCCTGGAGACTCATCTTGGCTGGGCCAGCCGCACCTTGGGCCAGCAGATAGGCGCCTTGGTCGACAGCCTCAACCAAGCCTCTCTGCGGGTCAAGCTGCGGGAAACGCTGGGCGACCGCGATTACGGCAAGTTCTGCGAGTCCTTGTCCGACGACGAGCTGTTTGAACTGGCCAACCGCAGCCGCCGAGGGCTGCATATGGCCACCCCCGTCTTCGACGGGGCCAGAGAGTCGGAAATCAGGGAAGTCCTTCGCGAAGCCGGTCTCCCGGAAATCGGCCAGGCCAGACTCCGAGACGGCCGCACGGGCGAAAAGTTCGACAACGACGTCACCGTGGGCATCATGTACATGCTCAAGCTGCACCATCTGGTCGACGACAAGATCCATGCCCGGTCCATCGGCCCGTATTCTCTCGTCACTCAGCAGCCCTTGGGCGGCAAAGCCCAGTTCGGCGGCCAGAGGTTGGGGGAGATGGAGGTTTGGGCCATGGAAGCTTACGGCGCCGCCTACAGTCTTCAGGAGTTCCTGACCGTCAAGAGCGACGACGTGGCCGGCCGCGCCCGCATGTACGAAAAGATCGTCAAGGGCGACAACGTTCTGGAAGCGGGACTGCCCGAAAGCTTCAACGTTCTGGTCAAGGAGCTGCAGTCGCTGTGCTTGGACGTCGAATTGATCGAAAACGAGTCCGAGGCCGAGACCGACGAGACGGCTCCGGCCTTGCCGACGCCTGAGGCTTCTTCGGCCGAACAGGCCGTCTGAGACTGCCGTCTGAGACTGCCGTCCGAGACTGCTCCCTTTGGTCCGTCGCGGAACCAAAGGGAGAAACCGGAAAAAAACGGGCTTTTTGGCGAATTCGGCTGTCTTTTTCGCCGTCTTTTCGCCAGAAAAGCCTGAACGCATAGCCATCCCTAGCCAGGTCAGGCCAGGGACGGCGCTTCAGACAGGTTCGACCATCCTGGAGCCTATCTGCCCTCGTCGTCGCCGGCGAGGGCTTGGAGGGACGCAATGGAAGACATGACCAGCTTTTTCACCAACCCCACAGATCCGACCAGTTTCAGCCGGGTTCGCATCGCCCTGGCCAGCCCGGAAAAGATCAAGGAATGGAGCCACGGCGAGGTAAAAAAGCCAGAGACCATCAACTACCGGACGTTCAAACCGGAGAAAGACGGCTTGTTTTGCGCCAAAATCTTCGGTCCGACCAAAGACTACGAGTGCAACTGCGGCAAGTACAAGCGCATGAAGCACCGCGGCGTGGTCTGCGAGAAGTGCGGCGTCGAGGTCATCCAGACCAAGGTCAGACGCGAGCGGATGGGACACATCGAGCTGGCCGCTCCCGTGGCTCACATCTGGTTTTTGAAGAGTCTGCCGTCAAAGATCGGCAACCTCTTGGACATTTCTCTTAAAGACATGGAGAAGGTTCTCTATTTCGAGAGCTATCTCGTTTTGGACGCCAAAGACACCGTTCTGAGCACCGGACAGGTTCTCACCGAAGAGGCCTTGATCGACGTCATATCCAAGAACAACTACACCAAAAACGATCTGGAGGTCGGCATCGGGGCGGAAGCCGTCCAGAAGTACATCAATCAGATCGATCTGGAAAAGCTCTCCGTGACCCTTCGGCAGGATCTGAAGAACGCCACCGCCGACTCCAAACGCAAGAAGCTGGTCAAAAGGCTGCGCATCGTCGAAGCCTTTCGGGACAGCGGCAATCGTCCCTCTTGGATGATCATGAACGTCATCCCGGTGCTTCCCCCCGACTTGCGCCCCTTGGTTCCTCTGGAGGGCGGCCGGTTCGCCACCTCGGATCTCAACGATCTTTATCGCCGGGTCATCAACCGGAACAATCGTCTGAAAAGGCTCATCGAGCTGTCGGCCCCCGAGCTGATCATCAAAAACGAAAAGCGCATGCTCCAAGAAGCGGTGGACGTCCTGTTCGACAATGGCCGTCGCGGCAAGACCATCACCGGACCCAACAAGAGGCCTCTCAAATCCTTGAGCGACATGCTCAAAGGCAAGCAGGGCCGCTTCCGGCAGAATCTCTTGGGCAAGCGGGTCGACTACTCCGGCCGTTCGGTCATCGTGATCGGGCCGGATCTGAGGCTCCATCAATGCGGTCTGCCCAAGAAGATGGCTCTGGAGCTCTTCAAGCCTTTCGTCTACCATCAGCTGGTGGAAGTCAAAAAGGTGGTGACGACCATCAAGGCGGCCAAGAAGCTGGTGGAAAAAGAGACGGACGAGGTCTGGGACACCCTTTCCGAGGTGGTCAGGGAGTATCCCATTCTTCTCAACAGGGCTCCCACTCTGCACCGCCTGGGCATTCAAGCGTTCGAGCCCATCCTCATCGAAGGGAAGGCCATTCAGCTGCATCCTCTGGTTTGCGCGGCCTTCAACGCCGACTTTGACGGGGACCAGATGGCCGTTCACGTGCCCCTCTCCATCGAGAGCCAGGTGGAAGCTCGGACCCTGATGATGATCTCCAACAACATTCTCTCCCCGGCCAGCGGCGAGCCGGTCATCGTGCCGAGCCAGGACATCGTTTTGGGTCTGTATTACATGACCAAGGAGCGTCCGGGGGTCAAGGGCGAAGGACGTCGCTACTCCGGTCCTGACGAGGTTCGCATGGCCTACGACGCCGGAGAGCTTCATCTTCAGGCCAAAATAACCGCCCGCGTCGACGGCGAGACGGTGGAGACCACTTGCGGCCGCGTTCTTCTGTACGAAATAATGCCGGAGAACACGCCCTTCTCGGAAGTCAACAAGCTCATCAAGAAGAGCGAGCTGAAGATCATAATCTCCAACTGCTTCCGGGCCAACGGCACCAAAGAGACGGTTCTTCTGGCCGACCGCCTGAAGGACTACGGCTACAAGTTCGCCACCCAAGGCGGTCTGTCTCTGTGCATCTCGAACATGATCATCCCGAAGATCAAAAACGAGATCATCAGCGAGACCCGTCAGCAGGTTCTGGGCATGGAGAACGAGCATTACACCGGAGCCACCACCGTCGGCGAGCGCTACAACAAGGTCATCGACCTCTGGGATCGGACGGTCGAACGCGTGGCCGCCGAGATGATGAACGAAATACAGTCGGCCATCACCGACATACCGGGAATGGACGCGAAACCGGAATCGGCCAGAGGCTTCAATCCCATTTTCATGATGGCCGATTCGGGGGCCAGAGGCTCCAAGGATCAGATGAGGCAGCTGGCGGGCATGCGCGGCCTGATGGCCAAGCCCACCGGCGAGATCATCGAGCAGCCCATCACCGCCAATTTCCGCGAAGGTCTGACGGTTCTGCAGTACTTCGTCTCCACCCACGGCGCCCGCAAGGGTTTGGCCGACACCGCCTTGAAGACGGCCAACTCCGGCTATCTGACCAGAAGACTGGTGGACGTGGCTCAGGACAGCATCATTTTGGAGGAGGACTGCGGGACGGTCAACGGCATCGAGGTGGAATCCCTCCGCGACGCCGGCGAAGTCAGGGAGCCTCTCTATGAGAGGATTCTGGGCCGGACGGCTCTCTTCGACATCATCTCGCCGGTCGACAACAAGACGGTGCTGGTCGAAGGCGGAGAGGAAATAGACGAAGTCAGAGCCAGGGCCATAGAAAAGTCGGGCCTCAGCTCGGTCGTCGTCCGTTCCGTTCTGGCCTGTCAAGCCAAGCGCGGCGTCTGCGCCAAGTGCTACGGCCGCGACTTGTCCAACGGGAAGCTAGTGGACATCGGCGAATCCATAGGCATCATCGCCGCCCAGTCCATCGGCGAACCCGGCACCCAGCTGACCATGAGAACGTTCCACATCGGCGGAACGGCCTCCAGCCGGGCGGCTCGTCACTCCATCTCCACGGAGATCAAAGGGTTCATCAGGTTCTCGCCGACGACGAGACTGATCCGAACCCACAACAACGAGATCGTGGTCATGAGCCGCAAAGGCGAGATAGTCATCTATGACGACAACAACGTCATCAGAGAGCGTCACGACGTCATCTACGGGGCCACGGTCAAGCTGCAGCCCCAAGACTCCGATCCTCTGCGCATTCCCGAGCCTCCGGCCGAAAACCTGAATCAGAGCCAGGTCCACGAGCTTTTGACGGAAGCGGCTCAATTGGTGAACAGGGCCAACGCCGTCGGCGCCGACAAGAACAGTCTGGAGCCCATTCGCGACGATTTGAAGGTCGTTTTGGGCCGCCTCCGGGCCTGGGGCGTCACCAAAGGCATCGTCGACGAGAGGGGCATGTTCATGGAGAAGCTGGAAGAAAGCGCTCAGAACAAAGTCGCCCGTCTCTGGAACCAGGCCATCGACGTCTACTCCAACGTTCAGAGGGACTTGTTCGAGTACAACATGGACAATCCCGCCGATGTGGACAGAATTGCCCGCGATTTCGATCTGTCCATCAAAGACAATCGCGAGTTCGTCTCCTGGGAGCCCTTCCACCAGCCGCAGCTGACGGAAGTCAGCGGCTTCGCCTCTTTCGTGGACATCGAGCCCGGGAAGACCATCCGAGACACTCACGACCAGACGACCGGCAAGTCCTCCAAGGAGATCGTCGAATCCAAGCAGGGCGATCTGACGCCGAAAATCAAAATCGTCGACAAAAACGGCAAGCAGATCAACAACTCCCTGGGCAATCCGGCCATTTACCAGTTGCCGGTCGGGGCGGTTCTGGTGGTGGAGAACGGCACGAGGGTCAACGCCGGCGACACTTTGACCAAAATCCCCCGCGAGACGACCAAGACCAAGGACATCACCGGCGGTCTCCCCAGAGTCGCCGAATTGTTCGAAGTCCGCAAGCCGAAAGAGGTGGCCGTCATCAGCGAAATCGACGGAGTGGTTTCTTTCGGCCGCTCGGTCAAAGGCAAGCGCCGGATCATCGTCACTCCTGAAGTGGGCGATCCGAAGGAATACCTGATCCCCAAAGGCAAACACATCACCGTCCACGAGAACGACTACATCATGGCCGGCGAGGCGTTGATGGTCGGTTCGGCCAATCCCCACGACATCCTCAACATCAGAGGCATCAAGGAACTGGCCAAGTACCTGGTCGACGAAACTCAGAAGGTCTACCGCATCCAGGGCGTCATGATCAACGACAAGCACATCGAGGTCATCGTTCATCAGATGCTCAAGAAGGTCAAGGTCAAAGCCCCCGGCGACACGGATCTTCTGGTCGGCGAAGCCGTGGACCGCATGAAGTTCGACGAGATCAACAAGCAGGTCATGGACGACGGGAAGAGACCCGCCGAGGCCGAACCGCTGTTGCAGGGCATCACCAAAGCCGCTTTGTCCACCGAAAGCTTCATTTCGGCGGCCAGTTTCCAGGAAACCACCAAGGTGCTGACCGAGGCGGCCGTGGCCGGCAAGGTCGATTACCTGGCGGGCCTGAAGGAAAACGTCATCATGGGACGCTTGATTCCCGCCGGCAGCGGCCTTTTGAGATACCTGAACGTCTTCGACGCTCCGGAGGACGGTTCCCTGACGGCGGGGGACGGGGCCTCGGAGAACGTGCTGCCTTCCTAAAAACCAAAAAGGTCGGCCGGAGAGTCGACGGGCGCGTTGGCGAAGGAGGCGTCCAAAAGTCTTTGTTTTTACCTCGTTCGCCGAAAACGGCTTAATTCCGATTGATTGAAAAAAAACCTGCGGCTCCGCTTGGATCCGCAGGTTTTTTTATTGGCTAAGCGGCGCAAAGGCGGCGAGCGAGCGAGAGGGGAGGCGAGCGAGAGGGGAGCGAGCGAGAGGAGAGGCGAGCGTGAGGAGAGGCGAGCGAGAGAGCGGCGGAGAAAGGGCCGCGATGCCGTCAAAGACGCCAAGTCCTTGTCAAGTCAAGTAGTTTGGGGGTTAATTGACTTGGCTTATTTTTTCGGGCATAACTAGAGAATGTTTGGGCTGACGTGGTCTTGGCCGGAAAACGTCAGGCAGCTTTCTCGCCGTTAGGCGAATATGGCCGCTTCGTCAGGGGACGCCAAAACGATCAGCTTCATGACGCCCTTTTTTTGGAGACGAGAGCCCGTTCGATTTAGTTTTGGCGGCGGAACCGAAAAAGGCCCAAAAATAGCCGACGCGGAAGGTAGGCCAAAATCGTCGTCTTTTTTGCCAAAGCGGGCCTTTTTCGCGACCAGACGCGCGGTTTTTTTTCGTCGTCAAAAGATCCGGAGGCGCGGAATGCCAAGAACCAACAAAGGGACGAACTTGCGGACGAATTTGGCCGTCGTCTTTCTGGTCGCCTTCGGTCTGGCCGCCGTTTTTCCGGCCGGCTGCGGCAGTTCCGAAACGGATTCCGGCGCTTCCTCGAAGACGGCCGAGGGGGCGGCCGAAGGGCGGTCCGGCCCGCCGACTGTTCCTTTCGCCGCCGAGTGGATAGAAAACAGCTTGGCCGAGCACGATCGCGTTTTATACGTCTACAAGGATTTCGGGGACGGGGTCAATCATTTCACCCAAAAGGCCTGGATGGGCGACAATTTCAGAAAAATTCCGGTCATGAGGGAAGACTCCGTCGGCCGCGACGGGACGACGGGCCTAGCCTGCGAGATATTCTTCAAAGATCATGCCTGGGGCGGCTTCATGTTTTTGAACGGCGTCCTGAAGGCGGGTTCCGTCAAGCCTGAGCCGGATTTCGGCCAAGTCGACTCCGGTTTGGATCTCACTGGCGCGGACAAGCTGACCTTTTACGCCAGGGGGGACGAGGGCGGCGAACACGTCGAGTTTTTCGCGGGAGGACTCGGGCATGTCGGCTTTTTGACGCCGCCGTTTCCCGACTCGACCAAAAGAACCCTAGGTTACGTCGCCTTGACCAAAGAGTGGCGACGTTACGAGATTCCTCTGACCGGTCAAGACCTCAGTCGCCTCGGCGCCGGCTTCGGCTGGGCGACCAACGGCATGAACAACAGATATAGAGAGCATGTCCGCTTCTATTTGGACGACATCCGCTTCGAGTTTCCGAACGGCGAGGCGAGACCGACGTTTTTGACCAGCTACGCCCCGGCCCGCCCGGGCACGGACGGCGCGATCATAAACGACGCCGCCTATTTGCGCGACAACGCTTTGGCGATCATGGCTCTGACCAGGGCCGGCAAGCATGAGAGGGCCAGACAGGCGGCGGACGCCATCGTCTACGCGCTATACAACGATCGCTTCCACGACGACGGGAGATTGCGCAACGCCTATAGCGGCGGTCGTCCCGAGAGCTTTCCGGGGTGGCTTTCCGCCAAAGGCGAGCCTTTCGCTCGTTTGCCCGGCTTCTACGATCCGGAGGCCAATGGCTTTTTTGAAGATTATCACGCCGTCGGCGTTTCGACGGGCAATCTCAGTTGGGCCATCTTGGCTTTGCTGGACGTCGCTCTCCACGCGCCGGAAAGCGACGGCTACCTGGCCGCCGCTCAGAAAATCGCGGATTTCGTCTTGACTCTGGAGGCTTATCCTTTCGGCTTTGCCGGCGGATACGAGGGGCGGGAAAACCAAGAGATCAAAGTCGGCTATTTGTCCACCGAACACAACGTCGATCTGATGCCGGTCTTCACCCGTCTCCACAATCTCGCCGGCAAAGAGGAATATAAGAAGGCCGCCGACGGCGCCAGGTCTTTCGTCTTGTCCATGCACGAGCCTGAGGCAGGATTTTTTTACGCCGGAGTCGGCCCGGACGGCCGAACCGTCAACCTCGGCGTCGTGCCTCTGGATTGCCAGACTTGGTCTCTGCTCGCCTTGGGAAAGAACGTCGTGGACGAAGCCAAAGTGATCAGCTATCTGGAAGAGCACATGGCCGTCGACTACGGCTACGATTTTGACGGGGACTCCAAAGACGGCGTCTGGAACGAAGGCGCGGCTCAGGTGGGCGTCCTGTACGGTCAATTCGGCCAGCCTGAAGCCTTAAAGCGAATTTTGGACGCTCTCGAAGCCAGGCGCCTGTCTGACGGCAGCCTCGCCGCCGCCGACAGAGACGGCGTCGGCGCCGGGTTCATGGTTTCGGGCACGTCAATTCCCTGGAACTACGACAATCGTCGGCATCTTGGAGCCACGGCTCGGCTGTCGTTTCTGCAGCAAGACGGCTTCAATCCCTTGGCCGTCAGGTGATTCCGATTTTGGCGGAATCAAGTCCCCCTATTTGAACCGCCAAAAGGAACTAATTTGGCGGATGATCTCTGACGACTCTCTTTTTTTTCGGCGTTCTTCCGTTTTTCCGTCTTCCCCAAAAGGCTAAAGTCGCGGCCGCCGTCGAAAAAGAGCCTCAAGACGGCCGAGCTGGAAGGACGGCCCTTCCGCCAAAGGAGCCATAAAGCATGATCAAACGGGTTGTCATAATTTTGTTTGGCTTCGCCGCCCTTTCAGCGGGAGTCGGTCTTAGTCCGGTTGCGGCGGAAGCGGAGGAGGGAGCCCCGGAAGCTCTCCTTGGCGAGGCCTATGCTTCGGGAGAGCCGGCTTCTCCGGATTTCAGCGCCATTTTGGCTCTGCACCGTCCGGCGGCCGAAAAGGGGAGCGCGTTCGCTCAGTTTTGTCTGGGCCACCTCTATTCTCTTGGGATCGGAGTTCCGGAAGATTCCGTCGAAGCCTTCAAATGGTTTCGTCTGGCGGCGGAACAAGGCTTCGCCGAAGCCCAGCTCGCTCTGGGGGCAGCCTATTACGTCGGCGAAGGAACGGAGCAGAATTATTCGGAAGCGGTGAAGTGGCATATTTTGGCCGCCGACCAAGGAAACGTCAAAGCCAGCAACATGCTTGGCTATATGCATTATTTCGGCGAAGGAGTCGAGCCGGACGTCTTCGAAGCGGTCAGGCGCTTCAGGCTCCCCGCCGAACATGGAGACTCCGCCGCCCGTTTTTTCCTTGGCCAGGCGCATTTTACCGGACTCGGCGCGGAGCAGGATTATGCCGAAGCCCTAAGATGGTTTCTCCTGGCGGCTGAGCGAGGCGACTTTGACGCTCAACTGCAACTGGGGAAGATGTATTACTTCGGCCAAGGGACGGAACAGAATTATCCGGAAGCTTTAAAGTGGCTTCTGTTGGCCGCCGAACGAGGGGTCGCGGAAGCGCAGAAAATGCTGGGAAACATGTATCAGATTGGCGAAGGGGTCGTCCGGAACGAAGCGGAATCGCTCAAATGGACTCATATGGCCGCCTCTCAAGGCGATGCCGAGGCCCAGCACAATCTTGGTCTTGCCCTCATGTCCCATTTGCCGCAGGATCGCGGACAAGCGCTGGACTGGCTTCGCCGGGCCGCCTACCAAGGACACGCCGACGCCCAGGCGACTCTCGGCGATTTTTTGTCCGTCGGCCCCGCAGGTCGCCGCAGTTATGCCGAAGCCTTCAAATGGTACAGTTTGGCGGCCGAACAGGGACGTCCCTCCGCCCAGAGAAGTCTGGCCGCCATGTATCGCAACGGGAAAGGCGTCGTTCGTGATTTTGCGGAAGCCGCCAGGTGGAATCGTCTGGCCGCAGAGCAAGGAGACGTCTATTCTCAGGTTGAACTCGGGAAAGCGTACTCCGCCGGCATAGGGGTGGAACGGGATTACGCCGAAGCGATCAAGTGGTTTGAACTGGCCGCCGAGCAAGGCTCTTCCGCCGCTCAGTTGGCTCTTGGTCGGATGAGCGCCGAAGGGAAAGGAAAAGTTAGAGATTTTTCCGAAGCCGCCAAATGGTACAGATTGGCCGCCGCGCAAAGCGAGCCGGACGCTCAGTTCGAACTCGCCGAAGCGTATGCCAAAGGTCTGGGCGTCGAGAGAAATGAGGCCGAAGCGTTCAAATGGTACAGAGAGGCGGGCGCGCGTTGGAACGTCATGGCCGAGTTCAAAGTTTGTCAAATGCTCCACGAAGGAGAAGGAGTAGAGCAAGATGATGCGGAAGCCGGGAAATGGTGCGGCTACGCCGTCAAAAACGCTCTCTCCTATTTGCTGGATTTGCCGAGGCACGTAATTTACCGCTAATATTTGGCCAGTTCGTCGCGGTCCGCCTTTTTGTCCTGCTTGTCAAAAACGTTTTTTTTCGGTTCGGACGACGAACCTCCCTTTTTTTTGGCCTGGCCGACGTCCCCGTCGGCCCGAGGGAGGATCGGAAGTTAATCCCGTCAATTAGGATATGGAGGAATTGTCCATGAATATCGCCATATTGGGCGCAGGGGCCATGGGCAGCGTCTATGGAGCGTTTCTGGCTTCGCAGCCGGAAAACGAAGTCGTCCTCATAAACGTGTGGGCCGAGCACATCGAAGCCGTCAGACAAAAAGGGCTGCTCGTCGTCAGCGACGGCCATCCGGACATGCTGATTAGGAACGCCGCCGCCGCTGCTTCAGCTGACGGTCTCCCTCCGCAAGATTTGGTCATCGTTCTGGTCAAAGCCATGGCCACCGAAAGAGCCATGAGAAGCGGCCTATCGCTGGTGGGGCCCGAAACCATGGTTCTGACTTTGCAAAACGGGCTGGGGAATCTGGAAAAACTTGGCCGGGCGGTCAATCCGGCCCAAGTCGTCGGCGGCGTCAGTTCTTTCGGAGCTTACGTGAGAGGGCCAGGGGAAATTTTCCTGGCCGCGCGGGGAGAAACGGTTCTCGGGGAAACGAACGGCCGGATCACCGACAGAATTTTGAAACTGCGGGACGTCTTCGACCGGGCCGGTCTCGCGCCCGTCGTCTCCGACAACATTCAGGGCCGCATCTGGACCAAGCTTGTCTGCAACGTCGGCATCAACGCTCTCTGCGCTCTTTTAAATTTCAAAAACGGTCAGCTTTTGGAGAATCCCGAATCGGAAGCCTTGATGACGGACGCCGTGAACGAAGCCGTTCGGGTGGCGAAAGGGGAGGGCATTGTTTTTGAGTCGGAGGACGTCGCGGCCAACGCGAAAAAAATATGCCTGCTCACCAAAGACAACGTCTGCTCCATGCTTCAAGACGTCCGGACCGGGCGGCCGACGGAAATATGCGAAATAAACGGAGCCGTCGTCGAACTTGGCCGGAAGCTCGGTCTGCCCACTCCGGTGAATATGGTGTTGACCAGTCTGGTCAAAGTCATGCAAACAGGCTATTTGTCGAAATGAACGGCTCTTTGAGCGACGGCTGCGTCTCGTCATGAGCTTTGTCGCCGGAAAAGCGGCCCTGGCCTTCGGCCGTCCTTTCGTCAAAAAAGTTTTCGAACTCCTCTAAATAAGCCGATCAGCCCGGACGCGTCGAACCGCCGATCAAGCCGGAAGGCTCCGTATGGGAAAGAAAAGCGTGAGAAGCTCTGGCCAACTCTTACAAAAATGAAAGCGCGACGATCCGTCAGGCCGCTCTGATCCGGTTCCCTTCGGCTTGCCGGCCGCCCTTTCGTCCCGTCCTTATGCCGGTCCCCGGATTTCAGACCTTAATATCCGTCAACCCCATGTCTTTCGCCAAAACCTGCTTCACCGTCAACAGCCGATCGATCATGCTCTTCAGCCTCTCTCCCGTGAACATCCGGGCCATGCCGGAAATGGAGAGGGCATGGGAGCATTCTCCCTGTCGGTTGTAGATCGGCGCCCCAACGCAACGAACCCCTTCGCTCCATTCCTCGTCGTCAAAGGCGTAGCCTTGGCGACGTATTTTCCTGATTTCCGTCCACAGCTGTTTCTTGTTCATGATGCTCTTTCGGGTATGGGCCTTGAAGACTATGCGGTTCATGGTCTCTTCCAGTTCCTCGTCGTCCATGGCGGCCAAAATGCACTTGCCCATGGAGGCGTTGTGCAGCGGAGCCGTGTTCCCGATGTGGGAGACGTAACGAACCGGCAGACTGCTGCTGACGACGTCTATGGTCAGGACGTGCAGATCGTTGCGCTGTCCGAGACAGACGGTTTCGCCGAAGTCGTCGGCCAGAGCCCGCATGTGCCGATTGACCAGACGCGGCAGGGTGAGACCGTTCAAAGCCTTGCTGCTCAGACGGAAGAGCTTCATGGTCAGGGCGTAGCGCTTGTTGTCCAGCCGGGTCAGATAGCCGAGGTCGGTCAGGGTCAGCAAGACCCGATTCACGGCGTTCCGGTCGAGCTTCAAGGTCCGCACCAGGTCGGCCACGCTCATTTCGTCTTTGGCGGCCACCGTTTCCAGAATGTCCATGGTTCTTTTGACCAGATCGAGAAAATAATAAGGCTCAGGTTCATGCGGCATGATCGTTCACCATTGGTTGAAGTGGGACGGGTTCGAATTGTCTTCATGGACAGATTATAGACGACATTCTCCCCGGCCGCAACAAAATGGGGCCGAAAATGATTTAAAATGCTCGCTGAACGAGTGTAAAACATTTTTTTGACTTATTGACAGAACGGGAAGAATGCGATATTTATTCTTTCAGCGAGCATTAATGATTGTTGATCGCCCTAATATGATCGCCTCAGCCGCGACCGGTCTCCTCTCCGCCGCAGGCGGGGACGATCGGCGGCGTTTCTTCTTTTTTGGTCGCCTCCGGTCGATCCGATCGCCCGCGAGAGCCGCCGACTCGTCAAGATCCGATTGTCCGGAAGGCTTCCGGTCGTCCAATCATCATCCTCATGGCGCATCGCCGGAAGGAGTCATCATGTCGATGGATCATCTGCGTCCCTTTCCTCCTGAAGAGCTGGAGGCCCGTTTGGCGCGTCTGCGGTTGGTCATGGCCGAACGCGGCTTGGATGCGGCTGTCGTCGTCGGCCCGGAGAACATCTACTATCTGACCGGCGTGGATCATTACGGCTATTTTTTTCAGTATTACCTGCTCGTCCCCCTCGAGGGCCAGCCGGTTCTGATCTGCCGCCGAATGGAGCAGGTGACCATGGACATAATGCTGCAAGGCGTCCGTTTCCATGGGCATCTGGATCATGAGCGCCCGGCCGATTACCTGATCGAGGACGTCAAGGCGCTGGGGCTTGAGCGGGGCCGCATAGGTCTGGAGAAGCAGACGCTGTTCGGACCTTTGGAGAATTTCGAGATAATCTTCCAGGGTCTTCCCCAGGTCGAGTGGCGGAACTTCTCCGAGGCGGTCGACGAACTCCGGCGGGTCAAATCGCCTCTGGAACTGGACTACGTCCGACGGGCGGCCGCCGTCAGCGTCGCCATGACTAGAGCGGCCGTAGACGCCTGCCGAGCCGGGGCGGCCGAAAACGAAATCGCCGCCGCCGCCTGTTCGGCCATGTGTTCTCAGGGAGGCGCCTGGCCGGGCTTTCCGCCCTTCGTCCGCTCCACTCCCACCATGGGCATGGAGCACGGCGGCTGAACCACCCGTCGCCTGGAGAAGAAGGACGCGTTGTTTCTCGAACTGAGCGGCTGCTTCAAGCACTATCACGCCCCTATGGGTCGCCTGATCTTCGTCGGCGAAAAGCCCAAGGAAGCCGATTTCATCGCTAAAGCGACCATCGACGCCTTCAAGGCCGTGGTCGAAAACCTCAAGGACGGCCTCACCGCCGCCGAAGTGTACGAGAAATGGCAGGCCGTGGTCGACGAAGCGGGCTTGTCCCATTACACGCGCCACCATTGCGGCTACCTGGTGGGCATCGGCTTTCCGCCCGCCTGGACCGGCGGCAGCCGCGTGGTCGGGCTGCGACGCTACAGCGACATGACGCTGAAGAAGGGCATGACCTTTCACGTCCTGTCCTGGCTGGTGGGCAGCGGCCGGGGAGACTACCTGGTGACCAACGCCGCCGCTGTCGGCGAGGACTGCGGCGAGAACTTGATCGATTTCCCGATGGAACCGATCGTCAAATAGAGCTGGCGTCGCCGCCGACAGGCGAGCGACGCCTCCGCGACGGCGAGAACTGGAGCGATTCCCCGATGGGGCCGATCGCAAAGGGAACGGGCGTCGTCGTCGAATAAATTTTTGGCGGCGCATCTGATCTGGCCCGCGCCGAAACCGGCGCGGCGCCTCCGCGTCCGTCTTCGCTGTTTCGCATCTTCAGTCAAAGGAGTTCATCATGAGAAAGTTGTTCGGTCTGGCCGCCATGCTGGCCTGCTTCTGTTTGGCCTTTTCCGGCCAATCCGCCTCGGCCGCCGACGAGATCAGGCTGCGGCTGTCCTGTCCTGTGGCCACCAAAGGATCCTTCATGGGCGATTCGATCGAATTGTGGAAAAAGCTCATTGAGGAGAAATCAGGCGGCCGCATCAAGATTTCCCTGCATTATTCCGGCGAGCTGGGCTCCGAGGGCGAAACCTTCGACCAGCACTACAAAGGCACGGTTCCCTTGCTGCTGACCTACTCGACCACCAGATACAGCGAAAAGCTCGGCCTGCTGTCCACGCCCTATCTTTTCGACGACTGGAACGACGTGCGCGAAGCCTTCGCGCCCGACGGCTGGATGACCGAAGTCTACGGAAAGATCTACGAAGAGGTCGGACTCAAGTTTCTGGCTCCCTATCCAGGGGGCTTCGGCGGAGTGGACACCAAAGGCAAATACGCCACCAACATCGCCTCCGCCCGGGAGCAAGGCATCAAGGTTCGCTGCGCGGCCATCTTCCCCTTGGCCGAGACCATGCAAGCCTTGGGCTACCAGGTCATACCCGTGGACTGGAACGAGACCTACACCGCCATCCAGACCGGGCTGGTGGACGGCAGCTCCAACAACCCCATCTTCTGGACCTACGACACCTTCCGGGATCTTCTGGAATATTTCGTCGACACCAGCCACACCTTCTCTTCGGCCGACATGACCATGAACCTCGACGCCTGGAACAAGCTCAGCCCCGAGGATCAGAAGATCATCTTGGATTCGGCTCTGGAGGTGGCGGCCAAGCAGTTCGAGGACGCGGAAAAGACCGACTTGCATTACCGCCAGCTTTCCATTGATCACGGCATCAAGTACATCAAGCCTACGCCGGAGGAAATCGCCGAAATGAAGAAGGTCTGCCAGGAGCAGATCTGGCCGTTGGTGGAAAAGGTGGTCGGCGCCGAACTCATGGCTCTGGTTCGCGCCAACTCCAAATGAAAGAAACGTGTTGAAGCCCCCCCAAGGAGGACGCGTCCGCCTCCTCCTTGGGAACCCGTCCCGGGAGAGTCGCCGGGGCTTCAAAGGGAGGTCGAATCCATGCTGGACAAACTTCTGCGCCTCTTCGAACGTCTCGATTCCCGTCTGGTCAAAGTTCAGAGACTCATGGCCATCGCCTTCGGTCTGGTCATGAGCTTGGGCATGACTGCGGCCATCGTCTCCCGGCAGTTCTTCAAAAATCCCCTCCTGGGGATGGAGGAGATCGTCGTGGTCAGCGGTTTCTGGTTCTACATGACCGGGGTTGCCTTGGCCGCCTCCGAGCGTTCGCACTTGCGGGTGGAGGTTATTCCCATGGTCGTCCGGAACAGGCGGGCGGTGGCCGTCATCGAGGTCTTGACGTCCGTTCTGGCCTTGTTTCTGGCCGGATTCATCCTCTACTGGTGCTTCGATCTGTTGGCCTGGTCGATCGAGAAGAGAGACATTCTGCCGGCCACCAAATTGCCGTCGTACGTTCCCCAAAGCTCCTTTCCCCTGGCCATGGGGCTGTTGACGCTGTATTTCGCGAGAGATCTGCTGCGGGACGTCAGGAATCTGAGCGACGCCTTCAGGGGCCGCGCCCCGGAGACGTCGGCTAGGGAAGGAGAAGGCGCATGACCGCCGTTATAGGCTTCGCTCTTTTGATCGCGCTGATGATTCTCGGGCTGCCCATCGCCTTTTCCTTCGCGGCGGCCACTTTCTTCATGGCCCTGTCTTACGGCATAGACATCTCCATGGTCATAACCACCGGCTTCTGGTCGCTCAACTCCGTCATTCTCCTGGCCCTGCCCCTTTTCATCATGGGCGGCTATCTGATGGAAAAAGGCGGCTTGGCCGACAATCTGGTCAATTTCGTCTGCGCTTACGTCGGCCGGATCCGGGGCGGCCTCGGCGCCTCCATGGTGGTGACCTCGGCCATTTTCGGAGCCATCTCCGGCTCGTCTTCGGCCGCCATCGCCTCCATCGGCACCGTCATGATCCCGCCCATGGAAAAGATGGGCTATCCCAGGCCTTACTCCAGCGCCATCTGCAGCGCCTCCTCGGTTTTGGGCCTGCTTATCCCTCCCAGTCTGACCATGCTCGTCTTCGCCCTGGTCACCAGGCTGTCGGTGGCCGCCTGCTTCATCTCCACCCTGGTTCCGGGCCTCCTTCTGGCCGCCTGCTACATCGGGGTGAATCACTTCATGGTCAGGCGACTGAACATCGCTCCGCCCGAAACGGCGAAGCTGGATTTCCGGGACAGCGCCAGGGCCAAGGCCAAGGCGACTTTCAAGGCCGTTCCTGCCCTGATGCTGCCGGTGATAATTCTGGGCGGCATCTACGGCGGCGTCTTCACGCCCACCGAAGCGGCGGCCGTGGCTTTCTGCTACGCCCTGCCGGTGGGTTTCTTCATCTACAGGGGACTGTCGAAGGCCGTCTTCTGTCAGGCCATGAGCGAAGCGGCGGCCACGACCGGCTCGGTCGTCGTCATCCTGATGTTCTCCTTCGCCCTGAGCCGCATCATGACCATGGAAGGCGTCCCTCACGCCCTGGCCCAGTTCCTGCTGGACACCTTCCGCAGTCCGGCGCTGATCCTCCTGGTCGTCAACGTCATGCTCATCTTCATGGGCATGCTCATCGACGACATGAGCGTCACGGCCATCATGTCGCCCATGCTGCTGCCGGCGATGATGGAGATCGGAGTCCATCCCTTTCATTTCGCGGCCATCATCGGAACCAACACCATCATCGGCTTCAATTCGCCGCCTGTGGCCTTCGGCCTGTATATGGCCTGCCGCATCGGCAAGGTCAAGATGCATGAAATAGTTGGCCCCATCATGTATTTTTTGCTGTTCGCCTGCATTCCGGTGATGCTGGCGACCACCTACTGGCCCAAGCTGTCGATGTGGCTGCCGGATCTTTTGGGCTACGTCAAATGAAGGAGGTCGACGTGAGGAATTCCAGCATTTTCAACGAGGTGTTCGGACCGGTCATGGTCGGTCCCTCCAGTTCGCACACGGCCGGTCCGGCCAGGATCGGCAAGATGTGCCGACAGGCTCTGCCGGACGAGCCGGAGAAGATCGACGTGAGCTTCGACCGACGAGGCTCCTTCGCCGCCACCTACGTCGCCCAAGGCTCAAATTACGGTTTCGTCGGCGGAATCCTGGGCCGGGACATCGGCGACGAGAACATCAAGCATAGCCTTTCGGAAGCCCGGGAAAAAGGGGTGTCGTGCCGCTTCAACGTCGTCGATCTTCCCGGCGACAATCATCCCAACTTCGCCGTCATCGAAATCACCGCCAGAAACGGCTTCAAGCTTGAGGCGGAGGCGGCCTCCACCGGCGGAGGAATGTTCGAGATCAGTCGTCTGATGGGCCGGGAGGTCTCTCTGAAGGGCGACCTTCACGAGTTTCTGCTTTTCGAGGAGCCGGCCGAGGGAGCGGCCGAGGCGGTCCGCCGTTTTATGGGCGAGAAGAAAGTGGCCTGTCTTCTCCGTCAATCCCCCGGTCTTCTGAACGTCAAGACCGACGAGGCCCCGGAAGGTCTGAAGGAAGGCCTGGAAGCCGTTCTGGGTCGCCGGGTGACCCATCTGCTCCCGGCTCTGCCGGTGGTCAAACGGCTGGATGGGAGACCGCCGTTCGACGACGCCGCCGGGGCGTTGGCGAGCGCCGAGCGCGAGGGGGTGAACGAGCCTTGGCGGCTGGCGGCGGCCTATGAATCCGCCTTGAGCGGAAAGGACGAACAGGAAATCCTTAGCATGATGGCCTCCCTCGCTAAGGTGATGAGGCGGGCGGCCGAAAGGGGTTTGGCCGGCGACTACCGGCCTCGGGGCTTTCTGCCTCCCCAGAGCCCGAAGATGCGTCAGGCGGTCGAGAGCGGACGGGTTCGTCAGCTCGATCTCGGGGTTCTGAACAGGGCCGCCCTTTGGGCTTGCGCGGCGCTGGACTACGACATCTGTCTGGGGGTGGTCGCCGCCGCGCCGACCGGAGGCTCCAGCGGGGTTCTGCCAGGCGCGGTGATCGCCGTCGGCGAGGACCTCGGTCTCGGCGAGGACGAGATAGTCAAGGCTCTTCTGGTCGGCGGTCTGGTGGGCGTCTTCATCGACCACCAGGCCACCTTTGCCGCCGAGACGGCCGCCTGTCAGGCGGAAATAGGCGCGGCCAGCGCCATGGCCGGAGCGGCGGCGGTTCAGCTCTTGGGCGGAACCCCGGAGCAGGCTTTCAGGGCCGCCGCCTTGTCGCTGCAAAACATGCTGGGGCTGATCTGCGACCCCGTGGCCGGGGTGGGCAACGTTCCCTGCGTCAGCAGAAACGCCGCCGGCGCGGCCAACGCTCTGGTCTCGGCCAATATGGTCATGGCCGGCTTTGACCCCTGTCTGCCTCTGGACGAGGTCATCCAGGCCATGATGAGCGTGGGCGGCATGCTGCCGGCCGAATTGCGCTGCACCGGCCGGGGCGGATTGTGCCTCAGTCCGACGGCTCGGAAAATAAGCCGAGAACTCGATTTGACCCCGGCGCTCTGAGAGCTGTCGACTAATCGCGTCCCCAGGGCCGGGACGGATCGCGTCTCGGCCGGACGGCTCGGAGAATGAGTCGAGAAATTTATTTGACCCTGGCGTTCTGAACTCTTCCCACAGGATGAACCATGACCCTATATGCTGATTTGGACGAAGCCGTGGACGAATTGGCCGAAAAAATCGTCGAATGCGCCAGGGAGATTCTCCGGCGTCCCTCTCTTTCCGGCGGCGAAGCCGAAGCCCAACGCCACGTCGGCGGTCTGATGGAATCGCTTCGGGCCGACCGCGTCGACCGCTGGGAGCCGGATATCGAGGAATTGGTCAGGCACCCGGCCTTCGTGTCCGGCCGCAGCAGCTTCGTCGGCAGTCCCAACGTGGCCGGGCTCTGGAGAGGAACCGGCGACGGGCGAAGCCTGATCCTTTGCAGCCACATCGACGTCGTTCCCGAAGGCGATCCGGCTGAATGGACTCATCCGCCCTTCGCAGGCGAAGTGTCCGACGGCGTGATCTACGGACGCGGGGCTTCCGACATGAAGGCCACCATGGCCGCCATGTTCGGGGCGATCGAGGTCGTCCGCGCCTTGGGGTTGAAGCTGCGCGGAGATCTGACCGTCCTGAGCGTCGTCGAGGAGGAGACCGGCAGCGCCGGAGCCTTGTCGGCGGTCCTCCGAGGCTACCGGGCCGACGCGGCCATCCTGCCCGAGCCCACCGGCTTCGCCGTCTGCCCGGCGCAGCAGGGCGGCGCCCGTTTCCGGGTGGTCGTGAAAGGCAAGTCCGCCCACGCCGGCCAGCGCCATCTCGGGGTCAGCGCCGTGGAGAAGACGGATCTGGTGAGGGCGGGGCTGGTCAAGTACGAAGCTCATTTGAACGAGAAGTACAGAACCGAGCTCTACGCGCATCTGGAGACGCCGTTCACCATCAACATAGGGCTGTTTCAAAGCGGGGACTGGTTCTGCACCGTGCCGGAATCGGCCAGGCTGGAAGGACGGATGGCCGTGCCGCCGGGCTTGAGCGTCAAGGAGAGCCTGAAGAACCTCGAGTCCTTCATTCTGGCTGAAACCGAGAAAGACCCCTGGTTGCGGAGCCATCCCCCGAAGGTGGAGATATTCGACACGTATTGGGAACCGGCGCAGATGAGAAGCGATCATCCCCTGATCGATCTGGTCGGAGAGGCCTACGCCAGGCGGACCGGGCGGCCGCCGAAGGTCCACGGAACTTCCTGGGGCACGGACGGCCGCATGTTCACCGAGTTCGCCGACACTCCGTCCCTCATCTTCGGGCCGGGAGTCAGTGCCCATTGTCCCGACGAGTTTCTGCGGGTGGACGATCTTTTGGAATACGCCAAGATGCTGACCCAGATCGTCGTCGACTGGTGCGGGGTCGATTGAATCCGGCCATGGTTTCGCCGAAACTTTTTGCCTCGCCGCGAGCGCCTTCAAGGCGGTTTGACCTGAAGTCGGCCTGGCGGGCGGCCGATGTCGGGGGGGATGTCGGGGGAATTGATCGGAAAGGAGGTCAGCTTGCGGAAGAATGAAAGCCGGTCATCGCGTGGCCGCTGAGCCCGTCTAGAGCGGCCGTCAGATCTGCGACAGAGGGGCGCGTCCGCGAACAGGTCGTCTATGACTCCCCTGTCGGCGAAAGGGCTTTCCGTCAGCGCTGAAGGGTTTTCGTCAGTCCGTTTTTGACTATGAAGCTTCCCGTACTATTCTAAAATATGTTGAAAGTAAGAAATTTTTAATATTTTTAGGATGTTATAAAACCAAGGGGAGGTTCCTAAGACAATTTTCCGCCGGAAACCCAAAAATGCTCCGAATTAAGCGGCTTTGTCTCGGACGCCGGCCGACTCGTTTAACAGACTGATGTCTTTGAATAAAGCGGCCAGGTCGGAACCATTTTGGCGAAGAATTTGACCGCTCTCCGGCCAAAAGCCGGAGCGATCGCCCAAAATGAAATTCAGGCAGGCTTTGGAATCGAACCAAAAAGGTTCGACCGAAGTCTGTCTGGATTTTTTTTGTCCGGCCGCCAGATTTTTCTTGACATGGTTTCGTTTTGTGGTATATTGCAATTAGTTCTCAATAGCATTAAGAGTCGATCTGAGATGCTGAGAAACCGGCCGAAAAATTCGGTCTAGTCAGCCGCCCTAAAAAGCCTGAAAAAATGGCACAGCTTTCGGGACGGAATCAAGGCGCTCCTGCCGAGCGCGTTAACGTGAGCATAGGAGGCTTTATCATGGAATACGCCATAGTCGCCGTAATAATAGTCGCCGCTTTAGGAGTGGCCGTTTATAAAGTCGCCTATCGCCCCTCGTGCGGATGCGGGTGCGGTTGCAAGGGTCTAAAGAAAGACGGCAAGAAAGATTGCCGGGATCCTTTGGCCGACATTTAGCCAAAAACCAAAGGCGCTTCGTTTTTTCTTGATCGGAAGCGCTCGAATCTGTTCAAGTCCGCTTGACGGATCCCAAGCGTTTGGTCAAGCTTTTTTCTATAAACATGCCGGCCGGAGAAGTCCGACCGAAGGAACATGTGGTGGAGAGCAACATGGATGCCGATGTTTTATCTTTGCGCAGCCTGAAGAAAGGTCAAAAAGGGATCATCAGGACCATCGACGCCGACGGAGAGTTGGGGCGCCGCATCAGAGACATGGGCTTGGTGCCTGGCATTCAGATTCAGTGCATGGGGCGCGCTCCCCTGAAAGATCCCGTGGCTTTGAGGTTGATGGGTTTCACCTTGACCCTTCGCAATCGCGAAGCCGATCACATAAACGTCCAGGTTTGACGGCTTGAACATTTTCCGCCGGAGGGCTTCGTGGAGGCTGCCCTCTTTCCGGAAATCAGGCATGTCCTGACCTGACACGTCGGCCTGGCGGACTTCCCGACCGCAGAACAGGCTTTATCCGAGCTATGCTCAGACCATTTGTGGCCTACATTTTTTTTATAAAATTGTGGGCCTTTTATCTTTGTACTGACCAGCCAGATCATCAGGGGCCTTAGTTTATGCAAAAGGACTTCAGCAACATCGCCATTGCCGGAAATCCGAATTCCGGGAAAACTACAGCTTTCAACCGCTACACCGGGGCGCGTCAGCATGTCGGCAACTATCCCGGCATCACGGTTGAAAAAAAGGAAGGCATCGCCCATCTGGACGGGATTGAAGTCACCCTGGTGGATTTGCCGGGGACGTACTCTTTGACCGCCTATTCCATGGAAGAGGTCGTGGCCAGAAGGGTTTTGTCGGAAGAACATCCCGGAGCCGTCATCGACGTCGTCAACTCCGGCGTTTTGGAGCGCAATCTTTATCTCTCGGTCCAGTTGATGGAATTGGGCATGCCCATCGTTTTGGCGCTCAACATGATGGACGAAGCCAAATCCAAAGGGGTGCACATCAACACGGAACGCTTGGCGGAACTCACCGGCCTCAAATGCGTGCCCATGATCGCTCGCAAAGGCGAAGGTCTGGACGACGCTCTCAGAGCGGCGGTGGAATTGGCGAAAGAGACGGGCGGTCGGGTGGCTCCCTTGGAAATTTCCTACGGCACGGACATTGATCTGTGTCTCAAGGAGATGGTTCCCTTGATTGAGGAGGCCCAACTTCTGACGAAGTACTACCCGGCTCGTTGGGTGGCCATGAAATTTTTGGAGCGCGACGAAGAGATCACCGACCGGGCCGCCAAGCTCAACCCGGAATTGGCCGCCAAGCTGCAGGCGAAAACGGAAACGCTGACCTCGCATCTGCAGAAGACCGCCAAAACCTACCCTGAGGCTCTCATCGCCGACTACAGATACGGCTGGATCAGCTCCATTCTGAAAAACGGCGTCATGAAGGGAGCCGACGACATATCCCACGAAGACAGAGTCGCTTTTTCGGACAAGGCCGACCGGATTCTGACCGACGTCGTCATGGGACCGGTCATCCTCTTCACCGTCTTGTATCTGATGTATTACGTGACCATCGAGGTCGGGGCCATTCCCAACGAGTGGCTGAGCGGCTTCTTCGACTGGTTGGGCGGAACCGTCGGCGACTTGATGGGCGACGGCCCGCTGAAGTCGCTGGTGACCGACGGAGTGATCGCCGGCGTGGGCGGCGTTTTGGGCTTCGTTCCCTTGATCATGATCATGTTCCTGTTCATAGCCGTTTTGGAAGATTCCGGCTACATGGCCCGGGTGGCTTACATTATGGACAGGGTCTTCAGATTTTTCGGACTGCACGGGGCTTCGATCATGCCCTTCATCATTTCCGGAGGCATCGCCGGCGGCTGCGCCGTGCCTGGGGTCATGGCCACCAGAACCTTAAGGTCCCCGAAAGAGAGGCTGGCCACCATTCTGACCGTGCCGTTCATGACCTGCGGGGCCAAGATACCCGTCTTTCTCCTTTTGGTGAACATCTTTTTCGAGCACAACAGACCTCTGATCATGTTCTGCATAACTCTCGCCGGCTGGGCCGCCGCCCTGCTGGTGGCCAGATTGCTTCGCTCCACTCTCATTAGGGGCGTTCCCACGCCTTTCGTCATGGAGCTGCCGCCTTACCGCTATCCCACCTTTTCCGGCGTGGTCATCCACACCTGGGAGCGCACCTGGCAATACATCAAGAAGGCCGGCACGGTCATTCTGGCCATATCCATTCTGATTTGGGCGGCCATGACTTTTCCCTCCCCTCCGGCTGAGGTGGAAGAGCAGTTCGAGGTCAACAAAGCGGCCATCGAAGAGAGACAGGCGACAGGCGCCCTGACCGAAGAAGAAGCGGAAGAGCAGTTGACCGAGCTGGAGAACTCCGACTTGCAGCAACATCTGCTTAATTCGTTCGCCGGTCGTCTGGGCACGGCCATGGAGACCATAACCAGTCCCGCCGGCTTTGACTGGCGCACCAATATCGCTTTGATTGGCGGCATCGCCGCCAAGGAGGTGGTCATCTCCACTCTGGGGACGGCCTATTCGCTGGGCAGCATAGACGAGGAAGACGTCAGTCTGGCGGACAGCATCCGCAACGATCCCCATTGGTCTCTGGCCACCGGAGTGGCCTTGATGGTCTTCACGCTCCTCTATTCCCCTTGTTTCGTGACCCTCATGGTCATCAAGCAGGAAACGGCCAAATGGCGCTGGCTGTTCTTCAGCCTGTTCTTCAATCTGGCTTTCGCCTATGTCCTTTCGGTCATAGCTTTCCAGCTTTTGAAATAAGCCGATAGGGCCTCGCCGTCTCCTCGGGCTTTCGCGTCGCCTGGGGAGACGGTTTTTTTTTGTCGAACGTTTGCCGCTTTTCGTCTTCTATAGCTTTAAATTACATCTAAAGATTATAAAAAATTAAATTTATAAGTTAATTAAAATAAATATTGTATATAAAGATAAATTGTTTCTGATTTTTATTGTCAATAAACTCGCCCGAAAAAATCTTTTTTAGGCCAACATCCAGAAAACGGCTTGTTTTTCCTGACCGCTTTTAGTAGGATCATGTAGGAGACTTGTCGATTTCGTTTTTGGCTTGTCGGACTCGAAAAGGCGCATCGAGGGATTGTAGCCATTTTTCCAAAAACGCTGTTCAACGATTTTCAACTTTGCTCAACGATTTTTAACGTTGTTCAACGTTGTTCGATGACGAGGATTGGCCGCTCGATTTCAGTCAGCCCCTTTGTGTTCGGAGCCCCTTTGTGTTCAGAGCTCTTTGTGCTCGGAGCCCATTGGCGCGGCGTTTTTTTCTCGTCTTGCTCGACTAATGAGCGCTCGTTCATTTTTTTTGGAGAGAAGATCTCTCCCTAAAAATTCGTTTTGAAAGGATTTTTGTTTTTTTTTGCTGACGAGGAGTTTATTTATGCCCCATGACAAAAAACTCACCACGATGGCCGGAGTTCCGGTAGTCGACAACACCAACAGCGTTTCCGCCGGCGCCAGGGGTCCCCTGACTCTTCAAAATCCTTGGCTTATAGAGAAGCTGGCTCACTTCGACCGCGAGGTCATTCCGGAAAGACGCATGCACGCCAAAGGTTCAGGGGCTTTCGGGACCTTCGTCGTGACCAAGGACATCACCAAATTCACCAAGGCTCAGGTCTTTTCCAAGGTCGGACTCGAAACCGACGTGTTCGTCCGCTTTTCCACGGTGGCCGGAGAACGCGGAGCCGCCGACGCCGAGAGGGACATTCGCGGTTTCGCCATAAAG
>JAIRTO010000250.1 GCA_031254895.1 Deltaproteobacteria bacterium
GGGTCTGGACAAGAAATATGGAGCATCTTCCGAGATCAAATTATATATATACCGCGTTTTGTCGGCATAGACACAATCGCCATTAATCAATTTTGAAAAAGTCTGTCTTCCTAGAGGCAGTTTTTTTAATGAGGGCAGTTCTTTCATGTCGAGAGTCTCTCAAAACTGTCAGTCGCCCTTGCTTAACGAAAAAAACAAACGTAATAATCAGGCTTCTGAAAGTCTGTCGCCAGATATTTCTCTACTTCTCTAAGGTTCCTCTATAACAAACTTGCGGTTTCGAGCATTCTTGAATTATCCTTTTCTCATTAAAAAACGCTAAACTATATAATGCATTGCACTATATTTTTGACCTAATCAAGCCAATTTATTCGGCATGCTCCCTGAAGATTTCGGCGGCAAGACAGCCAAGACCGTCAAGGCGATCAAGACCGCTGCGGAGGGATTTAGCGAAAACCTTTGGCTAAGACGTCATCCCCCCTCAGGAGGCCGCTTCGGCCGCCATAGCTTGGCCGACCAGGCGGTGGCGACTGAGGTATTTTTCCACATAGGGAACCGTGGAGGCCAGCATGTCGTCCACGCTGCCTCGGGCGACGATTTGCCCTTCATTCATCAAAATGACGTCTTGAGAGAAGCGTTTGGCCACTTCCACGTCGCTGGTGGCCAGGATCATCGCTCCTTTCTCTTCGGCGGAGAGATGAATCAGGAGGTTGATGATGCGACTGGCCGTGACGGGGTCGAGACCGGCGGTCGGTTCGTCGAACAAGGCCAGCTCGGGCTTGGCGATGAGGGCTCTGGCCAAGGCGGCTCTCTTGCGCATGCCGCCCGACAGCTCCGAAGGCTTCAGCTTGGCGGCGCGGCCTAGACCGACTTGGTCGAGAATGTCGCTTATCTCGCCTTTTTTGGCCGGCTTCAGTCCCCGGCCTCTGGAGCCTTCTCGGCTGGCCAGACGGAGATTGTCCATGACCGTCATGGAGTCGAACATGGCTCCGGCCTGAAATTGCATGCCCGTTCTGCGTCTCAGTTTGTCGAGCTCTGAAGCGGAAGACTTCAGAATGTTGCGGCCGAACAAAAAGACGTCTCCCGATTTTGGTTGAACCAGGCCGACCATGACTTTGAGTATGGTGCTTTTGCCGCAGGAGTTTTCTCCCACGAGGGATATTTTCGCGCCTGGCGGCACGGACAGGGACATCGAATCCAGAATCGTCTTCTGGCCGAAGCTTAGCGAAACGTTCCGCAGTTCAACGGCCATGGGCTCATTATCCGTTAATATGCTGTCGGCGGCGTTCACTCGCGCATCTCCCCCTTTGGCTGTTTTTTTCTCTTTCGTCGAAGATTCAAGTCAGCTTTCCTCTTTTTTCGGTTCGCGAGAAGAGTGTCTCTTCAAGAGCAGGCGCGAGAAGAGCGTCTACTCAAGAGCGTCTCATAAAATGCGCGTTCAAGAGCGTCTCATCGAGAACATCTCCAAAAAGAGCGTCTACTCAAGAGCATCTCTTCAAGAACATCTCCAAAAAGAGCGACTATTTTTTTTGACCCAAAAATAAAAAGGCGGCTAGCCGACTTGATCTTCTAAGGCGTTCATCGTCGCGTTCAGGCTTCACTCCTCGGTTTTATGGCCGAGTTTGCCGATTAAGGCGTTGATGTCCGCTTGGCTCATGGCTTCTCCGTCAGGACCGAAAAGCTCTTCTTCAACTTCTTGAACCGCGCGTTTGGCTTTTTTGGCCTTGGCGGGAGAGGACGCCTTCGGCGAATCGGCGTCAGGATCTTTGGCCTTTTCTTCCTTAACGCTCCGTTTTTTCGACGCCTTGGGCTTTTCGACCGACTCGTCGTCCAGATCGTCCTCGATCTCTTCGCGCTCAATCTTGCTCGTTCGAACCGTTCGAACCGGCTTCTTCTCGCCTCCCTGAAACTCTTGGGCGATTTCCGCGAGAACCGGCTCTATGGATTCCAAAAAGTCGATGACGCGGCTGATCCTCTGCCCGACCAAATCTCCGAAGGAAGAATGGCAGTTCAGTTTTTCGGCGACGGACTTCAGAGACTCGGTCGTCTCTTCAAGGTTTTCCGGGGGATTGTCGGAAGAGAGCTCGGCTATGATCGAATTTAAGGCGTCGATGGAGTCCAGGATCTTCGTGGCCGAATCCAGACAGGACGAATCGGCCTCGCGGAGGCGCTTTAAGGCGCTGGGCAGCTCTCTGTTGATTATGGCCGTCAGAGCGTGCGTTTGGCTGGCTTTGAGAGGGCTTTTGGTCGGTTTGGGAACGGCTCGGGGAAACGCGTTCTTGCGCGGGGCGCCGAAACCGCCTGGCTTCGAGCCGAAGGATGAGCCGGATTTGGAGCCCTTGTAGCCGCCGGAGCCGCCGGAGCCGAACGAGTCCGTTCGCCTGGGTTTGGGGCCGGCATTGGCGCCGGTCTTCGGTCCAGTTCTTGGGCCAGTTCTGGGGCCGCTTTTCGGCCCAGATTCGGCGAAGGCGGGCTTGTCGAGGTTTCGGCGTCCTTCCGGCCGATCTGACCCGCGTTCCCGTCCGGCCGAAGAGCGGAACGGCTTGTCGCCGCCGCGAGCCGAATCTCCGTCGTCCCGGAAAGACTTTCGGTCGGCGTAGGGCTTTTTCGGGCCGTCGGCGGACCATTTTTTCGGGCCGCGTTCGAACTTGTCTTTCGGGAACTTGTCGTTCGAGAACTTGCCTTTCAGGGGCTTGTCGTTCGGGAACTTGTCTTTTGAGAACTTGTCGTTCGAGCTTTTTTTCGGACCGCCGCTCTGGCCGGAGAATTTGCCGGTTTTGGGCTTTTCCGGTCTTTTGTAGACCAGTTTGCCCTGAGGACCATCGGCGGTCCGGTAATCGTCGTATTTGCCTATAGACTTGCGTTTGGGCGGTTTGTACCCGGCGTCGTCAGTCTGTTCCTCTTGAGGTGGTTTGGTCCGCCTTTTGGTGAAGGCCATGGGGTTTTTCCTCATCTGGCCGCGCTATGTCGGTCGAAATGCTATGGGGTCGAAAGAAAAGCCAGAGGCGGGCCAGAAGCAGACCGGTCCGTCAGAGCTGACTTGGGGACTGAGCCCGTCGAACAGACTCCGTTTCCGAAAAAAAAACGCCTTTTTCAGGCGACGAGCATGTCCTTGGCTATTTTGGTTGAGGCGTCCTTCCCGGAAAGGATGGCTAAGAGTTCCAGCGCGAAGGGCATAGCCGTGGCTGGGCCTCGGGAGGTGGTGAAAGGACCGTCCGTCACCACCGGCGGGCGTCCGTCCGGGACGATGGCCCCAGTCAGTTCGTTTTCCAGACCTGGAAAACAGACGGCCTGACGGCCTTTCAAAAGTCCCAGGCGTCCCAAGACGACTGGAGCCGCGCAAATGGCCGCGATTTTTTGTCCGGCCCGAGCGCTGGCGGCGACAAGATCCATAAATTCCTTATGATCCAGATAAGAAATCGTCCCGCCAGGAATGATGAGAAGGTCGTACTGCTCGGGATGGAAATTTTTGAAGAGCAGATCGGCCGTGAGGATCACGTCGTGTTTGCTTTTGACTTCCAGAGCGGGGCCGAGGGAAACGACGTCCAGCGCGACGGAGCCGCGTCGGAGAACGTCCACGATGGTCACGGCTTCGAGCTCCTCAAAACCGGCGATGACGAAAAGGGCAGCTTTGGCCATATATAAACTCCTGCGAAAAAAAAGAGGATCACGTTCAGGAAAAAACGCCTGACGGCAAAAAGAAATGACGCCAGATCGCCAAAAAGAAGAATTGGCGAAAATAACGGCGAAACGAGCGAAAAGGACGAATGCCTTCGAACTTCGACGCGAAAGAGTGGCCGACTTCGCCTATTGCGGTCAAGCATGACGGTCAAGCATGACGGCCAAGCACGACGGCCAAACATGACGATTGTCCGGCTGAAAGCCGCAAGATCAACGGCTGTTTCAAAGGGTCTTTCGGCGGCCGCTTTCAAGCCGGCGTCGGCGGCCAGCTTCGACGGCGACTCGCCTGGCGGACGAATCCGTCGGCTTCACGCTCTCAGCAAAAAAACTCCTTCGCCTCGGCCCTCCGAATCGAAGGACACTTCCACCATCTCCTTGGCCCTGGTAGGTATGGCAAAGGGAGCGTAGTCGGCTTGGATGGGCATTTCCCGATGACCACGGTCGACCAGAACGGCCAACTCCACCCTGGAAGCTCGCCCGAATTCTCCCAAAACTTCCAGAGCCGCCTTGACGGTTCGCCCCGTGTAGAGGACGTCGTCCACCAGAACGACCCGGCGGCCTTCGAGGCTGAAGGGTATTTCCGTCCGGCCGACTTTGGGAAAAGAGCGGGCCATGGTCCAGTCGTCCCGGTAAAGGTTTATGTCGACCACCCCGAGAAGCGGTCTTTCCGGTAGAGATTCGGCCAAAATGTCGGCCAGTTGTTCGGAAAGAGGAACGCCGCCGCGGCGAATGCCTATCAGAGCCGGAATGTCAGGATAACCGGACTGTATCTCCAAGGCCATCTTCTGCAAGGCCTCTTCTATGTCCGCCTGATCGCGGATCTTCAGTCTTTCGCTCATATTGGCAACCCGTTTTTTTATTTCGGTCAAGCCTTTCCGGCTAAAAACGCCGAAAATAGTCCGATCGTCTTGACGTTCCGTCGGTTCGCCGGTCAGACTTTGTTCAGCCGACCGAAAGCGAACATGGCCCCATTAGGAACTTTGGGCAGGATCCTGGTCCCGAAGGCCAGAGCCTGCTTTTCGACGGTCATGGTCGGCCAGGCGCCCCAGATGACCCCGAAGCTTTTCAACAGCGCCAGGCCCGTAGGAGTGACCGTTTCGCCATAGCTGTCGAGCCCGCAGACCATGACTCCTTCCAGCAAAGCCGAAACGGCCGGCGCCGGCGAGGAGAGAAGACCGTGGGCGCAGGCTATGGTTCCGTCGCAAAGGGGCAGAGGGCCGGAGACGAAGACGGAAGGGGCCAGCCTGTCGAAGATGGCCGAAGCCAGACCTATGTCCAAAAGACTGTCCACCGCGCCGACTTCGTGGAAGTGAACCTCTTCGGGCGGACGATTGTGAACCCTTCCTTCCGCCTCGGCCAGAATTCTGAAAGCCGACAAAGCGAGTTCGCGGGCGCCTTCCGTCAAACGAGAGTCGGCCAGAAACCTTTCGACGTCAGCCAGAGTTCTGTGGACTTTTTCCGGGGCCAGATCCACGTGAAGACCTTGTCCGGCTATGCCGTCGACCGTCCTCGGCCCCAGCTTCACCCGGCCGATGAGGTCGGACAGTCCCAAGTCGGCCAGAAGCTCGTCCAGCTCAGTCTGAGAAAGGGAAACGAGAGCGGCCAGCCCGGCGACCATGATGTCTCCGGAAATGCCCGAGTTTGGCCGCAGAACCAAAACGGAGCCTCCGGTTTCGTCCTTTTTGGCGGGAGAGCCTCCGCGCGAATGATCATGAGAATGATCATGCGCATGATCAGGCATATGCTCATGCATATGGTCAGGAGCTTGATCGCCGTCATGATCGGCTAAGCTGCCGCCTTGAACTTGGCTGGACTGGGAAGAGCCTTCCCCGGAGCTCTTGCCGCCGACGAGCTCCTTTTCTTCCGAAAAGCTTTTATTTTTGGACAATAAAACAACCTCTATTTGGGCGGCTTAAATGACGGCTGGACTTCGATGACCGCGTCAATGACGGCTTCGTCAATGACGACCTCATAAATGACGGCCTCGTCAATCCGTCCCGGCGAATAAGCCGAAAAACGACAATGCCAATAAAAAAACTTGGGGCGGCTGCCGAGATGAACAAGTTTTCAAGACGCGGAAAGAGTCCTAAAGACCCTTTCAAAGCCCCAAGCCGAAATCATGATAGCTCAAAACAAGCTTCTTTTCAAATTATTCGGCTCCCTTGGACGTCGCGGCGCCAGCTGTTCGGAACTCCTAAACAAGACGGGTGGCCGTCGGCCAAAGTCCAGAGGAGGAACAGTTTTTTTTCTTCTCGAAGTTCGCGAGGCCGAAGGGGCGGGCATTATTTTCTCTCGCGCCTGAGAGAGCCGTCTCGTTTCCGCCTGCATCAGAGCGAAAAGAAATTGCTCGAAGAGATTTCGATCTCCGTCGCGGCGAAGAAGCTGAAGACGGTTCGGGCGTTTGGTCGCCAGCGGGAGAGGCTTTCGCGTCTTGACGAGGAGTTGCGGCTCCGCATTTAAGGGAGCCGTTTGCCGGTTTGTAGTCGCATGTCAGACTGTTGTCGTTTGTCTGGTCAGCTTGTTCGGCCGTTTCGCGAACTAGCCCTTTGGCCGGACGGCCGAAAACTCGCGAACTTGTCCTTTTTGCTGATAAGCTCTAATGGACTTCTTAATCGGAAGTCCATTTTTAATGGCGGTCACGGCGTTGCGGCACAACGGACGGACACCGCAACACGGCTGTAAGCCGGGAAAGGATGGGATTATGGACAACAGACGAAAGACGGCGATTTACTGCCGCGTCTCGCTTGCAGACTTCGGGCAAAGCGCGGCGGCGTCAATCCGATAAAACCAAATTAGCGGCACGCGGCTTGGGCTACGGACAACGGCTATCACGCGCTGAACAGCAAGAACTTTGACATGGAGCCGCGACGTTGCTTCGATGGGCGGCGCGACGTCGTTGTCGGCCATGTCGTCGTCGGGCTTGACTTGTCCTTTGACCCGCAACCGTTTAAGAATTTTGCGGGACCTCCGGCAATGGCGCGTCACTCGCGTCGCTTGTACCACTTGCGATTCGATGATGCGAGGGATGCGAGTGATGGCAAAACCGGGGCGCTTCCACAAAAATAAGGTCTGCGGGAGAGCGCGTGAACTTTTTCCCTGCCGGCATTTTTCCTGGCTGTTGTATTTCGGAGGCGTTGATGATAGAAAATGATCGCAGTTCCAAATTACGTCGGCAAAGCCGGAAGGCGGCGGAACGGCATGGTCAGGAAGTACTCAAAACAAAAAGAAAAACCCGCTCAACAAGTTCGCTTTTCATGTGGAAAAATACTTGCGACAGAGGAAGGGCAATTGATTGAGGGCTGCCCGGCATGAGCAGAAAAAGTTCGTCTATTTGGGAGTTATGCGCAATTGGTTTTGAACTTATCGGAAATATTATAAAAATTAATTGACAATATAAAATTTTTGGAATATAATGGAAAATAAATTTTTTCGAGGAAAATTATGAGAAAAGAACTTGAACCGAAAATGGAAATTGCGAAAAAATTATATCCACAAATTGTAAAATTAATTGAAAAGTATACCGAATATTGTGATGAACATTATACTGAAAATGGAGATG
>JAIRTO010000048.1 GCA_031254895.1 Deltaproteobacteria bacterium
GGCCTTCGCCGACACGACGTTCGATCGTCAGGCAGCCGGTTTGGAAGAGCAGGGGGGTTAGCCACAGAGGAGTCACATCCGCAGGGCCGAGGCTGTTCTCGTCCAGGACGGGACTTCCTTTTCGTAAATACTGTTGGGGGCGCCGCCGGATGAGCTCCAAAAGGAAGGTCGGCTCGCTGGCGTTGAACCAGAAGGGCTCGAAGTCTTTTCCGTCAAGGAATTGCACCAGCGAGTAGGGGTTGAGGACGCGGCTTTCCCCATCCCAGGAGTAGCCGCCATAGTGGCGAAGGATCTGCTCCCTCAAGTCTTGGACGGCGACGCCGGATTCGGCGAGGCCTTCGGATTTCCGCCATTCGAGAATGGAGGGGAGATAGCCGGCGATATAGGCGTCGAACTCTTCCAGAGTGAAGCCGCAAACCCCGTTGAAGTCCGGATCCATGGTCAGGTCGCTCAGGTTGATGTAGCCCGAAAAAATGGAGGCTTGGGCGAACGTTGTCACCCCGGTGACGAAAAGCAGATGGAGCTGGTCGTCGTCGGCCAATGTTTGCAAGGCTGAATAGAAATAATGCAGGATCCTGCTGTTTTCGATGGCCTGAGGAACATTGTGGATTTGGGACTGGATGGGTGCGTCGTGCTCGTCAATGAGGACGGCGACCCGCTCATTGACCAAGGATTTTAGGGCATCAACTAAATTTTTTAGCATATCGCCGGGGCTGTTGCCCTCGATCTCGTCGAGTCCGTTGAACTTGGCAGCCTTTCGCAATTCGGCGACGATAGTCTCTGTCAACTCCGCCTTCGTATCTGACTTCCCGGTCATGGTGAGCTTCACCACCGGATGTTTCTTGAAATCATAGCCGGATGCATCTATCCATAGCCCCTTGAAGAGCTCCCTATTGCCCTTGAGAACCTCCGCCATGGCCCCCAAAAGGAGCGACTTGCCGAAACGGCGGGGCCTCGACAGGAACAGGTTGCCCTTGGGTTGGATGATCTTGTGGATGTACTCCGTCTTGTCGACGTAAAGTAAAGATTTCTTGCGAATTGAAACGAAATCCTGGCCGTCGCTGGGTAAACCTTGCATGGCGCTCCTCCTTGAAATCGGCAATGGCGATCCTGACCTTGATGGCTTGGATATGGTAACATTTTTTGGGTTTTTGAGCCACTGGCGCCTTTGATGCGGTACGGAAAGGCCATTTTGACCATATTTTAGCCTGAAAGGAAAAAGATTCGGATTTCGTCGGAAATAGGGAGCGGAGCGGCAAAAATGTCGGCTGGACGGGAAAGATGGCGGCGCCGCCGGAGCATTGGCGGGACGGCGAGAGAGGCGAGCCGTCGGCTCGCTTTTGAAAAAACGGCGGCAGGTTTCGGCTGACTCCGGCCGACTCCGGCCGGCTATGGCCTTTGTCGCCGCCGACCCCTAACTAGCCCAAAAGATGATCCCTTCGTCCGCCAAAGGAGCGAAGGCTCTTTTGAGGCGAAGGCGGTTGGCGGGTTTTTTTTTCGGACGAGGAAAGGGAGGAGCAAGTCCGTCATTCGACCGGCAGAACTTTATGGATCTTGACGTTGGCCCATTTGGCCAGCTTTTCTCTGTTTATTTTGGCGTTGTGACGGATGTCCACCGGAAAGCCGGGATGCGACAAGAACGATTCTATGGACATGGTTCTCGGATTCGAGCGGCCCAAGGCCCGCAGCTCTTCGACCAGGACGGCCCATTGTTTTGGGGTCATTCTTTCCATAGGTTCGATGATCATGACCGGCTTGGTCTTGTCGGGCGTTTCGACGCCCACGAGGGCGCTGCGTTTGACCTTGGGATGGTTGTTGAAGATGGCTTCGCAAGAGATGGTGAAGTAGACCGTTTTGCCGCTGACCACCCGTTGGCTTTTGCGTCCGCAGAACCACATCCGGCCTTGGGCGTCCTGCCAGCCGCAGTCGCCCATGCGCCGCCAAGTCTTCTGATCCGGGCCTTTGACCAGGCTCATCTCGGTTTCTTTCGGCCTTTCGAAATACTCCAAAGCCACCACCGGACCGGAAGCCACAAATTCGCCGACTTCCCCCATCGGGAGTATTTGTCTTTCGCTGAAGGAGTTCATGGGCGAGTCGGTCAGAGGTATGACCGCCATTTTGTGACCCGGCAAGGGGCGTCCGACGCACATGCCGAAGCCCTGCTCGGTCATGCCTCGCACCTCGGCGATTTCGCCGACGTCAATGCTGGTCAGCGGCATGCCTTCCGTGGCCCCGTAGGGCGTGGACAATTTGGCCCCAGGGGCCATGGCCTTGGCGAAGTCTATGGCCGCTTGCGGCTGTATGGGCGCTCCCGCCGAAATGGCTCGGTTGAGAGTGGGGAATTTCAGGTCGTTGTCCTTGACGTAGCCGGCCAGGCGCATCAACAGAGCCGGAGAAGCGAAAATGGAGGTGCATTTTTCTTCGTTGATGGTCTGGATGATCTTTTTGGGATCGGCCGAGCCCGGTTTGGCCGGATTCATGTTGGGGATGACGGCCGTCAGGCCCAGAGCCGAGGTGAACAGCGAAAACAGAGGGAAGGTGGAGAGATCCGCTCCGTCCTTGCCTAAGGCGAAAGTTTCGTCGATGAGCTTGACTTGGGCTCTGAACATGGAGTGGGTGTAGATGGTCCCTTTGGCCGGGCCGGTGGCCCCGGAAGTGAACAGGACGGCGGCCGGGTCGTCGGCCAGCGTTGGAGCCGGTTCGGCGTTCTCCGCCGGGCCGGAGCGAGTCAAAAGAGCCGCCAGACTGTCGCCGCCCCAGAAAAAGGTCCGGCCTAAGGTCACCCTGTGCTTTATGCCGGCGAAATAGCGGGGCATTATCAGACTGGCCATATGGGCCAGCTTGGTGCCCACCAGTCCCTGTGGCTTCGCTTCGGCCAGACAGGAAAGCATCCTCTTCAAGCCCATTCCCGGATCGACCATGACCGGCACAAGTCCGGCTTTGAACAGGCCGAAAATGACCACAAAAAAATCCGGGCCTTGGGGAACCATGACGACCACTCTGTCGCCGATTTGCAGAGGGCTGTTCAAGAGGCCCCGCGCCAGCAGATTGGAGTCTTCGTCGAGTTGGGCGTAGGAGAGCTTGGTTCGGCCCAGACAGTCAGGCCCGCGCTTGTTGACGACGGCGAGCTTGTCCGGATTTTGTCGAACGGCCTGGGTCAAAAGGGAGGCTATGTTGAAGCGGGATTCTTCCGAATTGCGGGATTCTTCCGGGTTGTTTGTGCTGGTGTCCATTAATGACCTTTTTTTTCAGCCGCTTAACGCTTTGGCTGTTCAAGTTTCGCGACGACTCTTTTCTTTGGCGGTCCCGGCGGGCGGATTTCCGAAGGGCTTTTGGTTTTTCTTCGGGTTCAAGCCGCCGAGGTTCCGTCGAGCGCCAGGCTAGGCGCCCGATAATCCGCCGTCAAACTTCTGATCGCTTCGAAGACCGTTTCCGGCTCGTCCTCCAGAAGGCAGTGTCCGGCTCGGGGCAGGGGGAGCAGACGAGCGTTCGGCAATCGTCTTCGGAAATCGTCGAAGAAAGGCTGCGAAAAGACGAAGTCCTTGAGACCCCAGGCCAACAAGGTCGGCTTGTCGGCGAGGCGCTCGAAGCGTCTGTCGGCGTCGGCCAAGGCTTGACGGCTAGGGTGAGTCGGCTTTATGGGGATGTCGTCGACGAATCTGGACAGAGCTTCCCGGTGGGCCGGGAGACGGTAGGGGGCCAGGGAGCCTTCGGCCGCCAGTTTGCGGAAGGGTCTCACGGAACAGAATCGCACGACTCCGCCGGCGAAGAGATTGAAATTGACGGCCAACAAGTTCCTTAGCGCCTTGGACAGCCGGAAAAGCGCCAATTGCGGCGGAGGGCTGTAATTCGCCGGCGCCCGAAGACCAGTGTTCATGATGGTCAGGGTGGCGATCTTTTCGGGATTTTGCCCCGCCCAGCCCAAGGCGATGGGTCCGCCCCAGTCGTGGACGATCAGATGCATCGGCTCGGTCAAATTGAGGCTGGCTATCCAAGCGGCGAAATCGTCTATCCTCTCCTGCAGGCGGAAGCCGTAGCCGGAAGCGGGCCGACTGGACAGCCCCAGACCTATGTGGTCCAAGGCCAGTCGACGGAAGCCGGTCAAGTTCTTGACGAGGCGGCGGAACATGAAGGACCAGCTGGGGTTGCCGTGAACCATGACCGCCGGAGGCCCCTGGCCGACGTCGACGTAATGGACGACCCGGTCAGGTCCTAGCTCCAGAAAGTTCGAAGGGAAGGGATACTCTTTTCGCCAAGGTCCTTCGGATATTTTAGGCAGTCTCAGAGGCATGGGCCGACTCCGGCGGTCGCCGTCCATGGCCCCGGCGAAAACTTCGGCGACGGCTTTAGTGACGACTTCGGCGACGGTTTGGGCGTCGGCCAAAACGACGACGGCTTCAATAGAGAAATCATGAGGGAAATCATGAGATGACGTTTGCTCCAAAGAAAAAAGTCTAGTCGAAGACGACCGGGACGTATTCGAAGGCCGCGACGTCCACGAGCCCTCGGCTGGTCAGCTTAAGATTGGGGATGACCGGCAGGCTCATGAACGACAAGGTCATGAAAGGATCGAAATCATGGCTGAAGCCCAATTCGCCGCCGACCGACCTCAGCTTGTCCAAGGCGGCGGCAATCTCGGCCATGGGCTGGTCGCTCATGATCCCGCCCAGGGGCAGAGGAAGGGAAGCGAGCAGGCGGCCGTTCAAGGCCAAGGCCAGTCCTCCGCCCGTCCGGGCCAGCTCTTTCGCGCAGACGAGCATGTCCTCGTCGTTCACTCCGGCGGCGATGAGATTGTGGGAGTCGTGGCTGACGGTGGAGGCCAAGGCGCCTCGCTTGAGTCCCAGGCCCCAGATGAAGCCCACCGCCGGAGCGCTTTCGCCGCCGTAGCGATCCCAGACGGCCAGCTTGGACAGATCCTTGTCCGGATCCGAGCGGTAAAAGCCGTCGACGGCTTCCGTGGTCATGACCAGATCGTCGGTCACTATCTGGCCGGGGATGACCCCTATGACCCTTATTTTGTCGCCTGTCGCTCGGACGGCCAGATCTTCGGCCCTAAGCGAACCCAGTTTGACCGTGCCGCGCAGAGCCGAGTCGTCGGCGAGCCGGCCGGAGAAGGTCGAGCGGCCGTTTTCGGCGACGACGCGCCCGGCTTTCCAGACCAGGCTCGGCCTGAAATCGTACAGATCCGGATAGAGGGCCATGTCGGCTATCCGGCCGGGAGTCAGAGCTCCGTAGTCCCTAAGGCCATAGTGTTCGGCCGGGTTTAAGGTGGCCATGTTCAGTATGGAGCTCTCGGCGGTTTCGGAAGCCCTGACGGCCAAAGCCACCAGATGATTGATCGAGCCGTCGAGAACCAGATCTTGAGCGTGGCGATCGTCGGTGGCCAGATGGCAGAAGCGGGAATTGAAGGCGTTCGCGGCCGGGAGAAGATCCAGCAAGTTTCGGGCGGCCGTGCCTTGGCGCAGGAGAAGGCGCTGTCCCAAAGAGAGATGTTCGCGGGCTTCGTCAGCGGACAGACATTCGTGATCCGTGGAGATGCCGGCCCCGATGTAGGCGGCCAGAGCTGGACCGGTCAGCCCGGGGGCGTGTCCGTCGGCCAGAGGCGCCTCGGTCAGCTTGTCTAAAACGGAGGCGTCGGCGGCGACTATCCCCGGAAAATTCATCATTTCGGCCAGGCCCAGAACCCTTTCCCGGGCCATCAGGCGGTCTATGTCGCTTTTGCCGAGCGTGGCCCCGCCTTTCTCCAGGGGCGTGGCCGGGACGCAGGACGGCGCCATGACGTAGACGCTGATGGGCAGATTTTCCGAGGCGTCCAGAAGCCAAAGAAGACCGTCGAGTCCGGAAACGTTGGCTATTTCATGGGGATCGGCGATGACGGCGGTTGTGCCGTGAGCGGAAACGCATTTGGCGAATTCCAGCGGCGAGGCCATGGAGCTTTCTATGTGCACATGACTGTCGATGAAGCCGGCGATGAGATAGCGCCCGGCGGCGTCGATCTCGGTCTCGCCCGAATACGAGCCTAAAGCCGCCACTCTGCCTTCGGCGACGGCCAGGTCGCCTCTCTGAAAAGTCCCTTCGTACGGGTTGTAGACTTGGGCGTCTTTGACTACCAGATCGGCTTTCCGGCGGCCCATGGCCACATCGACGAGCGCGGCCCGCTCCGCAGGAGACCGATTTTGGATCCAACCTGACTTCAAGATCGTCGGCGTTCGCATATTAACCTCATGAATCAGATCGCAGCAGGCGAAAAAAACAGCCTATGTTTAGGGGGCGACGAAACGCCTTTTTTGGACGTTTTTTGGCTCGGTTCGCGCGTTTCGGGAGGGCCGCTTGCGGGGAACGCTAGCAAGGATCGTTCGCGAAGACCGCCAGAGAGGGTCGCTAGCGAGGGCCGCCAGCGAGGGCCGGAAGACTCTCGCTCGCCCTGGCCGTCTATTTCTCGAAAACGAGTCTTCTGGCTTTTTTTTGGTCGCCGGCCAAAAGGCGGCCAAAAGGCCGCCGCGAGAGCGATTTTCCTTCAAGACGGCCGCAAGGGTCAAGAGACTCCTCCATTGTAGTCCCAGCGGAAAAAAAGTCCAAGACTGGCGATTAAGGTTTTATTTTGGGGGTCAGAGGAGTTCTGCTGGCCAAAAAACGTTTCTGTCGCCGCTGTCCCTTGCGCCGCCGTCCCTATCGCCGCTGTTCCTTGCTCCGTCGTTTCTATCGCCAAGGTTCCTTTTCGCCCGTCAGTCGTCGTCGGATCTCAAGACGGCGATGAAGGCGCTTTGGGGCACTTCGATCTTGCCGACCATTTTCATGCGTTTTTTGCCTTTTTTCTGTTTTTCCAAGAGTTTTCTTTTCCGGGTTATGTCGCCGCCGTAGCATTTGGCCGTCACGTCCTTGCGGAAGGCGCTGATGGTGGAGCGGGCGATGATCTCTCCGCCGATGGCCCCTTGGATGGCTATTTTGAACTGCTGACGGGGCAGTTCGTCTTTGAGCCTTTCGCACATGGTCAGAGCCCTGGCGCGGGCCCGATCCTTATGGACGATGAACGAGAGCGCGTCGACTTTTTCGCCGTTAAGCAAAATGTCGACTTTGACCAGTTTGTTCGGCCGCCAGTCGAGAATTTCGTAGTCGAAGCTGCCGTAGCCCTGAGTGACGGATTTGAGCTTGTCGTAAAAGTCGTAAATGATTTCCGCCAAGGGGATCTCGAAGGTGATTTCCACTCGGCCGGGGGAAGGGTATTGCATGTTCGACTTGCCGCCGCGTCGATCGAGCCCGAGCTTCATGATGACGCCGATGTAGCGTTCAGGGGCCAAGATGGAGGCTTTTATGTAAGGCTCATATGATTCTTCGATGAAAGCCGGGTCGGGATAGTCTTGCGGATTGTCCACGTCGAGCTCCGTCCCGTTTTTCAGCGTGAATTTGTACTTGACCGAGGGCGAGGTCATGACGATGGATTGATCGAATTCCCTCTCCAGTCGCTCCTGCACGATGTCGAGATGCAAAAGCCCGAGAAAGCCGCAGCGGAAGCCCTGCCCCAGGACGGCGCTGCTTTCCTTGTGGTAGACGAGGGCGGCGTCGTTCAATTTGTATTTTTCCAGAGCTTCGCTGAGGGAGGGGTAATCGTCCGAAGCGACGGGATAGATGGACGAGAAGACCACGGGCTTGACGGTCTTGAAGCCGGCCAAGGGAGCCGAGGCCGGATTGTCGGCGCGGGTGATCGTGTCGCCTATGGCCACGTCGGACAAGGTCTTTATGCCAGCGATGACGTAGCCGACCTCGCCGGCGGAGAGGGTCTCGGCCGGCTGCAAGTTGAGTCGAAACAGGCCCACTTCTTCGACTTTGTGACAGGCGCCCGAAGCCATCAGGAGGATCTGCGTTCCGGCGGACAAAGTTCCGTCGAAGAGGCGGATGGCCACCACCGTGCCTCGGTACGAGTCGTAGAAGGCGTCGAAGACGAGAGCTTTGAGAGGGGCCGACGGGTCTCCTTCAGGCGGGGGAATCCTCTGGATTATGGCCTCGAAGACGTCTTTCACGCCCAGTCCCTGTTTGGCCGAACACAAGACCGCCTCGTCGGAGTCCAGTCCCAGATCGTTCTCTATCTGCTCTTTGGCCATTTCGATGTCGGCGGCGGGCAGATCGATTTTGTTGATGACCGGTATGATGACCAGGTCTTGCTCCATGGCCGCGTAGAGGTTGGCCATGGTCTGCGCTTCCACGCCCTGGGCGGCGTCGACCAACAGGAGGGCGCCTTCGCAGGAAGCCAAGGCCTTGGAGACTTCGTAGGAAAAATCCACGTGCCCGGGGGTGTCTATGAGATTCAGCCGATACTCCTGGCCGTCGGGGGCCGTATAGGGCAGAGAAACGGCCGAGCTTTTTATGGTTATGCCTCTTTCTCGCTCCAGATCCATGCTGTCGAGGATCTGGTCATGAAACTGACGCTCTTCGACTAGGCCGGCTTCCTGAATCAGCCGGTCGGCCAAGGTCGATTTGCCGTGATCTATATGGGCGACTATCGAAAAGTTTCTTAATTTTCTCATTCTGTGACGTTTTCTTGAGACGGCCGGGCCGTCGCGGGGTTCTGTCGCTTATATTGAAAGGATCCTCTCGTCGCCGTCTTAATGGGCGTCGAGAGGCTCCCTTTTTGGTTCCGTCTTCGTCGGACCGGCGTCGACGGGAGGTCATTTTTCGGATTTTGTCCAGTCTCGGAGCTTTTCGCCTCTGAGGCTTCCCGTCTCGGAGATTTTAGGGGCTGCAACGAGCCGGACTTTCAGTTTTCGGCCGAAAGCCTGGCCGACTTTTTTCCGCTTTGGAGCAGAAAAGAGGCGAACATCAGAAATAGTCCCGCTAGAATCACCAAGTACGTCAGGATCAGCCACTGGGTCATGGAGAAGCCCAGGAAAAACCACTGGGAATCCTCGCCGCAAATGCCGTCGGGCCGGAAGTGTTTGGGCCACCACTGATCCAGCTTCAGGCCGAGGGGCCAGGTCACTTTGGCGACGCGGCAAGGCGTGAACCAGTTGGGGGTGAAAAGGGCGTGGACGTTGATGCTTTCCAGTCTGGCCGACAAAAGGAGGCCCCATATCGCCCCGCCGATGGAGACGACGTAGCCGACGAGCTTGAAAAACAGGCTCTTCGGCCAGACGGCGGCGAACATGGCCCCGGCGAAGATCACGACCATGGCCAGACGGATTTGGACGCAATACTCGCAAGGGTAAAGACCTAGATGGCTCTGGAAATACAGGACGGAAAAAATCTCCAGCCCCAGAGCTCCCAGGCCTCCGGCCAGCCACAAGGGCCTCTGATCCTGCCAGCGGCCCAAAGTGGGAAAAAAGGCTTCCGTTATGTCATTTATGAAGGCGGGCACCGGGCTCCTCTCCGCTCGTCGGCCAGCCGCCGACGACGACGGTTCGTTTCGTTCGTCGGCCGAAGGCGGTTCGCTTTGTTCGCCGGCCGAAGGCGGTTCGTTTCGTTCGCCGGCCGAAGGCGGTTCGTTTCGTTCGTCGGCCGAAAGCGGTTCGTTTTGTTCGTCAGCCGAAGGCGGTTCGCTTTGTTCGTCGGCCGAAGGCGGTTCGCTTCGTTCATCGGCCGTAGGCGGTTATTTTCCGGCCAGACGCTCCTTTTCCTGATTGATGAGTCTTTCGGCCAGCTGGTAATAGGCCGGTCCCGGAATGAAGGAAAACGAATAGCGGCCGTTGACGACCATGCCCGGAACCGCGTCTAGCTCCGAATTGTCCAGAAAAGCTTTGACTCTGGCCATTTTGTCGTTGACGGCGGCGCTGTCGTAGGCGGCGTTGAAGTCCTCCTTGGAAATGCCCTGAGAGACGACGAAGGCTTCCTGAGCTTCCCGGGTCAAAAGAGAATAGCCCCGGGCGGAGGGATTGTTGACGTTTTGCACCGTGTCGAAAGTCAGCTTCCGCAGCTTCTCTTCCGCGCCCAAGGCTTCCAAAACCATGAAGAGCTTGCCGTGAGCTTGCCACTCGGTTCTGTTGCCGAACAGAGCCGGCAGCTTGAGCGCTCTCACGTCCGGCGGCAGAGAATCGATGAACATGTCGGTCGTGTCGTCAGTGGCGCGGCAGGAGCCGCAGCCGTACCAGAAGAAGACGACCAGCTCTATTTTATCATCGGATTCGTCGAAACGGGCGGGCTTCAAGATGGCTTTCAGTTCCGCCTGATCTTCGCCCGGGAGCGCGCTGGTCTGGGGCGAGGCTTGATTCTGGCTGACTCCCACTTGAGCCGCCGCCGGCCCGGCTTGGTTGAGAAAAAGAAAGGCTAAAAAAAAGACGGCCAGACAGATCGACAAAGAAATGGAATTAAATGTTTTCATAAATTAACCAAAAGTTTTTTTCCTTGATCTTTGGATCAAAAATAATTTTGTTCGACAGGCATAAAGGATATAAATGAAAATAAAGAAGCTCTTAAGGATCTTGGCAGAAAAAAGGCGCTTTCAGGGCATGTCGAACTGGTTGAAGGAAAGCGTTTTTCGGTCAGGCGCGTTTGCGGTTCAAAAAGGCCGCTGGAAATAGGGAGGAAAAAATGGTCGTTTGATCCATGTTTTCCGTCCCTGTTTTTCTGGCCTTGTTTTTTTTGTTTTTTTATTTTTTCGTTCGGCAGCCCTATCCAGGCCAGTCAGACGGGGCCAGAGTCTCTGTTAGCCTCGCCCTCGCCCTTTGCCCAAGACAATGGGCCAACGACAAATAGGCGAACGCCAGCGGGGTTGACGACCGCCGGGGACGTCCGCCCGGGCCGACGCCAAAAGCGCGTTTCCAGGCGGCTTTTCCTCCTTTTGAGGACAAATCGTCGTCTACAATACCACGTATTGATGGGGAAGGCAACGGATATATGGAAGATTTATACTGGTTTAGAATAGTTCTATAAAGTTAAAAAAACATACTAATAGATAAACATATAATCATAATAATAAATTAGAAAATGTTGCGTTTAAAAATAATTTAAGCATTATATTTAAATATACAATATTGTCTTGGTAAGTTTAAGTATAGTTTTAATGCTTATTAAATATTAGTAAAAAGAAGAGTGTTACAAATACATATATATATAAGAAACTAAATCTTTTGATATAAAATTTGAACACAAAGAATTATCTTATATTTGCTGAAGAAGGTTGTAAGAAAGTCTTTTTGCTGGCCGCCGTCAGCGCTCAAATAGGGCCTTCGGCCTTGGCTTGAGGCCAAGGCTCGTTCTCTGGTCTGGCCGTCGGAAAAAAAGAATCGGCGGCGCTTAGGGTTAAAAATAGCGTCAACCGGGCGGAAAGAAGTCCTAAAATCCGACATGTCTCCTGTTGTCACATGTTTCTTTTTGCGGCTGGCCATATCTTTAAGGTTGCAGTCATTAATGAGCATCGTCGAAGTTGAGCAAGTTTTAAAAATTATAACGCCAAAAAAGCGAAGATGAAAGTTTTGGGAGATCTTTGGAGCCGCCTCCCGAACGACGCCTTCAGGGGCGATCAGGGCCTTTTTTCTTTTTGGCGACCAATCTCTTGTAAAGCAGAAACGTGTTGGGCAGCCAGTCGGTCAAATCGTAGGGATTCAAATGCAAAAATCCGGAATCGTTCTCAGGCTTTTTGACGATGGCCGGCCAGATTTTAAAGGCGACGGGCCTGTTTTGTTCAGCCAATTCCTTGTCGTCGTCAATCATTTTCAGAAGCGGGGCTAGAAGGGCTTGCCGCGCGTCTTGGTCGTACTCGTCCGGCAACGTTCCGTTCGTGGCGTAATTCAGAAGTTGCAGCCCTAACTCCCTATCGAACAACTGATGATTCCTTTGGTTCCAAAAGTTGTCCAGACAATTTTTGCAGGCGCGCGCGCATTCGCAGTCGGAAAGTATCGATCTAGCGTGCTCTATCACTTCGCCAAGAATTGACCCTATAAGAGACGAATATCCTGCGCCGCTAGATAGATTGTCGTAGAAGAACATTTCCAGATGAGAATCCCCGTCATCCTTTATTCTTGGCCGCCAACCTCCGCTAATTTCGTTATAATCTACGTCAAGAACTCGCGACGCAGCTTTCTTTAGCGCTTCGTGCAAAGTTGTGGCGGCGGCTTGAAGAATAATCTTTTCATTCTCATCTCGGTTGGCGACAAGTTCGGTCGAGTCGAACGATATGTCCAGCATAAACATATCTGTCAGGAATTCGTACCCTAAATAAATGCCTTTCTCTACAGTAGATTCATGGAGGCAACGCTGACGGTTGTCATGATAAGGTTGATGAAAAGCAAAGACAGATTTAGGATTTGTCACAGCCACTTCCGCGCCGCCGCATTTTTGGCAGACGTTGAAGCCTTGCTTGTTTATTCCCATATTGACGGTCAAGACATGCCGATCAGGAAGATTGACGTAACGGATTTTGCTCCCCGCGTAAACGTCCATTTTCGTGTCTTCAGGCACATACGAGTAATATGGAGCGGTCGCATAGGTGTATTGTTCGTTCCCATCTTCATATTTAACTTCTTCGCCCAAGGCGGGAGAAAAACCCCAAGGCCGCAACATCTTTTTATTCACTATGAATGCCCCGCAATACGGGCAGTTTGATTTATCTTTGGAATCTTGCTCCAAACCAAACCAGTTGCATTCGGAGCAAATGCATATGTCTCGGAAATAGTCGCTATTGCGGAAGTAGAACTCGGCTTGATTCGCTTCAAATCCCTTTGGCCTTGGATTGGCGTAAATTCCGCCGCTCTTGAATATCTTTTTATCGATGGTGACGAAACGGCCAGGAGCATATTCGTTCAGGGCAACGGCTATATCTCTTTCTGGAGCATAAAGTATGCTTCTTCGTGCATTCGCCCTGCCTTCGAGCTTATTTTCCACATAAAACCTTACGACATCTTTAGGAAACGAATATGAAGGGATAAATCCGTTGCGATAAAAGACGTCGAACGCCGGCGTTTGTTTGTCGTTGTTAATATATTCGTCGCGCTTGTCTTTTGACGACACATTCGCGGAAATAGCTTGAAACTGAGAAATAGTGGTATCCGTCGACATTTTCATGGTCTTGGCGAATTCAATGAAGTTCTCGCCATAGCTTTCGCAGAAATCAATAATGCCTATATCCAACAGACCGTCAAATTTCGAAATCATGTCGCTGGAAGACATGAAGCCGTTTAAAGCGAGCATGTTTACATGACGTTGGTTAATTTTTAGATTATCGCGATCAATCCAAGGCTTTCGAGGCGAACCGGAAATCATTTCGTCTGGATGAAGAAAGTAATGGCTATCATGCGGCCCCCCAGACGAATATGTGACAATAGAAGATATTCCGGCATTTTTGCGTCCGGCTCTACCAGCTCTTTGCTGGTAATTCTCTATCATAGGCGGTATGTTTCTAAGACCTACGGCAGTCAATGATCCAATGTCAATGCCTACTTCCATTGTCGTCGTGCAACTTAACACGTCAATTGAATCTTCACCTTGTTCGCCTGCGTTGATGTCTTGGAAGCGCATCTCGTACTTCTCCGTTGGACTCCAAGTGTCGCTGCGGATTTCTTTATGCGAAAGTTGAGCAGTATGCTCTTCCGTGTTAATCGTGTGAATTCGCTCACGCTTAGAAATCGCGGTCAAAGCGGGAATTCGCCAAAAATCGAAGCGGGATAGGTCATCTTCTTTGATAGATGCAAGCTCCATAGAGTCAAAACAAGCTCCACAATAGTTTCCTAATTTATATGGAGACAACTTACCGCATTTGATGCAGCGGAGCCAGGTAAAATCTTTATCCGGAAATTCAATTTTAACGGCCGAAAGCTTAAGATAGAAACGATTGTTGTTTGAAGAAGCGAAAAATAAATCTCTAGTTTTATTAACAAACTTCACGGCGGAATTATCGTCAAGACTCAGATGAGCTCGAAGTCGTTGATACAATTTTGTGTCTAATTCCTTCTTGAATTCAAAGCCCAGCCCAAATATTTGATTTTTGCTTCTTCCAGGCAGTCCTTTTCTCACATCGTCGTGAATGGTTTCTCCGAGGGCGACCCTGTCATCCATCACATCCCAGAATAATAAAACGAGAATTGGAAAGAGAGTCGATTTGTCCGCAGTCAAGCCTAAATCTTCCAAATCATAGGTAAAATCTTCGAGGTTTGAAGATAGAGGGGCTAAAAAACCAAGGCCGACGTCTTTGATGGAACGTGGACTTTCCGTAAATAAGGAAAGCAATTGTTCAAAATAAGCTTCAGGCGGAGTCGGATAATCGTTGCCAAATTGCGAATAGTCGATGGCTCTGCCTCGCTTTAACAATCTGGATTGTTTGTCCTTAAACAAACGTTTGTCATTTTCAAATTTTTCCTTGCTTTTTCCGTTGAAGAACGAAAGACCGTTTTGGAGGCAAACATCCAAAAAAGCCGGATACATATCCGCCAAAGAGTGTTCTTTGCCGTCTTTTTCCAATAAAAGAGAAGCGAGCATGACGGACTGCAAGAAAGCGTCTGAATCGGATGATTTTGACAAGTCCAAGGCGAGTTTGGCGGCGTTCTGCCGAGAATCCGAAAACAGCAGAACTTTTTTTCCCTGGTTCCAAAAGCTTGATTTTGGTGGTTGAAGTTCAAACTGAGCTTTTGTCAAGTTATAAAAAGGGACATTTCCTTTTGTAGCCAGATCGACTGGTTTTTGTAAAGGCATCATTTTTTGGCATTTAGGACAGACATTAAAGCTATAGGAGTTGGTATTTTTACTTAATTGATCGTTATAAATAACTGTCATCAATGCGTCATCAGCTTGACGAGTCAAATATAATTTGCCCGTAAACGGATCAAGGGAACCTATGTTGTCATTCTTTCTTTTTTGATAGTTTAGCGGGACTACAAACAGCAACATTTCAATTAGGGAATTTGCATCCCCGCTTAACCCTCGTGTGGGGAATACGTGCCAATATGGCATTCCTTGCTTTTTTTGAGCAAAACATCTGAAATAAAGAGCTCCGCATTTTCTGTGATTTACAAGCTCATACAATTTTCCTCCACAATCGCAGTTCTCTTTTGGTATTGATACGACCCGGCCAAGAGGCAGTCTTTCGCTTTCAGAAAATTTTGCATTTGCGCATTTTGGGTTGGAGCAAGCGTATAGGCCTTGAAGACCCCGCAAAAACATATGGAGTCGCACGGGAAATAAGACATTTCCGGCTTTTGAGGCTAGCGAAACTATAGCCAATAAAGCGTCCAGAGCTTTGGCGGCGTCAGGAGAGTCGGCAAATAAATGGCGCTTTATCGAGCTATAAGATTTGGCCCCATTGCTGCAAAAGTTTTTCAATGATACGAACGCCTCGTAGGAGGGCAAATTATCGTAAAGCCACTCTTGGGCCTCAGTTTGGCTAAGGGAGTCAGGCAAATCCTTTTGGAAGACGTCGCGGGCGAATTCGGCGATTCTCCGGGCCACATCATTTTTTTCGGCTTGGCTGGAGTCAATCGACGTTAATGAGCTTATGTCAGTCTTAATTGTAAAATCAGTAACCGCAAGCTCTTTGGCTCCAAACAGAAATTCGCAAAAAGACGGTTTTTTTCCGGTTAAGCCAGAGTAGAAGTCGTTAATAGCTTTTTTCTCTTGTTGCGGCATACTGGCAGTGGCTAGAATAAATTGAATTCTATCATTAGTTATTCCAAGCCGATGGAAGAGGCGCTCCAGCAAAAGCGCAATTTCGCCTCCAATGGATCCTCGATACATATGCGCTTCATCAAGAACAATAAGTAGTTTATTTTGTATAGATTCATCAAGCCATAATTTTGTCTTATTCCAAATATTACTTTCACGTTGACGCATTAGCATATATTCTAACATTGAATAATTTGAAATTAGTATGTCCGGCGGACACTCCTGCATTTCAAAACGAGTTATTAACTCTGCGTCAAATGGAGAAGGTCTGTGAATATTATTTTCAAGATTTTCTAGGAAAATCTTAAGTCCATCTTGCCCAAATCTGGCTGGGTATTTGTTGATGCTTTTCAGCCCGTCAATCATGTTCTCTTGCTTTCGCCGACTTTTTTCATCGTTAGTTTCATCAACAATGTAATTGTCGCGCAATGTGACAGCTAATTTTCGATTGCTTTCGTTGTTGGCTTTACCTGAATATGGCGTTCTGCTCGTATACATCCCGAAATGCGGTATTCGCGAAGCTTGAGTTTCTTGCACAAAAACATCGATAAAAAGCTCATTTCCGATGATTCTTCTGAACCTGGCTAATTGGTCAGATACTAAAGCATTCATAGGATAGATGATTAGAGTTCTCACTGCTTCCATTTTGAAAGTAGCCGGGTTGTTCTTAGCTTCAGTATAGGCCTTAGCGATAATAGGCCACAGAAAACATTCCGTTTTGCCGGAGCCTGTTCCAGTAGATACAAATATGTCTTTGCCGGATAGAAAAGACTCCATTGACTGGACTTGATGCTCAAACGGATCAGGGTATATGCCAAGATTATTTTTTGAAAGATTATGAAAAAATTTTTTTAATCCTTGCTCGATTTGCAAGGAATTTGATATCCCATTAGATATCTTTTTATAGGCGGTTGAAGTTTCTATAAAAGGCTCACGAGCAATATTTGTATATTTAGAGCATTGTTCGCCCAAAAGTTCTTCAACGTACAGCAGCAGAGTTTCACTATTTGCCAAATAGTCAGACTTAATATAAGTCTTTAGTCTATCTCGAATTGCTTGATAATATTGCTGCACTCCCTTTAGACTATGCATTTTTGTCCCCCTTCATATACTTCGATTCCAAGATTTGAAAGTGCCCTACAAACATAAAAAATGAAGTCGCTTTTGAATAAAAAATTGACTTTGTTGAATGCGTTGGTAATTGGCCAAGAGATGAGCAGAAAATAGAAATATTCGCGGTTCGGCAAATGCACGTCGAGTCGGATGGTGGAGTGCGAACTGTCATTCCTGCTAACGATGGCTTTATGCGGAGTCTTATAATGCGCCTTTAGCGCAAAGTACAATCGCCTATATTCGTAAGAAGTGAAACTGTCATTTTGAAGCTCCGTCATTTCGTCCGAAAATTGCAAAGAACCGTTTGGTAAGCGCATTACTCTGTAGAAGAGTGCTAGTTTGCCGTTTCGGGCGAGAGTGCAATCAGTCGTTAAGGTTCTGCACCAAGATTGCGAAGGGGGGCTTTTTGACAATGGGTCAAAAAAAACAAGCTCGCCAATATCTATTTCGCGGTCGTAAAAGTCAATAATATCAAATTGAGACTGAAAATATTGCTCCCAAGACAAGTCGTCTCTAATCAGAAAGTCGCGCGTCGAAATGTCGCGCCCGGCGGAACGGACGAACGCTCCCAGGCCGTTCACCGCATAGTCCGCCTCGGGGAGACCGAAAAATAAAGCCGAATCGCCCATGGACAGCGTTCGGCCGTAATTGGCCAAACGGATTCTGTTATTTTCGTCGACGAGAAGATAGCCCGTCTCCTCGTAGGCCTTCCGGACATGAACCGCCAAGTTCGGCCGAGAGCTCTTCGGCTGAACGAATCTGTCGGCCAGAGTCGGAAACGTCTCGGCATATCTCAGGATCAATTCGTTGAGCGCGGCCGTTTGAGTGTGTTTCGACGTTCCCGCGACTCCGCCTTCCGAGCTCCTCGCCAGGTGAAGACACCACTGACCAAGCGCGGAATAGCAGAGCCTGTAAGCAAAATCGTCCAACGTTTCTCCCTGGATTCGATCAATATGCATATCAGCGGACATCGCTGCCAATATGTCGTTCATGGTTTGAACCACTCCCAAAACAGATTTTTGGAAGGGCACCGGCCGGCGGCGCCCGCATACTGGAGGAATCGCTCAGAAACATTGTAGGGCGAGAGCCGCAGAACGTCCGTGCAATAAGGCAAAATCTCAAAGGCTAGCGCGGCGCATAGACTCTGTTCGTCTGTCGTTTCGGCGCATCTTTGGCTATTGACATTTTTAGGAAAACCCAATTCGTCGAGAATGTCGCCCAATAAATTGGAATAACGAGTTTTGGCGATTGTCTTCGGAGGCTCGAAAGAGCTCTCTTCAATTAGGGACGGCCTTTGTTCGAGCTCAGGGCAAGAGAAGAAAGAGACGATTCTATTTACGTTTAGGTAGTGAGCGTATAGCCAAAACTCTTTTGAAATATATCTTAATGTTCCTTCATAGGCTAGTGTAAGGAATATAATTTTGTCTTTATGATTGTAAAACAATGGTATTAATTCTAATTCATTAAAATTACCAATGAAGTTATCTAAACAGACTATTCTTTCATCAGAGAATAAAAAAAAATCTACATCATTGATTGTAACGTCACTTTTATAAGAGAGTAGGTGGGGATTTTGATGTCCTGAAATAGTATTTGTAAGACATTTCATTAAAACCAGACCTGAAGCTTTGTTTATAACCACCGGCATTCCTTGAAATAAAATATGCCTTAATTGTATCAATAAAAGAGCGTAATACTCTGCCGAACTACGCAGGCCAACGTTTATAAAGTTGCCCTCCAAATTTTCCAAAAAATCGTCAATGTCAATAGGAGCCTTTGTTTTTCTCGCCTCTTGCTGATTGACCAACGTAATGGATCGTTGTTTTTTCAGTTCATCTTCAAGTTGTGTATGCAACAGGTCACGGTCAGTTTTCAATGTCGCCAACTGCGCTTCCAGTTGGTCGCGGTCAGACTTTATTGTTGTTAACTGCGTTTCATATTCTTTTGAAAGATCGTTCTTTGTTTGCAATTTAATTTTAAGTGTTTCGGCATTTGCTTCGGCAGTTCGAACGGCAGTCTGCAGCGGCAAAATTTCGGCACATTTATCGTTTAGCCTCTCAACTACAGCCGATTTTTCTTTCAGTTTAGCTTCAAAATTCTTACAGTTGGATTTGATTGAAGCTAATTTCGTTTTTAATTGTGTAATTTCTTCTTCAAGATTTTTAATCTTTTCCTTGAAATTTTCAGATGATACGGGAGGTTTTTGAGAATCTGCCGTTACAGCGGCTAGTAACGAAATATAATCTTCAGAATGGTTTTTGTCTATTAATTTAAAATATAATGTCACATTTTGGGCAAAATATGAGTCTGGTAAAGTGCGATAATAGGCGAGATCTTCGCTGTTCCCGTCGTTTAATTCGTCTCGTATTTTTCGTTGAGTTTGATCTATCATTATTTGGATGGATTCTTCTATAAATCTGTTTATAATTTTATTGTTGCGCTCTTTGAAAAGCAATTCGCTGGCTTGCGTTTGACTCTTTATGCTTAACGGGCGAAACCCGGGCCTAATTTTTGCGAAAAGTCTCGGCTGCTTAGTAAAGTAAATGTGAAAATAGTCAAGTGGTATTTTGGAACATATGTAAAGGATTTCACCTTCTGATAATTTCTGGAGAAAGCTCATAGTTCGCCTTCCTCAATTAATCGTTTCACGGCAGCGTTTATCAGGCCGGTCGCCTCGCACTTCTTGAGATATTGGAAAACCGCTTCGTCGGACACCGGGCGCTTTAAAATGGTTTCGTCAAATTTCACGTCGCCTTTGAAGTGGCCAAGAACGTCTATGAGCAAGTCTTCCCCGATTAGCTCTTCAGGCGGGCGGTAGGCGGTTTTAGCCAGGCAATAGCGCCCTTGATAATGCTTTATCAAGCTTCGCGGAGTCAGCACGGCCGTTTGTCCACATTTCAAAGCTTTCACGCCGGAACGATTGAAAATAAAATGCGACCCGCCGTCGTCAGGCGTCTGGAACGAATTGGCCGCGTTCTCGGCGCATGATAGCTCGTCAAACGCGGCGGGCGGTCGAGCTCTTTTGCTTATCAGCATCTCGGCGTTTTTCTTAAAAATTTTAACTCTCGAGTTGACGGCGATCCTGGCTGACGTCTCGTCAATCCGGCTGACGCAGTTATGGCGAACATTGACATTGCCATGCGCCTTCAATTCGAAGCTCGCGTATATATAGGCATAATCGGAAGAAACCGCATAAACGTCGTCAATTACGGCGGCTGGCGGCCAAAGAAGCGTCAATTTTTCCGAGGCCTCCAAGCCGTATCCCCAAGAGGCGACAATTTTCTTCGCCTGGTTGGACAGGCTTTCGATCGTTACAGCCATTCCCAAAAACGACCTGTCCATTGTTTCAAAATGAAAAGAGTCGTCCACTCTTATTTCTTCGGGAAAGGCCTGTTCGTTTGCGCCTGGAGATTTGATCCTAAAAATGACGAGATACGGCACGTTGGCGTATAAGGAGGCCCCGCGCGTTAATTTGGCTTTGTAATCGCTGTCGTGCCCCAGTATTTTGAAGACAGTCGGAGCGCCGACGTCATTTGATCGAAAAAATGGAAGCTTGCGATTGTTCCCGTTCAGAGAGTTGGACAGATAATAGTCAGGAGAGAACTTTTCCAGGGGAATCATTGTCGGCGCGTCTGGCGCGAAATTGAGGCGATTGATGGACATGGCGAAGAAGGCCGGTTCTCGAGTCGACGTTTTGAGCTCCAACAAGGCTCCGTTTTCTTCATATATGTCAAGTTCGTCTTCGCCGTAACGAATCCCCAGCCAAAACATGGCCGTGTTTTTGTCGAAATAGCCTTCGGCTCGGTCGCTTTGGCTTTTCAGCTCTCTTTGGTCGGCGCCGTCCGGTTGGATGTGGCCAAAATAGTTCTCGCATTCGACGTCGTTGTTGCCGCGGCGGTGTCTAAAATGCGGAATGACGCTGGAGCTGTTCGCCGCAGCGACGAAAACCTCTTCGCCGCAATTCGCGCATTCGTAGCGGTACGGATCCAGCTCGTCGTTTTGGGCGGCCAGCTTGGCGGTCACAACGGTTTGCAGAAACGTGTCGTAGGCTTTTTCCACTAAATCACCGCCACCAAAAAAATAAAGCCGGCAGACGTTCGGACCGTCGCTCGAACAAGCGTCTAAACCAGCTTTGCCATGTTGGAAAAAATGGCGTCAGGGCGTTCTTTTTTGGGGACTCGTCGCCATAGTCGAAGGGGCTTGGGCGATTTTCCAGGGTCTTTTGTCGCCCGGACGGAACCCTCCGGCCCTCGCTCCGGCCTAAATTGGCCTGGTTAATTTTGGTTTGGCCTATGACGGACGGCCGAGTCAACAGAAGTTCTAAAGGGAAATCCTAAAGGAAACCCGAAAGGAAAACCAAAAAAAAGTTGCCGCTTAGCGGGGATCTCCCGGTTGGCGCCACAGGGAGGCGGGGTTGGGGGCGTAGATCGATTGACCTTCGAGGTTCTTGTTGCATTCCAGAACTTGCCACCGCCCAAGTTCCTTCAAGGCTTTTTGCAGTTCCGCCTCGTCGGCGTTCCAGCGGGTTCTTATGGCCTCGAGGGTGGCCTGAACGCCGTCGCCGACCAGAGAGCAGACGACGATGTAGGCCGAGCTGGCGTAGACGGAAAGATTTAGATTGAAGATCTGGGTGTCCATCACCCTGTAGCCGAGTTGAGCCATTTTACGTCCAGTCCAGACCGAGATCGGCCGACGGCGCGGAGTGGGTCAAAGCCCCCGCTGAAATATAGTCGACGCCGGTGACGGCCACTTCGGAAATAGTTTTCAGATTGATTCCTCCGGAGGCTTCGAGCAAGGTGCGCCTTGGTCCGGGGGCGTGAAAAGAGTTCGTTTTCTCTGCGGCTTTGGTCAAGAGGGCCGGGGTCATGTTGTCCAGAAGGATTATGTCGCAGCCCGCTTCCAGAGCTTCTTGAAGCTGGTCCAGATCGTCCACCTCCACTTCGACTCTAAGGTGGTGAGGGCCGGAGAGTTTGGCCCTCCTTAGAGCTTCGCCGACCGAACCGGCGGCTTGGATGTGGTTGTCCTTGATCAATATGCCGTCCGAAAGGGAAAAGCGATGGTTGCGTCCGCCGCCGTGCCGGACGGCGGCTTTTTCGACGAGCCTGAGTCCTGGGGTCGTTTTGCGGGTGTCCAAAATTTTCGGCGCGGGCAGGCCCTTTTTCGAGGCGGCTTCTTCGGCCAGTTTGACGAATTGTCTGGTCAGGGTGGCGATGCCCGACAAGCGCCCCAGAAAGTTCAGGGCCGTCCTTTCCGCCGACAGGATGGAAGAGGCTCGGCCTGAGACGGTCAGAAGCGTCCGACCTGGCTCGAGCCAGTCGCCGTCGGCCGCCTCCGTCACGACGGTTAGGGTCGGATCCGTTTCCAGAAAGGCCATTTGGGCCAGGGCGAGACCGGAGACGACGACGGCGGATCGGCATTTTACGGCCGCCTCTCCCCGGGTTTGGGGCGGGATGGTCAGAGAAGTCGTCACGTCGCCGGACGGGTTGTCCTCGGCTAAGGCCAGGCGAACCAAAGCCAGAAGATGAGAGGCGTTTTCGATGGCCGAATAGTTCGTCAAGGGAGCCACCTATAAAAAGCGCGAGCGGGCGGGAGCGCTCGTTTTGTTTTGGGGGGCCAAAAAGGCCGGCTGAAGGACTTGTCGTTGGCCCTCAGTCGGTTTTTTTTGTTCCGGCTCCAGAGAGGGCGAGTCTGGTCGCCGGGAAGGCCGGAAAAGCCGGGAAGCCGGGAAGTTGGAAATAGGCCAAAAAGGCCAAAAAACAAAAAATTAGGCCAAAAAGATTCGGAGAAACGTCAGCCGTTCGACAAAAGGCTGACCAAATCCAAAGCCCGGCTTAAGGCTATGGTCCTTTGGCGCATGGCTTCCAGACGCTCTCTGGTTTCGGCCACGACGTCTTCCGGGGCTTTGGACGTGTATTCTTCCGAGGCGAGCTTGGTTTCGGCGGCTTTGACGTCGGCGTTCAGCTTGTCGATTTCTTTGGACAATCTTTTTATTTCCGCCGAAGGATTGATGTGCCCGGCCAGAGGAGTCCAGACTTGGCCCCAGTCCAGAACGCTGGAGGCGGAGTCTTTCGAGCGCTCCTCTTCGCCGCCGGCCAAGGTCAACTGGTCGGCGCCCATGAGTTTCAACAAGAGCGGGCCTTGACTTTCCAGCAAGGCGCGCGTGTCGGCGTCTTCGGTCATGACCATGGGGGACAGTTTGACGGACGGGGGCAGGCCGAAGTCGGAGCGGACCTGGCGCACGGCCTTGGTCACGTCCATAAGCCGCGAGACGAGTCTTTCCGCCTCCGGGTCTTTGGCCGCGTCGTTAGCCTCGGGGAAAGAGGAGGTCATGATGAAGGAGCCGTCGTCGCTGAATTTGGACCACAGCTCTTCCGTGACGAAGGGCATGACCGGATGAATCAGCTTCAAAAGCTCGGCGAAAGTTTTGGTCAGGACGCCGGCCGTCTTGTCTTTGGCCGCTTCGTCCTGGCCGTAGAGGATCGGCTTGATGAGCTCCAGATACCAGTCGCAGAACTCGTACCAGGTGAATTGATAGATCAGATCGCAGTAGCGATCGAAATGGAACTCTTCCAAATGAGCGCGTCCTTGGGCCGTCACCTCGTTCATCCGACTCCTGATCCAGCGATCTGGGACGGTTTCGGCCTGAACGGCGGCGCCAGCCGTCGCCGTAACGTCGCTTTTGACGGCGGAGAGGACGAATCTGGCCGCGTTCCATATTTTGTTGACGAATTTTGAATAGCCTTGGATCCTTTTTTCGTCGATTCTAAGATCCCGAGCTTGGCCGGCTTGAGCGGCCAGAGAGAAGCGGAAGGAGTCCGCGCCGTATTTGTCGATGATGAGCAGGGGATCGATGACGTTTCCTTTGGATTTGCTCATTTTCTGGCCGTGGACGTCCCTGACCAGAGGGTGGAGGACCACGTGCTCGAAGGGGACTTCCCCCATCATCTTCAAACCCATCATCATCATGCGGGCGACCCAGAAGAAGATGATGTCGAAGCCGGTCACCAGAACGGAGGTGGGGAAATAACGGGCCAGATCTTCCGTTTTTTCCGGCCAGCCTAAAGTAGAAAAGGGCCACAGGGCCGAGGAGAACCAGGTGTCCAGAACGTCGGGATCCTGAATCAGTTCGCCTCCGCATTTGGGGCAGGCGGCGGGATCCTCGCGGCTGACCGTAGTCGCTTCGCAGGAAACGCAGCGCCAGGCCGGGATTTGATGGCCCCACCAGAGCTGACGGCTGATGCACCAGTCTCTGATGTTGTCCATCCAGTCGAAATAGGTCTTTTCCCAGGTCGCCGGAACCAGCTTGGTTCGTCCGTCTCGGACGGCGGCGGCCGCTTCGGCCGCCAGAGAGGCGGTGCGAACGAACCACTGCTTGGAGATGAAAGGCTCGATCACCGTCCGGCAGCGGTAGCAAACCCCCACGGAATGCTCCAGAGGCTCGACTTTTTCCAACAGCCCCTTTTCCTCCAGCTCCGTCAGCATTTTCTGGCGGGCCTCGAAGCGATCCAGGCCTTCGTAGGAGCCGGCGGCGTCCGTCAGTTGACCGTTTTCGTCGATGGCCACGACGACGGGCAGGTCATGCCTTCGACCGATGTGAAAATCGTTGGGGTCGTGAGCGGGAGTGACTTTCAGGGCGCCCGTCCCGAATTCCATGTCGGCGTAGTCGTCTTCAATGACCGGGATGAGACGGTCGGTCAAGGGGATTCTGACCTGACGGCCTTTATAGGCGGAAAAGCGCGGGTCGGCGGGATTGACGGCCACGGCCGCGTCGCCGAAGCAGGTTTCCGGTCTGGTGGTGGCGACGATGAGGGGCGGCAGATCGTCGGCCCAATATCTCAAATAATACAGATGATCCGACTTGTTCTGATGCTCCACCTCTATGTCGGAGACGGCCGTATGGCAGCGGGGGCACCAGTTGATGATGTATTCGCCTTGATAGATCAAGTTTTCTTCGTAGAGCGAGACGAAGACTTCCCTAACCGCTTTGGAGAGGCCGGGATCCATGGTGAAGCGTTCCCTGGACCAGTCGCAGGAGGCGCCCAGTCTTCGCAGCTGCTGGACTATGTTGCCGCCGTAAGCCTTTTTCCACTCCCAGACCTTTTCCACGAATTTTTCCCGGCCCAGGTCGTGACGGGTGACGCCTTTTTCGGCCAAATTTCTCTCCACCACGCTTTGCGTGGCGATGCCGGCGTGATCGGTTCCCGGAAGCCACAGGGCGTTGTCGCCTTTCATGCGGCGGTAACGAGTCAGGATGTCCTGAAGGGTCACGTCCAGAGCGTGGCCCATGTGCAGGTTGCCGGTGACGTTGGGCGGCGGAATGACTATGACGAATTTTGGTCCTGGCTTTTTGGGATCGGCTATGAACAGCCCGCGATTTTCCCAGTCGGAGTAAAGGCGGGACTCGGCGGCGTTGAAATCGAAATTCTTGTCCAGGGGATCATTGAGACGCATCTATTCGTCACCTCGGCGGAGATGTTTGGACTGGGATAATTTTGGCCCGCAGTCAAGTTATTAGTCGCATATTGTAACGCATGAGGCGGGCTATGGCAAATTTGGCGCCCTTTCGTCGCCTTTGGTTCAAGGCGCCAAGGGGGAGGAAGATTTCGACGAGACCAAAAAGCTTTTCCTGTCCGGACGACGGACGAAGGTTTTCGAAAAGTCGGCGAGGTCGGATAATTTGGGCGTAAACTTCGCCAAACGAAGCGGCGGACGCCTCGGCCCTTCGGTCGACGGGGAAAGCCTCGAGGGAAACCCTCGAGGGAAAGCCTGGTGTCTTCCGCGAGGGAAAGCTCCGAGGGGGAAAGCGCCGAAGGAAAGCCCCGAGGGGGAAAGCTTCGAAAAAAGCCCAAAAAGCGCCTTTAGTTTCCGGGGACGGACAAGTCCTGGCCAAAGCGAAGGGAGGGGGCGATGACGGCTCCAGAGAGAAATTTGGGAATTTGGGAATTTGGGCATTTTGGAATTTTTGAATTGGGGAATGGGCGAATGGATCGATGGCTTGAAAAGGGGAATGGGCTCGATGACTTGAAAGGGAAATGGGGCCGATGGCTGAAAAAGCGGCCCTGCCGCTCTTCCTTCGTCCCTTTTTAGCCGCCCAAAAACTGTTGTCGGCAGGGGCTAACGGCTTCTTTTTTTGAAACTTCGTTTCGTCGTTTCTTTATTTCAAAAAAGGTTGACATTCCGTTCGCCGGCGATTATTTTAAAATTTCCAAAAAGGCGCAGCCAAAGTTTTTCCATGGAAGAGACATAGGCGAGGCGTCGTCGTTTCCGGTCGCGCCAGCGACGGAAAAACTGTTGAATAAGAGCTGATCAGAAAAATCTGAAGGCCCAAGACGAACAATTTCGTCTTGGGCCTTTTTTTGTCCAGAGGACGAAAACTTTACCTCCGCCTGGAGCGTCCAGACGCTCTTTTGGGCGGCGCCTTTTGGCAGGGAGTCTTTCAGCATGACGCTTGAAGAATTCTTGGCGGCGAATCCCGTTTTCGCCAAGAGCGACTTAGACGAATTCCTGGCGACGGAGCCTCGGAACAAAGGGGTGTCCAGAAAGGCTTTGGTCTCGCGACTGAGGCGTTCCGGTCGGGTCGTCATGGTCAGAAGAGGACTGTTCGTCTCGACGCCGAACGGCGTCGAGACTCAAGATTTTCAAGTCGACCATCGTCTGGTGGCGGCCTCTTTGACCGCCGACGCCGTCATCACTCATCGCTCGGCTCTGGAGGCGCATGGTTTGGTCGAAGACGCCGGCGAAGAGACGTATTATTCGGCGGTCAGACCTTTGCCCCGGATTAGTTTTAGCGGCCGGGTCTACAAAGGCGTCAAGTTTCCCATGTCCTTGGTGAAAAGAGGGCTGCAACGGGCCTGGGCGGCGGAGAAAAAAATCGGCGATGTCGTCTTGCCGGTGTCCAGTTTGGAGAGGACGGTCGTCGACGTCTTGGCTCGCCCCGATCTGTCCGGCGGTTGGACGGCCGCCAAAAAGCTGCTCTCTTCGACGGCCGATTTGGATCTGGACGCCTTGATCGAGTACGTGGAGGCCTTGAACAACGCCACCACCGCCGCCAAGGCTGGACTATATCTGAGCGGGCGGATCAAAGAGCTTGGCGTCACGGAAAGGCATCTGGAAAAGCTCTTGGCCCTCAAACCGTCCCGACCCCATTATTTGGAGCGTTCGCGCCGCCGAGACGGCCGTTTCATCAAGGAATGGAATCTCTTGGTCGATCGCGAAGATCTTGAGGGTCTTTAAGGTCGCCTTTGGCGAAGTTCGCAAATTCGCCTATTCGTCGTTCGTTTGTCGTTAGTTTGCCGTCCGCTCATTTCGGCGGCCGAAACTTCCCGTAGGGAATCCTTTCGCTCCTTTCGGCGGTTGCCCTCCAGCCTCGGAAGGCCGCTCCAGTTGACGCTCTCGATGACTCGCCCTTGGCCGATTCAGATGACGCTCTTGAGGACGCGTCCTTGGACGCTCTCAAAGGAAGCGTCCTTTGGAGCGGAGGCGTCTATTTTTTTCAAAAATGAAAGAACTTGGCGCGGGTAAGCGTCGAGAAAGAGATTCAAGGCGGGGAGAAGGGGCGTTCGTCAAGGCCGGGTCAAAAATTGGCGCTCTCCTGAGCAGATTTAAGGCGAGTTTGGGCTTCCAGCTTCCGAGCCTGAGCTTCCAGCTTTCGGGCTTCGGCTTCCATTATTCTGGCTTCGTTTTCTATCTGGGTGGCCCGGTCGTTGGGATCGACTTCGCTCTGATCCGGCGTGAGAATTAATGGCTCGTCCTGATAGAAGGCTCGGAGAATTCGTTCGGCCAGGCTTTCGATGGAAGGTCGGGCGGCGGGAACGGTCTGACCGTCGGCGCCGGTCGACTCTCCGAAGGAGTTATGGGTCAGCACGTTGCCGGCTTCCAAAAGACCGGCCAGGATGGCCAGTCCTCCTTCGCCGGCTAGGATGGTTTTCATGGTGAACAAGGAGCTGTCTTTTTTGAGCCAAAACGACAACAAGCACAGTTTCCTGGCGACAGGACCTTGCTGATAGGTTTTGGAGCCGACGTTTTCATAGCGAAAAATCGAAGAGGGACTGACCCCTAAAAGGAGGGCGAAAGAGTCCACGGTCAGGGCCAGGGTTTTGTGGATTTTTTTTACTTCTTCGGCTGAGACTGTCAATTCGACGTTCGGGGTGATCTTGGTTTCGTTTGCGTCCGTTTTGAAGGAACTGTTCGGCTGTTTCATACTTTTCTACCTATTAAAAGGAGTTTTCGGGCTACAGGCAATTCAAAAGGAGCAGTTAGTTCAATATTTCGTCAATAAATGCGACAGTTGTTCATCCTGACATGACCCGGCCCAAATGCAGCAAACTGAAAGCCAAGGATAACGTCTAATAATATGGCCAAGTATAACTGAATTTGGTGATATTTCAAGACTGAAGTCCATATCGAAAGCATTGGCCGACCATAAAATGACGGCGGTTCCGGACGAAATCCCGCCTTGAAAGCCCGCTGAACCTGCGGCCTCAAAGCTAGGGCGCGTTTCGACCGGAACCCCGCGACAAAAAATGGCGAAGGCGTTCTCTACGGAGACATGTAAAGGCAATATTACAGACAAATAAAAGCGTCGTCAGGATCTGGAAATATTTTGTAATGCATTTATGTGTAAACATTAGGATTAAAATAATATGTCAATAAATGTAAGTAAGATAATAATAAAAAGTGAATGTATAAGAAAT
>JAIRTO010000069.1 GCA_031254895.1 Deltaproteobacteria bacterium
CCTGGACGATTTCTGCCTCTGCCCCGCAGACGTGACTGCTCTGTGGCTAACCCCCCTGCTCTTCCAGACCGGCTGTCTGACGATCGAACGTCGTGTCGGCGAAGGCAGTTTTTCCCTCAGGAGCCCCAACCTTGAGGTCGAGGAGGCCTTGGCCGCGAATATAGCGAAATATTTGACCGGACAGGGTGATGTCAAGACCATCACCGAATTGGCGGCCAAAATCAGGACCGCCTTGGGCGCCTTCGATTCGGTCGCGTTGGGGGAGGCCTTCAGCCAGATCCTGAGATGGATCTCCCTCCAGGAACAACCGGCAGTGGAAGGGTTCCGTCACGCCTTGATTTTCGTAGTCCTCAAGGCCATGCATTTAAATGTCGTCTACGAGGACTCCGATTCGGAGGGCAGTTTCTACATCCTGCTCCCCGCCAATCCAGGGACGGCGTTCATCGTCGAGTGCAAATGCGAGAAGTTCACGGAGGAGCCCAGCGAGAAAAACGAGCCGAGAAGGCGGGAGCTTCTGGCCAAGGCTCTGAACCGAGCCAAGGTGCAGATCGGGTCCAGGCGTTATGACGACAGGTACGGGGACGAGTATCCGATGGTCAAGAGGCTGGCTGCGGGAATCGTGGGCAAGACGGACGTGCTGGCGGAGATATGGTGAGACTCGCCTGTCCCCCCAAAAGGCGCTGCCGCAAGGGGACAACCAGCGCCCCTAGCCTGCGGCCTTGCCGGCCTTGATTGTTCCCAGGGGAGGGCATGGGTCTGGGGCAGAAGTCGCGGCTGCCTGCGGGCAAGGCTCTGGCTGCTGTTCTCAGAAGAAGAACATGTCTTGTTCCTAAGAGCAAAAAAAAGGCCAAACTGGCGTCCCTGGAATTAATAAGTTTAATGTCATTACGTTTTGTAATAATTGAGAAGGGATTTAATAGAGGCAAAAAAGAGGGGCTCATGACCGCCGACTCGTCAGCGGTTCATGGCTCGTCCGACGTCCTTTGAGCGTCTTTGACGTGAAAACCGATCGCGGGACAAGCCTGCGAACTGCGCGACGCAAGCCGCGATCAACGCCGATTCCGCGTCTTCATGACGCGGGCGCGGAGGCGTCGCCGGCCTCCTTGTTTCGCCATCGTTTCACGATTTCGGCCACATCGACGGCATTCCGAAACAATGGACTCATTCGCCTCGGCGCTCCGATTCGACCCGCGATCCCCAGTCAATCCGCGAAATTCGCGGCCATGTCCAGTCTCGCGAACCGTCACGCGAACCGGATCTCCCAGGCCCTTTCCGTCAGTTCGGCTTCAGGGGACGGCTGGGCGGACCGTTTTCCAAAAAGCCGCACCCGATGGCCTCTGTTTCGATTTCCGGACTTGGGTTGAAGCTGCTGATCCGGCCGCTGGAGTCGGTCATGATGACGGCCAGGCAGACGTCGTAGCGTCGACCGCTTTTTTTGTCAAAATTGTCCTTGGTCGGGTCAAGAGGAAAAGCCCAAGTGTACATCGCGCCTTTCTCCCATTTCTCGACCTTGTTCGGCGGGCCCCAGGCGGCTTCCAGCTCGCTCGCCGGACGACCCAACCAACTGTAGATCGCCGACCGGTAGGCGCCGACGTTGCGGCTGAAGGCGCCGGCGCAACCTGACGCGGCCAAGAGCATGACCAAGATGATCGACAAGACTGCCGTTCCGCGCATCACTCGCTCCTTCCCGTGTTCCCGCCCTCGTCCCGCGACGGCCTGGTTCCGAAATATCCGCAATCGCCGTAAGCCACGAAGTTTTCGAGAACGCCGTCGGGGCCGGCCAGGAAACGCTCGGTGCATCTGTACTCCCAGCTCTGATACGGGGCGCATTTCGTCACGGCGCCTCTGAGGTCGTAGTCGCAGTGACCGCCCGTGCTTTCGCTATGGCTCTTGACCCAATAGTAATGACGCCGGCCCGGTTCGGTCGATCCTCCTTCAAGGGCCGAACCGCCCGGGACTCCCCAGGCTTCTATGAGATCGCCGACGTGGGCGCCCAACCAGGTTCGGCCGACGGCTTCGTTTTTGGAGGTGTCGCCGAGATCCGGGAAGGCGAGGAAATTCATGCATCCGGATAGGGTCAACAACAACGAACCAATGATCGCGAAAGCGGAAAACCGCCTCATCATGCTTCTCCTCCTTTCCCGTTGGCGCGGCGAACGATTTCGTCGCGCGCTTCCGCTTCATTCTGCGCCGCCGTCTTCTGCTTGTCAATGTAGGCGCCCTTGGGTTAAACTGGCCTTGTAGGTCATGTTCGAACAATTGTCCAAACCCAAAAAAAAGGGCTCCATTTTGTGAAACCCCTTTTGGGTTTGAAAGTCAGGCTGTCATTTGCGAGAAGAGATGCTTCGCCAAAAATGATTTGGCGAGGTTTGGTCTCCAACATGGCCGGAACAGCCGCTTGGCTCCAGCCAACGTCTCGACGGCCTGTCCGCGCGCGAAACGCCCCCTGCCGCCCTGGGCGCCAGGTCAAGCTCCGCCTTGCCGGCCAGACGCCGGCAAGCAACGACCATATCGCAAGCGCAGTTGACGGCGCCAGCAAAGCGGGCAGTTCAAACAAAGCGAGCAAAACGGACGACACGGACATATGAAAATAAGATTTATGCCATAGCCTTTATCGCAGTCTGCTTTATTGTCCTCGCATGCGTGTCGACGCATTTGCCCATTAATGAGAGAGAGACTCTGTTCATAACATGTCCTTTTTTTATAGGTTCTTTTTTCCTAGGGTACTGCACCCACTGGAGTCCACCGACATTATCCTGCGTTTCAGGAATTTTTCTGACCGTGGGCATAATTTTTCCTCGCTACATTACAGGAGCATGGCCCAAAAATGTCGATCTCTCCATATTCGTTATTATGCATGCATTTACA
>JAIRTO010000086.1 GCA_031254895.1 Deltaproteobacteria bacterium
GAAGGCTCGAAAAAACGAGATCCAGGTCATTTTAGGGCAATTATGGCCGCCTTCTGTAGAGGCTTTTATATCAGTTTGAAGTCAAAGGACATGGCCGGAACGGCCAAGGGAAAAATCAGGGGATAGCGGACGGACTCCGCGCCGTCATGGCCAGGTCCGCCGACGCCCGCTGGCCGCCCGCTTCTCCAAGGGCCTGCTCGGGCTCCGCCAGGCGCCGGCCTAGGGCGAAGTTCATGAACGCTTGGACGGGGGCGTGTAGGCGGCGACGGTTTTTGGGAGTCCATCCGGAACGTTTATCGACTAAAGGCAAGTTGGCGGGAAAAGCTCTGTTCGACATAAGGGAAGTCCGGTTCCGACGGGGGATGAGCCAAGGCGTCCGGATAGGCCTTGGCGCCTTCTATGGCGGTTAGGGCCGCCGTGATCCGAATGTCCGTCTGTCCGAATTGGAGGGCGCGATAAGCGTCCCGATTGCCTGGCCGTCTCGCCCCAATGGGGACGGGACGGCCGGGTTTCGTCAAAGAGAACGATTATTCTGGCGTATGATCAGAAGGGTCTTTAGGGGACGTCTCCGGCTCCGCGTCTGGCGAAAGCTGGGCATCTGTCTGCGTCGGCTGGGAGGGGGCCGCCGAGACGTCGTTTTGGGCTTTTTTCTTCCGGCCTTGAGTGATCCTGATGCGGTTCGTCCTCCTTGAATGGGCCAACCAATCAGGATTGCCGGAAAAGCGGCCGTTGGAGGAGCTGAAGATCGGAACGTCGTCATTTTCCACTGGCTCTGTCATCTGGGCTTGGAAAAAGGCCAGCAGTTCGTTGAGCTCTTCGTCTTTGTCGGGCGGAATCATGGTCAGTTCCAGACGATGTTTGGCGGGATTGACGCTTTGAACCCAAACGGTCACGGTTTGGCCGACGGCGCAAATTTCCGAAGGGTGACGAATGAAGGATTCGCTCATGTTGTTGACGTGAAGAAGCCCGTTCATGGGGAGGCCAAAGTTGAGGAAGGCTCCGAAGCTGGTGATGTTGTTGACTATGCCCTTGAGCCGCATGCCGACTTTGATGTCTTTCAAATCCGTAATTTCGTCTTCGAGGGACAGGGGTTTGAAGGATCGGTTTTTGACGTCGGCCGGTTTGCGCAGCTCGTTCATTATCCCGAAGACGGTCGGCAGTCCGACGAAATTGTCGAGGAACTTCTTCGGATTGAGTTTCTTGACGTTTTTGACGTTGCGGATCAGTTTATCCAGCGGGATATGGAGCGAGGCGGCCATTTTTTCGGCCACGTAATAGTAGTCAGGATGGATGAGGGTGTCGTCCAGCGGGTTAATTCCGTCGGGAATCAGCAAAAAACTGGCGCAGTTGCGGTAAATCAATTCGCTCATGCCTTGGACGGTCAGGAGATCCGGTCTCTCGCGGAATGGACCGAATCGTTCGCGATGTCTGACGATGCGCGAGGCCAGGTCGGCGTTGAGACCAGGCACGTATTTGAGAAGATGGGCCGGCGCCGAGTTGACGTCCAGGCCGATGTCGCCGATGACGCCGCCCATGGCGTCCCAAAGGGTTTCCTTCAGGAATTCCTGATCGACTAAGGACTGCAAGTTGGTCATGGTCAGCGAGGCCAGATCCAGCTTGGTTATCTCATTCAAAGGATCCAAGAGGCGACGGCCAATGCTTATGGCCCCTCTGGAGCAGACGTCAAGGTTGGGGAATTCCCTTAAGGCCAATTCGCAAATGGAGTAATTGATTATGCCGCTGGTGTTGATGATTAAAATGGGAATCTTCCTGTCCTCGATCATCGGTATTTTTTTCAAAAAGGCGAAAATTTCCTTGGTTCCGGCGGCAGTGCCCAAAACGATGGCCTTCGGGTCGAACCGGGCGATCAGTTCCGTGAGATCGGCGCGGGCTTCGCCAAGGTCGCAGCGCTGGTCTTGTTGACTGGTGTGGATGCCCAGAACTTCGAGGGCCTTGCCTTTGCAGTCCACAATGGCGCATTTGGCGCCTGAGTGAGGATTGGGATTTATGGCCAAGACGTTGTTCTTCGTGCGCAGAGGGGGAGCCAGAACGAGTTCTCTCAGGGCCCGACCGACTCTGTGGCATAATTCTTTTTCCGCTTTGGAGAAGACGACGTCTAGGGTTTCTCTGCGCAGACATGGCATCAGAAGATGGCGGCAGGCGCTTTCGATGCATCGGCTGACGATTTTGCCCGAGGGAGAGTCATTTTTCAGGAAGATCTCGTTTAGAATGTCGATGGCGTCTTTTTCATTGATCACCAGGTCGAACTGGGCGATTCCATGGAGGAGAGCCTGTTTGATGAGCAAAATCCGTTGGGCGGGGATTTTGAAGACTTTTTCCGAGTAGTCCTGGAGCTTGTCATATTTGTCGTTTAAGGTCTGGATGGCCGATTTGCCGAGATTCCCCCTTTTGACGATCCATTTGTCTTTGTAATAGGATGAAGACGCATATTGAGTCGGGGGCGTCGCTCTTTTGTCCGTTTCTACGAGCGTGAAATAGGCGACGGCTTCGGCGTAGAGCGCCCTTAGGTTCAGAAGGGCGTCCTCGTCGAGGAAGATGGTGTCGCAGATGATCTGTTCGGCGCGAAAGAGGGCCTCGCTGACGCTTAACGCTTGGGCGCCTCCGGCCATGGCCGAGAGCGCGAGCTCTTCAGGGTCGGCTAAGGGATCTTGGGCCAAAATGGCCGTCGCCAGCTCTTCGAAACCTCTTTCTCTGGCCTCGACAGCCAGACAATACCTTCGGGGATGGTAGGGCATGAAGGCGTCTTCCAGCTCCTGCATCGTTTCGGCTTCCAACAGTTTGGTTTCCAAATCTTCGTTCAGGAGTTCCTGCTCCTCCAAGTATTGCAGGTAGGAGTCGGTTTTGAGGTTGAACGCCTTTAGGTTTCTCAGCTCTCTGCGGATTTGGAAGAGCTTGTCTTCGTCCAGACCGCCCGTTTCTTCCTTGCGGTGTCTGGCTATGAAAGGAATGACGAAGCCGTCCTCCATGAGGGCGGAGGCGGCCAAAAGCTTATTGACGTCGATTTTGAGGGCTTCGGCGGCGTTAAGGGTCAAGTTTTCAGCGATATCGGACATTTGACGCTCCAAAGACAGTCCTTGCGGAAAGTTCGCTTATTTTGGATCGGACTGTGGAATAAACAGCGGCATGACGGATCTTAGAATATGAAAATGATTTCAAAATGGGATCTATGGCGCATAATAAATATGACCATCAAAATATATATAATAAGATCTGCTTTAAGGCCGCTGAGAAAAGCAAAAAAGCAAAAAGGCCAATATGAGCTGTTCGGCGAAAATGACCGACGGCTGGATTTATGATCCAGAAAATAGAAAATCGAGGATTTCTTCCGCAGGCCAAAGGGAACGGCGCATTGAAAACATATTTAAAATAATAAAATAGAGTCAGAAACAAAAATAATTCGACAAAAAGACTATAAGATGCAAATTCAATAGCTATATTCTAAAATGTAATGAAATGAATGAAATATAAACTACTGAAAATGAAACAAGACGCCGCAGAAGCGCGAAACATTCCGGGGCGGTCTGAAAGCTGCCGGAAAGACGCTTTAGCTCGCTAGCCGAAAAAGTCAGGGGCCAGGGGCGAGAGAGCGGCTTTGTTGGCGAAAAAGCAAATTTTTGTCGTTGGATTATTTGAGGCAGGACAGGGGATTGCGTTCCGAGTCGGAAGGTTCGACGAAGGCTTTTGGCAAAGCGGTCGGACAATCTGACTATTTTGCGCTAACTTTTTGCGCTGGCTTTTCGCGCAAAAAAGCGCTGAAGCTTATTGCTCAGGCCGGCTCAGCCTGAAGGCGGAAAGCAAAAAAAGAGCAGAGGACTATGCTGCAGTTGTCGGTCAGTGACGAAATCAGATTACTCCAAATTCGTCTTCGGGGCAAGAGTTTTTTTTCTGGCTCGATTTTGGCGAACGCAGACAGGACAAGGCTTTTTGAGATTTTTTTCCCGTTAAAAAATCAATTTTGGCTGTTTGTTGGTCAGCCGAATTTCTCTTTCGACTAAAGATCGATCCCAAAATTGGCCTAAGAATATTTTTAAGAAACGCTTTGAGGAGCGGATCCAAAATTGCAGAGCTAAAAATCGCCATTAGCGAAAAGATGTTCATATTTTTAGAAACTAAATGATAATTGTCAAAAATAATTTTTGGTCGACTAAAATTTATGTCGTCAATATCTCGACAATATGTTGTTCGCCTGTTTTAGATGCCGTTTTTTGCCTGAATAGCAATAGGCGAACGCCAAATAATCAAATATTCAAAATGACAACAATCTTTTATATGGCTGTTAAACAAATATTTAGGCCATATGCAGACGATAAAAACCATATGACGAGACAAAGAGCCAAATTGTCGTCGTAAAAATCTTGTCCAGTTTTCAGAAAAATCCGCCGCTTCGTCCGCCGCCTCGTCAGGCGAGGGGAAAGGCGGCTCACGGCGGTCAAAAAGCCGAGATGGTTCGGTTTGGGGGCTTTCGCCGCCGAATGTCTGGGGGGGGGCATAGCCCCGGCCAAAACAAAAAGTCTAGGGGCCCCTCGCGCGTCGAAGGCGCGCGAAAAAAAACCCCCGGAGCGACAAATGCGCGCCGGGGGTTTAGTTTAGGCGGTCGATCGGGCAGTCGTTTGGGCGGCCGCTTTTTGGCCAGGAACGACTGCCTGAGCGATTAGACGGTTATGCTCGGGGAAATCGTCGCGGCGGCCGTTTTTAAGGACTCCGCGCGTTTGTAGGTTAAAATCTCGTCGATGTTCTCGCGTTCGACCAGCCTTAGGGCGTTGGTGGGACAAACCCGTTTGCAGGCCGGACCGCCGTCGAGGCCGGTGCAGAGATCGCATTTGTTGGCCACGGCGCGTCTGGAGCCGTCCGGGTTGGTTTCAAAGCCCAAAGGAGCCATGCGCACCGCCCCGAAGGGACAGGCGTCGACGCAAGATTTGCAGCCGATGCATTTGGTCTGATCGACGATGACGGCGCCGTCGATCCGGCTGATCGCTCCGACTTGGCAAACGGCTTGACAGGCGGGGTTCTCGCAGTGCTTGCACTGAACCGGGACGGAGACGAGCCATGTTTTGACGACCTTGAGCTTGGGATGAAAGTCGTACCCGTCGGGGTCGATCTCGAAGATTCGCTTGCCTTCGTGGGCCACCACGCAAGCGATCATGCATGTCCGGCAACCGATGCAGAGCAGAGGATCGCCTTGAACGAATGAATTCATGCCGCCTTACCTCCCTTCGGCTGTTCGGAAATGCCCATGTTCTCTCGAATCTTGGCGTATTCGTCGAGGACGTACTTCTCCGCCCACTGTTGGTCTTCGATCTTGTCGACTCGGCAGGCGCAGTACTTGTACTCGGGCGTATTGCTGATGGGGTCGAGAACGGCGTTGGTCAACTCGTTGCAGGCGCCTATCCACCACTGGTAAGTCATGTATACGGCCTGTTTTTTGACCCTGTCCGTCGGGAGACACCTGGCGATGCAGGAGCCTCGCTTGGAGAGAACCTTGACCAGCTCTCCGTGCTTGACGCCGAGTTCCTCGCACAGCTCCGGATTCATCTGAACCCAGCCCGGCTCGTCCTCGAGGTTGCGCAGAAGGCGGCAGTTGCCGCTCATGGTCCGAACCGAGTAATGGCCGACTTCGCGGCAGGTGGAAAGAATGAGCGGATACTCGTTGTTTTCCAGCTCGACGGGCGGCTGCCAGTCGATGGAAGAGAAACGGGCTTTTCCGTCCGGATTGGCGAATTTGCCGTCCTTGTGCAGGAAGCTGGTGCCTTTGTCGCTCATGTCGGTGGAGCGGCACGGCCACTGGATGTTGACGTATTTTTCCAGTTTTTCGTAGGTGGCCCCGATGAAGCTGGGACACAGAGAGATGACCTCGTTCCAGATCTGCTCGGTGTTGTCGTACTTCATGGGGTAGCCCATGGCCGTGGAAATGCGGCAGATGATGTCCCAATCGGTCAGCACGTCGGCGTCGGCCGGAGGATTGACGAGCTTGCGGATTCTTTGGAAGCCGCGGTCGCAACAGCTGAACACGCCGTCGTGTTCGTTCCAGCCGGTGGAAGGCAGCAAGACGTCGGCGAACTGGCCGGTCTTGTTCATGTAGATGTCCTGCATGATGACCAGCTCGATCTTGGACAGGGCTTCTCTGACTTCGTGCAGGTCAGGATCCGACTGGGCCGGATCTTCGCCGAAGATGTAGTAGGCTCTGATCTTTTTCTCTTCCGGCTCGTGCAGCACGTAATGGGGCACCTGGGTCAGCGGTATGCCGACTTTGTTCGAAAGCGGGACGCCCCAGGCCTTTTCGAACTTTTGTTGGATTTCCGGGACAGTCACGTTCTGATAGCCGGGATAGGCGTTGGGCAGAGCCCCCATGTCGCAGGCGCCTTGAACGTTGTTTTGTCCGCGGACAGGACCGATGCCGACGCCCCAACGGCCGAAGTTGCCGGTCATTATGGCCAGATTGGCCAAGCCCTTGACCACGTTGACCGCTTGGGCGAATTGGCAGACGCCCATGCCGTAGAGGATCATCGACCGGCCGGAAGTGGCGTACATTCTGGCGGCCTGGCGGATTTCCTGCGGGGAGATTTGAGTTCTTTCCGCGACGGCTTCCGGGGAATAGTTCTTGACCAGTTCTTTGAACTCTTCGAAGCCCGTGGAGTGCTCTTCGATGAACTTGTCGTCGGTGAGCCCCTCTTCGATGATGACGTGAGCCAAAGAATTGACGAGAGCCAGGTTTGAGCCGTTTCTAAGCTGCAGATGCATGTCCGCGATTCTGGCCGTCTCTATGCGGCGGGGATCGCAGCAGATGATCTTGGCCCCTTTTTGTTTGGCCCTGACTATGCGTCTGGCCACTATGGGGTGGGAATCGGCGCCGTTATAACCAAAAACGAACAGAAGAGCCGCGTCCTCGATCTCGTGAACGCCGTTGCTCATGGCTCCTGAACCTAATGAGTACAGTAGACCCGCTACTGAAGGAGCGTGTCATATTCGGGCGCAGTGGTCGACGTTGTTGGTCCCGATGCAGGCTCTGGCGAACTTCTGCATGATGTAGTTGGCTTCATTGCCTGGCCCTCTGGCCGAACCGGTGCACATGATCGAGTCGGGGCCGTATTTGGCTTTGATGTCGGTGAGCTTCGTGGAGACGAATTTTATCGCTTCGTCCCAGCCGACCGGCTCCAAAGGCGAGTCTTTGCCCCCTTTGCGGATCATGGGGCTTTTGAGGCGTTTGGTCAGAATCTGGGGATCGTTGATGTAATCCCAGCCGTAATGGCCTTTGAGACATAGAGTTCCGTCATTGGTGCGGCCCGGCGCGGGCACGGCCTCCAGAATCTTGTTGGCCTCCTGATCCACGGTGAACATGATCTGGCACCCGGCTCCGCAATAGGCGCAGGTGCTTTGAATCTGCTTGATTGGCATAGGTCTTGAACCCATCCTTCCTTAATGACCCGCATTTTTCGGAGAAAAAAACGAAGGTCAATTAAACCCCCCCTCGGGGATGGCTGTCGTTAAAAGATAGTGCGAATAGAAATAGAGAAAGGCCGCCCCAGACCAAAAAAAGGCGCGCGCGTTTCAGCTGGGGTTGGTTTCGACCAGGATTTGATCCCCTTCGGTGATGATCCCGGCCAGACGAGCCTTGGCTTCAAAAAGACGGCCGCCGGCTATGGGGCCGACGAATTCTATGAGCGCGTCTCCGCTGCGCAGAGTGGCTCCCTTGTTCAAGGCTCGAAGATCTAGGCCGGAAACCACCAGGTTTTCTCCGGCCGCGCCGAAAGAGCGGTTAGGGTCGAGGGCTCTTTCGGACAAATAGTCGGCTTCGTCAAGCAAGGCCACTTGACGGCCATGCGCTCCCGCGTCGGCGTCGCCGGAAAGACCGAAGTTTCTGGCCAGTTGGGCTTGCCCCACGCGTCTTTTAGGGCCGCCTTTCAAATCGCCCACGCATATGGCGACTATTTGACCCATCGAAAACTCCTTTGGCCGACGAAGGAACCGGGCTCCAAATCGGCATGGCCGAAACGAACGGCGCGGCGATTATCGCAGAAATCAAAAATAGGAACGATCAAAACGAAGAGCTCAAAAGCGAAGAAATCCAAAATCGAAAAAATCAAAAATAAAATAAATCAAAGAGGCTTGAGAGCTCGATTTTCGTCGGAACCGCAAATTTGGCGGGAACATGTGGGAATCGAACCCACCTAGGCGGGGATTAGCCGCCAGCACTGGTTTTGAAGACCAGGGGGCACACCAGAACCCGTATATTCCCGAAGTCTTGGCCCATTTTTCGCCGACTGAAAAAGAAACGGAAAAGAACCGCTTTTTTGTTCAATTTTAGTGGAACCAAGTCTGAAAAAAAAGACGTCGACGAAAAGGGTTAAAGAATCGGAGGCCAAGAGCGAAGACCGACGTTTCAAAGGCTGAAATTTCAAGGATTCCGTCAAAAAAAGGGACGAATGGCCCCTTTTTGGCGAAGTCGAAGAAGAGGAGCGATAGAAAAGGCGCCGATCGGAATGGAAAAAGCGAAGCGGTCTTTTGGTCGAAACGCGCCTGCTTTCGAAAATTTAAGCCCGTTGTCGCGTCAGAAGCCGTCCTCGGCCGAGATTGGCCGAGGACGACCGTCAGCGGTTAGTGATGAGCGACTTTTTTGTCTCCGCAGTAAGTGGTGTGCAGGAGCTTGTGCGACAGATCGCCCAGAGGCTTTTTCAAATAGTCGGCATAGAGCTTCTTGACCGAGGGATTCTCGTGGGATTTCCGCACGGGCAGCTCTAGATCGTGGTTGTAGGTGGCCGAAATGCGCTGTTTGTAGGCTTGTTCGAAATCGGACTCGTCGATGAGCTTCGGCTGGCCGCCGCCGGTCACGCAGCCCACTGGGCAAGTCATGACTTCGACGAAGTGGAGATCGAGCTTGCCTTCGGCCAAGGCGTCCATGACGGGCTTGACGTTTTTCAAGCCGGTGACCACGCCGACTTTGATGGTCAGGTCGCCGACGGCGATGTCGGCGGTTCTGAAGCCGTCGATGCCGCGGACGGCGGTGATGTCGACGGCGGGAATGGCTTTGCCGGTGATGAGTTCGTAGCCGGTGCGCAAAGCCGCTTCCATGACGCCGCCGGTGACGCCGAAGATTTCGGCGGCTCCGGAATAGTCGCCCATGGGCAGATCGAATTTTTCGTCAGGCAGATTGATGAAGTCCAGACCGGCGTCCTTGATGAGCCAGACCAACTCTCTGGTGGTCAGAACCACGTCCACGTCTCTGGCTCCGCTGTCGACCATTTCCGGGCGGCTGCATTCGAACTGCTTGGCCGTGCAGGGCATGACGGACACGCTGAAGATCTTTTCGATGGGCACGTTGAGGATCTTGGCCCCGTAAGTTTTGAAAAGAGCTCCCTCCATCTGCTGAGGGCTCTTGCAGGTGGACAGATGCTGCCTCAGAGAGGGATAGTTCAGTTCAAGATAGCGGACCCAAGCGGGGCAGCAGGAGGTGAACATGGGCAGAACGCCTTTGTTCGTGACCCGATGAATCAGCTCGCTGCCTTCCTCCATGATGGTGACGTCAGCGGCGAAGTTGGTGTCGAAAACCTTGTCGAAGCCCAGCTTGCGGAGGGCGGCGGCCAGCCGGCCGGCGGCCAGATCGCCCAAAGGCGCGCCGAAATCTTCGGCTATGGCCGCTCTGACGGCCGGAGCGCTCTGAACCATGGTGAAGACGCCGGGATCGGCCAAGGCCTTTTTGACCTCTTCGATGTGGGTGACGTTGTGGGCGGCGAACAGGGGCTCGGTGATCCACTCGGGCAGTCCTCTGGCGGCCCGAGCTTCAGCGTAGGCGGCCAGGCCGTGTTCGGCCGCGGAAACGTAAGACTTGCATTTCTGGACGCACTGTCCGCACATGACGCATTTGTCCTCGTTGATCTTCTGGGCCTGATGGGGCACGCCTTCAATGGCCAGATTAGGACAGATTTTGACGCATTCCTGGCAACCGGTGCAAAGATTCTGATCTATGGCGATGACGGTCATTAGATGGCCCTCCTTTCCGGCGCTCCGGCGTTGACGACGGCCAGAGCTTCAGCGGCGGCAATGTTTTTGGCTTTGCGCTGAGCGTCGACGTCGCTAACGGACAGGGCCTTGTTGGGGCAGACTCTGACGCAGGCCGGGCCTTCGGCCTCGGTGTAGCACAGATCGCATTTGGAAGCGGCCACTTTGCCTTCGGCGCTGCCCGGCTGGAGAACGGGCTGACCGTTGGCGTAGTAGGGCAGCAGAGAGACGGCCCCGAAGGGACAGGCGACCAGACAGTCTTTGCAGCCGATGCATTTGGTCTCGTCAACTATGACCTGATTGTTCATTTTGACGATGGCCTGCTGCTTGCAGACGGCCTTGCAGGGGGAATTCTCGCAGTGTTTGCACTGGACGGGCATGCTGGCCGAGGGAATGACGGTGACGTACAGCTTTGGAACAACCGGCACGGTAATGGTGCCGACTGTCTTGCCGACTTTGTTGCGGGCGGCGTTGTGAACCTGAAAGCAAGCCAGCTCGCAGGCTTTGCAGCCAGTGCATTTTGTGATGTCCGTGGTGACGAACAACCCGAATTCGTTTGCCATCTATAAGCTCCTTTGCGGCTTAACCGGGAGTAAGCCAGACGTGACTCAAGAGTCTGGTGGCAGTGATTGTCCCTTATGCGGAAACAAAGAACCGGCGATGGAAGTGTTGGAAAAAGGCCGACCAAAAAAATTGGGCCTGGCTTTTGCGGCCAAAGTTTTCGAGTCGGCGGCGATTTTAGGCCAAAACGGCCAAAAGTCGAGCATGCGTCAAAAAATACGATAATCGGCTCTTTCTAAAAGAAACGAAGCGAGGGCGAAACCTCGGGACGCGCGTCGCCCTATGGCCGTTAGACCGCGCGCATCCGCAAAAGAAGAATGAAAATTCAGCGGTTGCGGCCCCATAAAGCCGAGAAAAACGCGAGAAAAAAACTCTCGTCGTCGGTCGACTTCACGAGCGTTGAGGGGGTCTTTTGGCGCCCCGCCCTAAAGAGCGCCGGCCTTATGTCAAAAAAAGCTGAGACGATTTGAACGGAACAGAAAAGACTGCCGATCTGGCCTTTTCTTGGCGCCTTCACTAAGTTATCGGGTTAGCGAGTACATATTTTACATGGCGAGGAGTAAATTTGTCAATAAATATAGTCTATTATGTGATTACAAATTATGGGTTAAATAATATTTGTTAATATGTTGATCAAACAAGATAAATATCTCTGAAAATAAGGATAAGGAAAAATTGTAGGCCATTTTTTGTCAATCAATAAGGTATAAAAAAAGAACTATGAAAATGATGGCTTTAATATTACCCATATTAATAAATTGCTTAAGAGATCAGGCGAGTTCTCTCGGGTTGGAAAGACAATTTTTTTAGATAGTATATGCAGTTAACTACGACCAGATTCGTTTGCGTCAATATTCTTCGCCGCGCCGAGGATAAGAAAAAAAAGCAAAATTCAATGTCATGCTCGCGACAGTTTGACCTTCAATAAACATGATGTTATAGATAAACGTTTAGGGAAATTGACGGCGGGAAAAGATGCGTTTCTTCAGGGCGATTTCATGGAAATCAGGCAGGCGTTAAAACGTCGTTTTTGGCTGAAATATCCGACATGGCCGGGAGGCGGCGTCTACGGCGGCATCTCGATGGGAAAAGCGATCCGGAGCCGCATCATTCTCTCTTCTCCTTTCGCAGGAGGTCGAAAAAACTGGTTCAACTGTCTGGCATCCGTTATTTGTCAACGCGGAAACCCGACGCCGTCGGCGCCGGTTCACGCGGAAACAGGGGCCTTGCCGCCTGATTAATCACGCCGACAGTCAGTCGAATAGCTTCTTTTTGGGGAGGTTGGCGGCGGCGGAGCAAAACCATGTCGAAAAGAAAAAAGGCGATCAGCTCCAAATTATTGAGATAAGTTATGAAAACAATTAATCTAATCGATTTCATTCGCTGCTGTCGTTTTGAAGATTTGCCCAAATCAGCACAGAATAAAAAAGGGGGGCGTGGAGCCGACTTGCGGCGCCCGGGCCGCCCCGAAGCCAAGGCGCGAAAAAATGATGACGCCAAATTCGACCAAGAAAAAGGCGCTTACAGTGGGGTTGGAAACCCCTATGGACAAAGTGCCGGAAATATTCTTAAAAAATCATGAAGAAACAATCTTCGTTCTAAACGATGAGCAGAGTCTTTGTGGAATAATCACGAAGGATGATTTCTTTAGGAAAGCTTTTTCTGCTAAAAGAATTGTTGATTTGATGGATAAGGATTTTCTTAGAATAAATATATCAAATATTGACAATCCTTATGATGTCAACGCTTCCGCTGACAAAATATTTAATGACAACCCTTCGTTAAAGACCATTCCGGCTGTGAATTGCAATGGCGAATTATGTTTTACGATAGACAAAGGGCGCGATTATAAATATAAGTATAAATTTTTGCGGTATAAGAATAATGATATTATAGATATATTAAATTTTAGAGACAATAAAAACGAAATGTTTGAATTTCTCAATTCCTTGGGGATAAAAACAATCGCTGTCATAAAAGAAGACAGAGTAGTCGAATATTTTGGCGGCCTTCTAAGCCAGAGCTTTGCTGTGGATTTTTTTGAAAACGTTGAAACGTTCGAATCGTCCGTCAAGCATGGAAGCCAATTCGACCTGGTTTTGTTGCAGGACTCTTTTTTTTCGCCGCAAGGCATCAAGTTGACCTTAAAAGGAATGTTCGTTCAAGATTTCAGACATCTATTCAGCGCCCGGGAATCGGTGACGGACATTCTTTCAAACTTAAAAAAATTGAGCAAAATTTGTGACAGCGTGTTTCTGTTCAAAGTGCCGACCTTTGACAAAGTGAAAAACCCGTCTGTTGCGGAGCTCGGTTTGGCCGACAAGACCAAAGACTATGACGTCATGCTTAGCGGCCTCAATGTTTATGGCAAAGATAGAGAAGAGTATTTAGCCGGGGTCGACTATGTTCCTCCAGCCATGAAGAAAAATGGCGACATCGTTTTATTGGATTGTGATAAGAAATATTGCCATGTGATAAACGGAAGACGATTGACTACCGATAAGGTCAGAGAATATCAACAGAAATTATTCGTCCTCGGCAATTCGCTGGCCTTTGGTTTTGGCAACGAAGACAGGCATACGATCCAGAGCTTTTTGCAAAGAGCCGTCAACAACTCGGAAAAATCGTATGATGTCGTCAATTGCGGAGTTCCGTGGTCGGTAAGCCTTCATAACGTTTTAGAAGAAGCGGTCGGAGGAGATAAGATCATCCTGATCATGGGCGGGCATCAAGCGGATATCGTCATAGATCTCATGCAAAAGGAAAACATCGACAATGTTCATGTTCATTGCTTGAGTCATCTGTTTGACCGGCCTCATGATTTAGGGGCAGTTTTTTCAGATCAGTATCACGTGAATCACGTTGGCAATAAAGCGATTGCCGAGGAGATACTAAAGGCAATCAGCGAAAAGGACGAAGTCGGCCTTGTCAAAGAGCACATATCGGATCTGCTGTCGCGCAGCCAGAAAGACGATTCTGAATTGATGGCTCTCGGTTTGCAGGACTATCTCGACGAATTGGCGAAGCATAAAAGGAGCGGCGACATAATCGGGGCCATATGCATGAATTGCGATCCCTTTACAAGCGGGCATAAGCATCTTGTGGAACATGCCGCCTCAGAAGTCGATCATTTGTTTGTTTTTGTCACGGATGTCGAAAAAACGTTTTTCAAGGCCGACGAAAGATTATATATGGCCAAAAGCGCGACGGCCAACCTGAAAAATGTCACTGTCTTGCAAACGGGCAGATTTATAGCTTCATTAATCACCTTTCCTATGTACTTCAACAAAGAAAACGTAAATTCGGGGGAGATCGATTTTTCCTTGGATGCCGGCATATTCGCCAGACACATAGCGCCCGCCTTGAACATCACAAAGCGATTCCTCGGCGAAGAGCCCTATTGTTACCTGACAAGTCAATACAATAAAGCTCTAGGCGAAATTTTCCCTAAGCACGGCATCGAACTCTCAATAATTCCCAGAAAAGAAGCGGACGGCGCGCCGATCAGCGCCTCCGCCGTCAGAAGCCTTATTCAGAAAGGGGATTTTGACCGCATTAAAAGAATCGTTCCCGCGACGACCTTTGAACATATATCAAAAACATGCGGGCGCTAAAATGGCGCCAAGGCCGTCAGGCGCCTTGCCGCCATATTCCCTATTGACTCAGGTCGTCCTCCAGCAGGCCGACAGCCGGTTTGTCATGTTGGCGAAAACCAGCCAATAAGCAAAAATCAGCTCGTCGCCGCAATGACGCTTCCGGCGCTGAACCTGAAAAAAATCTGCTAGGCAAGCTAGGCCTGGCAAAGTCAGATCGGCGCGGACGCCGCGTCCTAGTCTTCGCCGCTGGCTGGCGGCCGTTTTGAATTCATGGTCAGCCATGATAAGGGCTAAATTTGTATGCCCGTATTTTTTGGCCGTCAATAAAGCCGGGCCGCTAAACGGAAAACCTCCGTCGCCGCCAAGAACCATGGGCGGAAGACTGAAGGATTAGGACGAAACGCGTCTGCCGATCTGTCGCGCTCGGTTGGACTATCTTTTTGGCTCGGCCTTTTCGCCCGCCTTTTTGGTTTTTTTCGTCTTGTCTAGGCGGCTTGTCTAGGCGGCTTGTCGAGGCGGCTTGTCAAGGCGGCTTGTCAAGGCAAGCTTGTCGAGGGAGGCTCGCCGAGAACGGCTCGCCGGCCCGGTTTTTTTTGTCAACGGCTTTTTGGCCTTTAGTCGGAATTGGACATGTCGGAATACATAATTAATTTTGATAGCACGGCTCAGGCTCTGACCGGCGAGCAAAATCTTTTGGAAGCTGGCCTGAAGGTTTGGGTGATGAGCAAGCCCGTCGACCTCGGCGCCGAATGCGGTTTCTGTCTGCGGGTGAAGGACGTCGATCTGGCCTCGGCTCTGAAGCTTTTGGGCGACGCCGAGCTCGTCTGGCAGGGCGTTTACGCTTCTCCTGGCGAAACGGATAAGCGTTGGCGCCTCGTGGATCCGTCGCTGGAACTAAGGGCGGCTAGGGACGGGGCGAAATCTGCGGCTTTGGCCGGTTCGGCCGAGCGTCCGTCCGGCGGGAACGGGGCGCAGGCCCGTTTGGACAAGGAAGAAAAACGCGGCCCCGGCGAAGAGGCGCTTGGGAAGGGCGGTCGGTCGAACGGCGAATCGGGCGACGACGTTTCCTCCTCGTCCGAATGGCGGGAGCTCGTCAAGACCATTCCGAAAGTGGACGTCGTCTTGGCCGAGGCCGAGAAATTGGCCCCGGATTTGGCGGCTCTGCCTAAAGAGGAGCTCAGAGAGGCGGTCAGAATGGCCCTGGCCGAGCGGCGACGGGACATCCTCGAGGGCGGCGGCCAGACCCCCTGGTCCCCTTTGACGGCCGCGTCCGAAGTCGCCGCGCGTCTGGCTCGACCAAGCCTGCGCCGGGTTCTTAACGCCACCGGGGTGGTCCTCCACACCAATCTTGGCCGCTCGGCCTTGGCTCGGAAAGCGGCGGACAACGTCCACAAAGTCTGTTCCGGCTACGCCAATCTTGAATACGACTTGGAAGCCGGCTGCCGGCGCAGCCGGCAAAGTCATGTGGAGAATCTCCTGGTCAGGCTTTTCGGGGGCGAAGCGGCTTTGGCCGTCAACAACAACGCGGCCGCCGTTCTTCTCGTCTCGACTGTTCTGGCTCAAGGGCGGCCGATCGTCATCTCCAGAGGGGAGATGGTGGAAATAGGCTCGTCCTTCCGGCTGGGCGACATCCTCGAGGCCGGGGGCGCTCGACTAAGGGAGATAGGCTCCACCAACCGCACCGTCATAGCCGACTACAGCCGGGCTCTGGCCGACGGTCAAGCGGCCATGATCCTGAAAGTTCACGCCGGTAATTTCCGCATCGTCGGTTACGGCGAGAGTCCGGAACTCTCCGAGATCCTGGCGGCGGCCAGAGCCGGAGGCGTGCCTTTGGTCTGCGATCTGGGCAGCGGTTCGCCGTTCAGCCTGTCGACCTGGCTGCCGGAAGAGCCTGTGGCCGTCGACTACCTGAAAATGGGCGTGGATCTGGTGACCATGAGCGGCGACAAGCTGATGGGCGCGGGGCAGGCCGGCTTGATAGTCGGGGCCAAAAAATACGTGGATTTGCTGCGCGGGCATCCCCTGGCCCGAGCCGTTCGCCTCGACAAACTTAATCTGGCCGCATTGGAAGCCACTTTGAAGCTGGCTCTGCACCCTGCCCTGGCCTTGGAGGCCATTCCGACTCTTCGGATGCTCACGGTCAGCCAGGAAGTTCTGAAGGCCAAAGCCGAAAAGCTTCAGGAGCAGATTGGCTCGCTGGCGCATTTTTCCTCGGAGGTCGTCCCGGTCGACGGACAGACCGGCGGCGGGTCGGCTCCCGCCCGTCCCCTGCCTTCCTGGGCCGTGGCTTTGTCGGCTGAACCGGAAGCTTCGACGGCGCGCCTCGAAGAAGACCTGCGTTTGGGAGAGGTTCCCGTCGTGGCCAGACTATCCAAAGGTCGGCTCTGGCTGGACGTGCGGACGGTCGACGACAAGGAACTCGGCTTATTGGCGCAGTCCGTCCGGACGGCGGCCAAAAAGCAAGTTTTTGGGTGAGAGTCCTCAAAAAGCCCTTTCAGAGCCCTCCAAAGCGCTTCCCCAAAAGCGTTCTGTTAGAAAAGGCCCAAATATTTTCTTTGTCTTGTTCGAGACGCGGTCATGTTCGCCGCCCCTTCGCCCAGAATATCCGTAAAAAACGCAAGAAACCGCCGTCCCAAAAGGACAGCGGTTTCTTGCGTTTTGGAGAAAAGCGGCTCGCGCTTTCCGTCTTTCTCTGGAGAAAGCGTTTTTGGTCGACGGAGAAGCTTTTTTTGGAGAAAGCCGACGGCGGCCGCCAAGGACAAAAAACTTCGGTCCGTTTTTAGGAGTTTTTCGGTTCTATCTGAAAGGTCGTCTCTCGGCCGTTTCGAGTGACGGAGAAGACTCGCTTGTTTTTCGTCAGATGCGACGAAAGGCTTTCGGCGGAACTTTCCGAATCGACGATCGCCGTGATGGGGCCGGTTTCATCGGCCAGGGCTTTCATGGTCAGAAGGAGGGGGTGCGGGCAGCTGAGGCCTCGGGCGTCGACTGTGGAGCTCATGGTTTTTAGGTCCTTTTAAATGTTCGTTTTTCGCCGATCGGATAGAGGCGGAAATTGGCCCGATTCACGCGGCGGCCGGCTTCTTCAGACCGGAGATGGCGAAAGCCAGAATGACGACGACGCTCAAAGCGCCGGCCGCCGCCCCGTGGGGGCCCAGGCCGGTCGCGCTGGAGGCGTAGCCCCAGTTGTGAGCCATGGCCAGGCCGCCCAGCAGGCCGAAGACGAAGACGGCCGCGTCGCCGTCTCCCTCGCCGGCCAGAAAGAGTTGTCGGCCCGGACAGCCGCCGGCCAAGGCCGAACCGAAGCCGACGATGGTCAAGCCCAGAAAATTCCAAAAGTGAAGGGTATGAGCGATCGGCTGCTTTTCAAAGCCGAGCTGGAATTGGCCGAAAACGAGGTTGGCCGCGAAAGCGGCGAGGATGAAGCCCAAGACGCCAAAAAGGAGATGGAACCGCTTGAACAGGAGGATGTCCTGCACGGCGCCGACGGAGCAGAAGCGGCTGCGTTGCCCGAGATAGCCGACGACCAAGGCGATGACGAGCGAAGCCCAAAGGGGCGCCCGCAGGCTGCCGGGGCCGGAGAGGGAATAAAATAGGAGGCCGCTTTTAGCCTCGCCGTCCAAGGGCGGGTAGATTATGCGGATAAGGAGAAGAGCGGCCGCGAAAAGCGCGAAGCACAAGCCGGCCATAAGGTTGGAGTCCTTCGAAACCCCGAAGGAGAAGCCCTTGAGATTGAACCTGGAGGCGACGAAAATGCCGAAGGTCAGGCCCAGCAAGCCTAAGACGGCGTTCAAGTCGCCGCCGGCCAGCCTGAGCATGGCCCGCCAGGGACAGCCTAAGAAAATGAGGGCCCCGGCGCCCACGGCCGCGCCGAGGAAAAAGCGGGCCGCCGGACTTGACCCCGCGCGGGGCCTGAACTCTTTGTTGGCCAAGGCGGCGACGAAAGCCCCTAGAACCAGAGCCAGAAATTCCGGACGAAGATACTGAACCGGTTCGGCTCGGTGCAGTCCGACCGCCCCGGCGACGTCGCGGCCGAAACAGGCGACGCATAAGCCCATGTTTCCGGGATTGCCCATTTTTTGCAAGATCGCGGCCCCAAGGCCAATCAATGCGCCGGCCAGAACGACCCCTTTGACGGAAGAAAAGAAATTTTTCATGGAAACTCCCTTGAATTATGGCGAAGAAAAAAAACCGCCGGGCTGGAAAACCGATGAACCGGAAAACTGATGAACCGGAAGAACGGCGAGTCGGTCGGAAATTTCGGCTATTCTCGAACTTGTCAGGCTAAACGGAAATCGCCTGACGTTTTTGGTTAAAGTGAAAAATAGTTAAAAAGCATGGCCGCTATAGAAAAAATAAATATATTAGAGAAGACAAAAAGGCGCCGGGCTTTGAAAAGCATGACTGACAAAGCCTTAATAATCTAAAAAGTATGATTATGTAAAAGTTTTTGAGTTAAAAGACAAAAAAAGAAATAATTTTAAAAACTTCGCGACGATCAAACGAAAGAAGCCTGACTCGCGGCCAGTTCCGAAAAGGGCGATTTTGGCCGCTCTCCGCCTCGAAGAGAAGGCGGAGCGGCGAGCCGGACTCGCCCTCGTCTATATGTTTATGACTTTGGCGGCTTGAGCCATGGTCGAGACGATGGAAAGCATGTTGGTCGGGGCGCCTATTTTCAGCTTGTCGGTCAGCTGATAAAAGTTGAGGCAGGCTCCGCAAGTGGTTATGACGGAGCCTTTGTCCGCCAGTTTGGCCAGATCTTCCAGACAAGCGGAGCCTTCTGTGGTCAGGAAAGCCCCGCCGTTGAAAAAGAACACGTATTCCGGAGGAACGTCCAGCTCGGTCAGGGATTGGATGAAGGCTTTCATAAGCGCGTGGCCCAGCTTGTCGTCCCGACCGTCTCCTAAGGTCTCCCGGCCTACGGCCACGACGAGCCCCCGGCCTTCGACCATCGGTTCGCACTGGGGCTGGCCGGCGGTGACGGTCACTTCGGCCAGACCGCCGTCCAAAGACTTGGAGGCGAAGGCCAGGCCCAGACCCTGAGCCATTTTTTCCAAGTTTTGTCTGGCTATGTCGTTGTCGACGACAATCTTGACCTGTTCGCCTGACGGAGCCTCTTTCAAGGCTTTCTTGGCGGCTATGACCGGCATCGGACAAGGCTGGCCGGACATGTCTATCGTTTTGGTCATGAAAAAAACCTCAATAAAAAAATGATCGACGGCGGCGGCAGTCGTCGGCGGCAGTCATCGGCGGCAGCCATCGACGGCAGTCATCGACGGCAGTCATCGACGGCAGTCGAAAAAAGCGGAGCGGACGTCAGACGAACATGACGGAATAGTCGCCTTCTTTCTTTTCCGTCTGACCGATTAGGGCGGCTTGGGGATCGTTTCGGCGGATCAGATCCAAAGCCTTTTGGGCCGACTGGGCCGGCAGGCTGACGACGAGTCCGCCGGAGGTCTGAGGGTCGTAGATGATCTCCTGCTGGGCCGGAGACAGGGCCGAGTGATCTATTTTCCCGGCCAATTGAGTCCTGTTGCGTTGTCCGCCGGCCGTGCCGAGAAATTCGGCGGCGCAGCGTTCGGCCCCGGGCAGAATGGGCAGGGAGTCGTAATTGACGACGATGGTCAGATCTTGGCCGGCCATCTCCGTCAAGTGGCCGGCCAGCCCGAAGCCGGTCACGTCGGTGGCCGCCGCGACGGGAAAGGCGGCCAAACTCTCGGCCGCATAGCGGTTGAGACGGACTAGGGAGGCGGAGGCGGCGGAAAATTCAGATTTGGAGGCCAAGCCCGCCCGTTCGGCGCTCAACACGAGCCCGATGCCCAAGGGCTTGGTCAACAAGATGGCTTGGCCCGGGGCGGCTCCGGAATTGGTCCACAGTTTTTTCGGATTGACCAGTCCGGTGACGGCCAGGCCATATTTAGGCTCATGGTCGTAGATGGAGTGACCTCCGCAGAGGACGGCCCCGGCTTCCATGACTTTGGCGGCTCCGCCTTGAAGAATTTCGGCTAAGATCGCTTTGTCGGTCCGTTGCGGAAAGCAGACCAAGTTTAAGGCCATGATCGGCCGGCCGCCCATGGCGTAGACGTCGGACAAGGCGTTGGCGGCGGCGGCTTGGCCGAAAAGATGGGGCTCTGCCACCATGGGCGGAAAAAAATCGGTGGTGGAGACGACGGCCAGCTCGTCGGTCAGCCGATAGACGGCCGCGTCGTCCGTCGAATCGAAGCCGATCAGAAGATTCGGATCCCGAGCCGCCGGCAGAGCGGCCAAAATGGCCGACAGTTCGGCTGGGCCGAGCTTGGCTCCGCAGCCGCCGGAGACGCAGTTGGAAAACCAGGTTGAAGTCGTTGTCGCGGAAGAATCGGCCATTGATTGACTCTGGCGAAGCCGCTAGGGCCGGCCCGCTAGGAAACGCCATTGAAAGGACGGCTTCGCCGGCGAAGATTGAAGCAGAAAGAAAAAGATCAAGCCGTCATGATTTGCGGGGCAGTCTGCCCGGGCCCGATTTTAGGGCCAAGCCCTGTCGTTCGAAGGTTTCCAGCAAAGCCAAGGCCACTTTCCTGGAAGTGTTCAAAGCGTCTCGGAAAGGACCAAGTTCCACCGGGCCATGCGCGGACAGATCCGAAAAAAGGGCAAAGGCCTTTTCGAAGCTGTCTTTGTGCATATGGTACAAGTCGTCTAGGTAAACGAGCTGACCTTGACGAACCAGAGTCGCGAAGGCGGCTTTGCGGCGTCTCGCCGGATCCGGCTCGGACTCGGGACAGACGGCGCTCGAGGCCAAGGGAGCGAAGCCGTAGCTCAGATAGGCGGACTCTAGAAGAGAAAGGTATTGATTGTCTCGCTCGTCGACTTTTGGTTCGAAAGTCGAGAGCCTGACCAGTCCGCCTTCTCGAACAATTTTCTTTTTGTCGACCAGGAGGTTGAACAAGGCCGTCGCCGCCGCCATGGGCGCGGCCGGCATAAGTTTCGTTCTAATTTCTTCGGAGGAGACGCCCGCCTTGAAAGGATTTTGGCGATGCCGCTCGGCCAGAAGGGCGGTTATTTTTTCCGTCAGGTGGCTCATTTCGTTTTGGTGCACGTAAATGTCGGCCGCCAGAAAAACGAGTCGACCTTTGTCGACTAAAACGTTCGCTTCCAATCTGGCTTTGGCTTTGTCCAGATCCGAGCGTTTGACGACGTCGGCGAAAGTTTCGAACCGGCCCGGGCGCTCCTGCACGGCCAGTTCCACTCTGGCCATATGTTCGCCTTTTCGCTTGGTCTCGAAAATGGCCGCCGTTTCAGGTTTGCGGCGTCGCTTCAGGGGGGCGGCGTCCAAAATTTCTCCGCCGCCGACGGTCAAGGCCGGGGAGGGGATTCTGACCACGAAGCGATCGCCTTTGCGGGCGACGAACGTTTCGGTCAGCCGGAATTGGACGAAGGCCTCTTCGCCGGGACGGAGCGAGTCCCGATTGATCAAAACCATTTTGGCCGTGATCTCGCGGGCCGCCAGATGGAGCTTGACCAAACGGCCGTTTTTGATTTCGACGGGCTTTCGGAAAAAAGTCTCCGCCAGCATCCTAAAATCGGCGTCCAGCATCATGGTCAGCGAGAGAGAGCCCGGCGTGGCCAGAACGTCGCCTCGCCTCACGTCTTCCGGGGCCAAGTTGGCGAGATTCAAAGCTGTCCGCTGGCCTGGCCGCGCTTCGGCCACGGTCTGGGAATGAACCTGAACCTGCCTTATCTTGGCTTCGACTTCCGAGGGGTAGAGGACGGCCGGCGTCCCCGCCGAGACGGAACCCTCCAAAAGGGAGCCGGTCACGACGGTGCCGAACCCGGTCATGGAAAAGACCCTGTCCGCCGGGAGCCTAAAGCGTCCTTGAAGCCGCTTCGGCGGGACGGCCAGAGCCGCTTCTCTGAGCGTCGCGGACAGTTCCTCGACGCCTTGGCCGGTGAGCGAGCTGACTCTGACGACGGGCGGGGGCGAGTCGAAAACTCCGTCGGTCAAAACGCGCAGATCCTCTTCGACGAGAGCGAGCCATTCTTCGTCCGGGGCCAGGTCGCATTTGGTCAAGGCGACCACGGCCCGTCTCACCCCTAACAGACGCAGGATGTGCAGGTGCTCTATGGTCTGAGGCATCACCCCGTCGTCGGCGGCCACGACCAGAAGGGCCAAATCCACGGCCCCGGAGCCGGCCAACATGTGTCTTATGAAGCGCTCGTGTCCGGGAACGTCGATGACGGAGGCTCTTTCTCCCCCGCCCAGATCGAAATGGGCGTAGCCGTTGACTATGGTTATGCCCCGGCGCTTCTCCTCGGCCAGACGGTCGGCGTCTATGCCGGTCAGAGCCAACACCAGACTGGTCTTGCCGTGATCGACGTGACCGGCCGTGCCTATGACCACATGCCGCGATTTGGTCATGAACCGGCCCGGCCGGCTGAACGATCCGGAGAAGATCTGCTGAAACGAATAGTGGTCATGTTTAAGGCGCTCTGCGGATCCTTCCAAAAAAGCTCTGTAAAACCGGCCGACAATCCTTTTTGGGGGGCCAAAACGGCGAGATTAACGGAGATCCGAGCCGCTGTAAAAGGAGTTGGCGAAGACCGACTGCCGCCGCTTGTCGAAACAATGGCGATTTAGGGCGTCCACGTTGACCGGACCGTCCGAGTCGAAAAATTCTTGAGCCTTTGGTAGGCTTGGGGCGGCCGGCAAGGGCGGAGCCGGAGCGATTTCAGGTTTTTGAACTTCTTCCGGCGCGGATTTCTTAAAGCCGAAGTGCAAGATGAGAAAAAGGACGACGGCGACTGCTATAACGACAATAACGGTTGATTGCGGAGGCATGACAAATCCCTTCCTGGCTAAGGAGTTGACTTTAGGCGACGGACTGACGTGAAAATGACATGCCGCCATTGTACAACAAGATTAGGGAAATTTTAACAGAGAAGCCTTTCGTCTTGTTCCGCCGCCGTCCGGGCGGCGGCCGCTCGGACAAGTTCGTTCCGAAGTCGTCTAAAAGGACGAGTCTCAACTCGTCGTCGCTTTCAATAATCGTCAAAACCGACTGCGCCAAAAAAATGGCCTCGCCAGCCAATAGCCGACTCCGCCGAAGAGCCTGACTTCGCCAAAAATCTAAAGGTCGCCAAAAAAACCAAAGATCGCCAAAAACCCAAAATCGCGAAAAAATCGAAGGCGCGAAAAAAAGAATGCGTTTGATTCGGCTTCACTCGGCCGTCGTCTTCAGCTCCTTTCTTTTGATCAAATGCGACCAGGCCGCTCCGATGGCTCCGGCGTAAAAACCGTGGGGAGCCGGTTCCGCCGTCAGAGACAGGGCTTCCCCGAGGCGGCGGGCGAGAACCGAACTGCGGGACAATCCTCCCGTCAGAACGACCGGCGCCGCCGGGTGCAGTCTGGAGGCCAAGGCCGCCGCCTTGTCCGCCAAGGCGGCGACGGCTCCTAAAGCAATCTCCAGGCGGGGTCGTCCGGCGGCCAGAAGACCCATCATTTCCGTCTCGGCGAACACGGCGCACACGCTGGTCAGATTGGCCGCCTCCAGAGCCTTGGCGGCCTCGAGGTCTTCCAGGTCGACTTCGAGGCGCTGCAAGGCCATCTCCAAAAAGCGTCCCGTGCCGGCGGCGCATTTGTCGTTCATCAGAAATTCGACTGGCCGGCCGCGCGAAACGGTCGTGACTTTGGTGTCTTGTCCGCCGACGTCAATGACCGTCGCCACGCCTGGGCGAAGCTTTTCCGCGCCTAAAGCGTGGGCGGATATTTCGGTGAGAACGTCGGTTCTTCCCGGGGCCAAGAAGCGGCCGTAGCCGGTGGCGACGACGGGAATGTCGCTTCCCTTGGCTCTGTAGCCGGCCAGGAGTTTTTCCGCCGCCTCCGCCATGGCCCAGCCGGTGCGGACATGGTTCAAAGAGAGAATGTTCCCTTTCCCGTCCAGAAGGGCTCCTTTGGCGTAGGTCGAGCCGATGTCCAGGCCGATGACCAAGTCGTCGGCCTGGCGGTCGGTCGTTTTCAAGCCAAAGTCTCCAGGAAGGCGGCGGCCCTGTTGCGGAGAACTTCCAGATCCGAGCCGGAGTAATCGGTTTCCAGACTGAGGAAGGGAACGCCCAGTTCCTTTAGACGGCGGCGGACGGTTTCAGTCTCGACCGAATAAGGCTGGCAGGCGGTCAGAACCATCTCCGCCGCTCCGTCGGCCTTGAACTGTTTGACCAACCTTTCCAAAAGCTCCAGACGGTTGGGATTGGGGCTCATGACCGCGCAGCCGATTTCCAGATAATATTGGGCCAGGTTTTCCAAGGGGTCGCCTTCTTCCGGGACCTGACGGTCGAATTGCTTCGCGCCGGTGCAGTTTTCGAAAGCGACGACGACCGCTCCGCACTCTTCCAGAACTTTGACCACTTTTTCCGTGGCTCCGCCCATGGGACAACCGGTCAGAACGATCCTTTTGGCCGAAGCCGGCACAGGCCTTTCTCCCTTTTCGTAGGCTTCCTTTATTTTCGCGACCGCCTGGCCTATCTCGGCCATTTTGCCGGCGTGGTCGAATTTGAACTGGGAGCCGAAAAGGAATTGAAGCTGACTGAGACCCGTCATCGGAGGAGGCGACAGAGCGGAGAGCTCGTAAAACTCCTTCAGCTTGGCCCTTTCCAAATTTCTCTTCCGAATCGCCTCTCGAAGATCGTCGTCGGCGATGGTCCGGCCGAATTTGCGCTCCACATGCTCTTTAAGTCTCTTCACTTCCGAAAGCCATAAGGCTTTGGCGGAGGAAAGAGATTGGGTCTGGGGCAGCTGCATCACGAAAACTTCTTTGATTTCCCCCAACAGCTCGTACATCTTCTTCTTCCCGTCGCAAGTGGTCTCGCCCACCACCAGATCCGAGAAATACATGTAAGGACATTTGTCGGTTATGGCGAAACCGTAACTGGCCTTGATGAGCGGGCACATGTTCCGGGGCAGGATTTGCTCCGCCGCCGGGATGGTTTCGTCGCTGGTGGAGCAAAGACCGACCGGGACCAGACCGGCGGCGGAGAAGACCTCGAAAGGCGTGTAGGTGCAAAAAGTTCCGACCACGCCCACGCCTTCGTCTTTTAATTTTTTGACGGCCAGAAAGCCGTTTTTTCGGGCCTGGTTGAAAGAGTCGAAGATTTCCGGCAGGGGAGCTCCCCCGAGATTGGTCATGGTTCACCTCAAAAAAATGATTCGAAAGGAAAAAGGCTTTGGGAACCCGAAAAAGGCGACAAACCTTTTGGCCGCAATCGGCTTTTCGCCGTCAAAAGAGGTCGCCGAGCAAAAAGAAAAGCGTTGACAGCCGGGGGACGGCTCGTCCGCCGGAACTCTCTCCCCAAAAAATGGTCTTTCGGCCCTGGCGAGAAGACTCTCTCCCTTTTGGGAAACGACCGCCAAGGGCGGTCGTCCATTTTTGGCGGAAAGCCGTCCGGATAGTCGTTGGCCGTTCAAGGAACCCATAAAGACGGGTTTTTTTTGGCTTCGCAAGGAGTCCTAAGCCGCAGTTCATCGGGAATTATTAAACTATAAAGTTAATAGCTGGACAAGGAAAAGTCAATTAATAAAATCAAAATTTACAAAAAAAATATGGGTATTTTTTTTGAAAAATATAGTATCATAATCGAGTACGCCGACAACCAAAAAAGAAAATATCGGTTTTATGGGGATTTTATGCGCAAAATCCGCTAAGGAAGAAGATTGAGTCCAAAAAGTTACCCATAATAATAAATTACATTTGAAAGAAAACTGGCCGTCAAAAAGTTATTCGCGGAATAGGGAGGCTAGTCAAGGGGCGGCGGGAGAAGGCAGAGACGGTTTGCGGCGAAAGACGCGAGGCCGCTCGGCGGGTTTTGGTTCTGGACGGACAGACAGATGAGAAAGGCGAGAGTT
>JAIRTO010000087.1 GCA_031254895.1 Deltaproteobacteria bacterium
GGTCAACGCGGAGGTCGCCTATCCCCTTTCGTCAGCTGGTCTTGTTCGAAAGCTAGCCCGTTGATCAAACGTTAGCCCGAAGATCAAAATTTAGCCCAAATATCAAAATCTAACCCGAAGATCTAGCGCTAACCTAAATGGCCCAGCGCCGCTTATGGAGCCGCCGCCAGATAATCGCTCAACCAACGGTCAAACTGACCAACATTGAAAACAAACCGACCGTCTCGCCCTATTCAAGCCGCTTCTTGCCTCCGCCATCAAAAGATCAATCTCGCCCCGTCGCCATAACCGCCATAGAGCTCCATTTTTAAACTAACATTTCTTAGCCTGCCCATTTTACGACCATTTTTCGGCCGACCCTTTGGCTGTTGACCAGTCCCTCTCAGTTTTACGAAGTCAAAAATGCCCAAACAAAAAAATCCCGGTCGATGGGAGCTCGGCGTGAAACTGAACCGAGGAGCCGTTGACCGGGATTGTGAACGCGAAGCGAAGCAGTCTGAAAGATCGCCTTAGATTTCGAGCCAGCTCTGGCTGAACAGCGAGTGACCAAGAATGACCTTGGCGGTCTTGACCACGTCGAGTTCCTCTTTCTTGAGGGAAGCGGTGTCGATCTCTGCGCCGTCCATGACCTTGTAGACCAGATCGGCGAACCAGGGCAGTTTGCCGGCGCACAGATCCATGATGACCGGATCGAAGGCGTCGACTATGCAGCTGTACATGCCTTTGCGTTTGAGCATGCACAGGTAGACCTGATTGAGGATGGGACGGAGATGATCGGGATTGCCGTTGGAGATGTTGGAGAGACCGTTGGTGGATTTGATCATGGCCCCTTCTTGAATGGCGCCGACGATGTCGGGCAGCATCTCGAAGAACTCCAGATTGTTCATCAACTGCTCTTGCTGGATGTTGACCGGGGTGATGATCGGATCGACCCAGGCGGTGGAGATGTCAATGCCCAATTCCAGAGCGGCCATCAACAGCTCGGTGGTGAGCTCGGCGCGCTCGTTGGCGTCGCGGGCCATGCCTGTCGGGCCCCACATCAGGGCGACCCAATCGGCGTCGTACTGCTTGACCAGAGGCAGCATGGCGTTGTAGCGCTCCGGGCGACACATGATGGAGTTAATGAGCGCTTTCTTTTTGCAGACCTTCAAACCGGCCTCGATGGCCTCAATGTTGGAGGTGTCCAGGACGATGGGAATGTCGGTCACCTCTTGGACGATCTGGACCACCCAGGGCATTAACACGGCGCCGTTCTTCTTGGCCGGTCCGAGGTTGATGTCGACGTAATCGGGCTCGGACTTCACTATGGCCTCGGTCATCTCGCGGACAGGCTTCGGATCCATGTCCTTGAAGGCCGCGCCGACCTTCTTGTTGATGACGTTGAGGTTCTCAGCGATCGTGTACATGTACTTTTCTGCCATTAAAAGTTCCTCCATGGGGAATGCTCGGACCAATCAATCAAGGTCACAAGGCGTATTATGTTTCAAGCAGGCGGCCTTCATGGCCGCCTGCGGGCTTAAAAAAATTAGACGACCTTGAACTCTTTAAGGAACTTGGGCAGATGAGCCGCCTCACGAGGGCCGATGGCTACTTTCCAGCCGGACAGTTCCTCTTCCATGTCGCCCATAATCGCGGCGGCATAGCCGGGGATGATGATTGATTTGTGTTTGATCTTGTCAAGTATGCCGCTCTTTTTGCCGACGAACATGCCCACGTCGTCGCCGGAGAACTTGCCGGCGGCCCAGGCGGTCAAGACCGACAGACCTTCGGAATCCTTGATGAGGAGCCAGCAGGGCACTCTGGAGCCTTCAACTTCGCCGGAGACGATGAAGTAGGTCAGAGAGAAGTTCGTGGTGACCAGAACGGGGCTGTTTTCATCCGGGTTGCCGATGGGATAGATGCCCTCGACCACCGTCATGGGACGCTGCGGGTCGGTGAAGATGTTCAGTCTGGCCAGCAACAGCGGGAAGACCACCGCTCCGTCGAAGTCGGACAGAACGACGATGCCGGCGTACTTGGCGATCAAGTTCGAGGAAATGGCGACCTGCATGGGCAGATTGTCGGTGATCTCGGCCGGGAAGGCGATGGTGCCGTAGCCGTAGGCCCTGTTCTGACCGACCAAAGCGGCCCGACGGATGGCGATGCTGTCCTGAAGGACCGTCTTGGGGGTTCTGGCCCCGGAGTCGATGACCAGATCCTTGACCCCGGCGTTGTTCAGAGCGGTGGTCAGTTCGGCCACTTCGTCCAAGTTGGCGGCTTTCAGCCAGACGGGGACTTTGGCGGCCACGGCGACTTCGGCCACGGCGGCGCAATTGGCCTTGGTGGCGGGTCCGATCAGGGGATTTTTGCCGGCCAGGGCTTCGGCGGCCGCTTTGAGAGCCGCAGCATCTTCGCTGTAAAGGACGACGCTCAAGTCGCTGTTGTCGACGACGGCCTTGGCGGCGGCGGCCAGATTAGCTCCGCCTTTGACCACGACCAGCTCCGGCCTGAGGTTCAAGCCGACGCGGGCGTATTGGAGCTTCTGATATCTTTTGACTTTGGCGGCGATAGCGGTCGTGTCTTCGGTGTCGAGGACGAGAGCGGCTATGCCGGTGGGGTTGAAGAAGGTCTTCTCGTGTCTGAACTGAACGGTCTCGCCGCCCACCTTGATCGCCGTATCGCCGTAACCGACGGTGACAGGACGAATCGGAGGAGCGGAAGCCGCAGAAAGTTTTTCTCTGGACTCGGGACTGACGTCAGGGCAAGCGTCGAGTTCAGCCTTTCCTGAGGCCAAATTCATAGCGAAGGCCAGACAGGTGGCAGCGCCGCACTTTTTGCAGTTCGTGCCAGGCAAGAGTTTGAAAATCTGGATTCCGGTCAGAGCCATTTGGTGTCTCCTAACTATTGTCGCCGGCCATCGGGACCGGCCTGGTGGGTTTTGCCCCCATTGATCAGAGGCTTGTTCGCGCCTGTACGAGTTATGACGCTCTATCGCCGCAAGCTGGTGAGGAAGCTTTTTTTGGCGAGTCTATCGGCTTTGCGGGCCGACGAAAAAAAAACAATTTCGCCGAAAAATTTCGTTTGGTCAGCCAGTTTCTAAAGATTCGTCGAAGTCGCGAAAGACTTGGGCCAACTAAACGTAATTCGAAAACCGATCTTTTGCCTGACCATAAAATCAGCTCTCCAGGCCAAACGATCGCTGTCGAAAAGAAAGGCGAAAAATAAAGCGACTGTCAGGTTCCCGACGCATAAAAAATCGGAGGAGCGGAGGCCGCAGAAAGTATTTTTCTGGACTCGGGACTGACGTCAGGGCAAGCGCCCAGTTCAATCTTTCCTGTGGCCAAATTCATGGCGAAGGCCAGACAGGTGACGGCGCCGCACTTTTTGCAGTTCGTGCCAGGCAAGAGTTTGAAAATCTGGATTCCGGTCAGAGACGTTTGGGGTCTCCTATCTGTCCCCGACGCATAAAAAATCGGCAGAGCGGAGGCCGCAGAAAGTATTTTTCTGGACTCGGGACTGACGTCAGGGCAAGCGTCCAGTCCAATCTTTCCTGTGGCCAAATTCATGGCAAAGGCCAGACAGGTGGCGGCGCCGCACTTTTTGCAGTTCGTGCCAGGCAAGAATTTAAAAATCTGGATTCCGGTCAGAGAAATTTCGCGTCTCCAATATGTCCCCGACGCATAGCAAATTAGTATTTCGCGGATCAAGCTTGTCGGCAATATTTTAACGAAAAAAATATCGGTTCAAAAAATGATCCGTCAACAATTAAAACGGCAATTATGCGTCGGGGGCAGGCGATAATCCTTCTTGCCAGGCAAGATTTTTCAAAATGAGCTTTTCGCCGAAAGGAAGATCTTTCGAATTAAAAGATCCGCCCTTCTCAAATCCGACTGAGGTCGACAATAATTTTTATCTTTGATTAAAAAGGTTTTTGTGTTTTTCTAAGCCGACTCGATCCTTGAAAAAAGCCGGAAGAAGCATCGTCGGAACCGAGTCAAAAATAAGCGCGCCAACAATTGAATCTAAGAGAAAATCATGAATACAAGAAAAAACCATGAACCTAAAAAACTCATGAATCGCCGAGAAATCAAAAGAACCAGATTCAAAAGTCAGCGAGCAAAAACTTGTCTTGAACTTGTCTTGAAAAAAATGTCCCCGTCCGTCCGGCCTTTTTCCGAGCCGACCGGACGGGGACGCGTCCGTTAGCCGAGGATGCTGTCCATCGCCAGAGCCGGGTGCTTTTTCTGCTCGAGGAAGGGATAGATTTCCTCTTCAGTGATGCCCACGGTCTCGTCGGCGATGCGATCGACCAGATCAGGAATGCCGATCTCTTCGCCCCTCTTGACGAGTCTGTCATGGAGTTCTTCCTTCAGGGCCTTGGGCATCCAGACCAGACGCTGGAGACCGCCGTCGCCGAGGATGAACTTTCTTTGGATGATGTTGTACTTGGAGTGGCCGACGAAACCAGGAGCCTGATTTCCGCCGCCCATGGTTCCGGCCAGGGTCGAGAACTTCATGCCGCTGGGGGTTTCCCCGGTGTAGTCGCGGTTGACGGTCATGATCCCGTTGCAGGTCGGGAGAACGGCGGCGATGCACTCGCAACAGCCGCAGGTGGTCATCGGATCGTTGATCAAGCTGTAGAAGCAGACGTTGGAGACAGCCTGACGCGAAGCGTTGAAGATGAAGTCGTTGGCGCCCTTGTAGATGCCGAGTTTGGAATCCAAGGTTTCGCCTTTCTCGATGGGCTGGTTGGGGCCGGTCGGGTTGATTTCGAAGCTGGCCTTGCAATCCATCCAGTTGTAGGCGCCGCAGAGGCCGGTCCGCTCAGGGCTGACCACGCAGACGTGGTTCGGAGCGAAGCTCTGGCACAAGGTGCAGCTGTAGTAGGTCTCGGTCCCTTCGTCGGTCATGTTCTCGACGCGGGCGTCGCGGACGGTGTAGACGTGGCGGGCCTTTTCGCGAATCTCGACGGCCTTGTCCTCCACAGTGTAGAGTTTGACCTGCAGTTTGTCGAAGACCGCGCCGAAGTCCTGATGCAGCTTGGCGTGCAGAATGACGCCGATGTGCTTCATGGTGAAGCCCTTGGCCACGGCTTCCTTGGAGATGCGGATCATGCCGATGTCGCGCTGGCCGGTGTGCATGACGCCTTGCGCGTAGTTCAGCAGGTGGTGAACCTGACGCTCCAGGATGGGCTCGAAGTCTTCCTGGAACTTGCGGCCGGCCACTTCCACGACGATGGCCAGCGGCAGGGCGCTGCCTTCTTTGACGTCGGCCAGATCGGGCCCGAAGAGTTCGACCTTGCCGTCTTCGACTTCATCCATGCCTTTGGTGGTGACCCACTCGACGGTGGCCGTCTTGGAACCGCCGCCCATCTCCACGAACAAGTCGCCCTTGCGGATGCGCTCGCCTTCGAAGGCGGGGCCGTAGGCGACAGGAACGTCCACGGTCGACACGGTGGTTTTCAAGCCGCGGATTTCCACGGACTTTTGAACCATCTCTTCGATGGGGACGTTGGCCACGACGTGCTCGTAGGTGCAAACGCCGGTGGGCAGAATTTCCGGAATGTCGGTGTCGGAGATGGTGGGGAAGCCCCAGTTGACGACGCCGGCGGCGTTGGCGGCCCATTCGGCGTTGACTTCGCCGAGAGCGTTGACGAAGGCGAAGATGCGGTCTTTGTTGTAAAGAAGCATCTTCTTGTAGTCGCCGGGCTTGACGCCGCCGAAGGCCATGGCCGCTCTATTGGCGAAGCCCAGAGCGAAAACGGCCGCGGAGATGTCGGGCCCGAAGGGAACCAGACGGGTGTTCCAGCCGATCTCCACGCCGGCTTCGACCAGCTGCTCGGAGAAGGTGGTTCCGCCTTGGTTGGCGGCCATGAACACGTAGATGGAACGACGCTGGTACTCGAGAGCCAGCTCTTTGGCCTGCTCGGGAGAGGGGGCCGCGCCGACGATGGCGGCGAAGCCGGGGGCGGAGCCGTCCACGAACTGCACGCCGCGTTTACGGAAGACGGTGTCTTCGGCGGCGCCCAGCCAGATTTTGCCCTTTTCCAGATCCACGTCCTCGCTGACGAGGTAGAAGTCAGGATCGTCGACGTAGCGGATGGCCTCCACGATTTCCTCGGCCAGGATGGCGGCCATGCCGGCGTCCAACAGGGGCCCGAGGTACGGGAGATAGTTGAAGAGCTTGATGTGGGGCGGGAGCAGCTTGCGGGCCACTTCCAGCGGCTTCTTGGCGTCGCCGAGGGTCTTGACCGGGAAGCCCAGCAGCGAGTAGATGATGGGCAGGTAGTAAGCCGTGTTGGGGAACTCCAGCTTCTTGTCCGGCCCGTATTTTTCCAGAGCCTGAGCGTAGATGCCTTCAGCTTTCTGGACGATATTGTATCCGCCCTGGATGGCGGCGAATGCGACTAACTTAGACACAATAGTCCCTCCGAAGTGTTTGGATGGTTCCATCCTGCGCTGCCGGAAGGCGATGAAGCCTTCCGGCAGCCGGTTTCAGGCGACGACTCAGGCGGCCTCGATTTTCTGGCGGTCAGCCATATCCATAAGGACGCGCTCGCGGGCCTTGTCGATGCCAAGGGCCTGACGCTTGCGGTCGATATGAGCGATGATCTTATGAGCTGCCTTAACGGGATCGGGCTCATAGTCCCACTTCCCGCCGTACATCTCTTCCATTTCCACTTCGAGGTGATGTTTCAGAACCGGCGAGCCGTTGATGGGCAGGGAGACGCCCAGCATGACGTAGACGCCGGAGGTCACGAAATACTGACCGATGCCGACGGCTTTCTCGCTCATCCAGCCAGGGGCCGCGCCAGCGGCCGGCAGGTCGGCAAGCTCTTTGCCCAATCCGCCGGCTTTGACCACTTCGGTCGCCGCCGTGAGGATGCGGGAGTTGTCCAGACAAGAACCCATGTGCAGAACCGGCGGAATGCCGACGGTCTCGCAGACTTCGGCCAAGCCGGCGCCGGCGAAGACGGAGGCGGACTCGGGGGCCAGGAGACCGGCTTTGCCGCAAGCCATGGCCGAGCAGCCGGTGGTCAGGACGATGACGTCGTTTCTGATGAGCTCTTTAATCAAAGCCAGGTGAACTTCATCATGCTCCATGCGGGCGTTGTTGCAGCCGACGACGCCGCAGACGCCGCGAATGCGGCCGTTGATGATGTTGTCGTTCAGGGGGACGAAAGAGCCTCTGAAGGTCCCGCCCAGATGATACTTGATGGCCTCGGTGGAGAAGCCCACGACCATCTTGTTGGTATCGGTCGGGATGTTGACTTCGCCTCTGTTGGGGAAGTTCTCGCAAGCGATCTTGATGATCTCTTTGGCCTTGGCCATGGCATGATGCTCTTCGAAATTGACGTGGAGCGTGTTCTTGCCGGTGGCGCATTTGGCGATGGGCATGGTGGTGATGAACTTGGTGTGGAAGCACTCGGAAACTCTGGCCAAGTTCTCCATGACGCACTGAACGTCAACGACCATGGCGTCGACGGCCCCGGTGACCACAGCCAGTTCCTGCTGCAGATAATCGCCGGCGATGGGCATGCCGTGTCTGACCAGAATCTCGTTGGCGGTGCAGCACATGCCGGCCACGACGAAGCCGGCGGCGCCCTTGGAGTGGGCGAGCTCGATCATGTCGGGCTGGTGCACGGCGGCGACGATCATCTCGGAGACCAGAGGATCGTGACCGTGAACGATGATGTTGACTTTCTCTTTGGAGAGGACGCCGAGATTGATTTTCCCGGTGTTGGGATACGGGGTGCCGAACATGATGTCCTGAAGGTCAGTGGACATCATGGAGCCGCCCCAGCCGTTGCCGAGGGAGCAGCGGGCGCCCTGAAGCATCAGGTTTTTGTAATCTTGGTCGACGCCCATGTGGGTGCGGTGCATGATCTCGACCACCTCGCGGTCGATGCCGCGGGGCTTGACGCCGTGCTTGGCCCAACGATCCTGAGTGGGCTGGGGAGCGCGCTTGAGATAGATCATTTCGCCCTGCTGCTGGCCCCACTGGCCCAGAGCGACCTCGCCCACGTCTTTGGCGATGGCGAACTTGTCGCGGGGCACTTCGACTCCGTCTTTCTCTTCGGTGACGGGGACGTCAAAGAAGCCGGCGACTTCGTTCAGCTTGATTTCGTCTTTGATCGAATAGTCTTTCGCCTCGCCCCGGGCCATGGCCAAGAAAGTCTCGGCCACGCTGCGGCCGTGGTCGGAGTGAGCGGCGCAGCCAGCCGCGATCATGCGGCACAGGTTGCGGGCGACGATGGTTTCGGGGGTGGCTCCGCAAAGGCCGATGCGGGTGTCAGGTTCGGTTCCGTCTTTGATGGCCTTGGTCAAAGGAACGCGGCAGGGACCCTGGGAACAGACTTTGCAGCAGATCCCTTCGGTGCCTATATTACACTGCTTCATTTTAACGGCGCGGTCGAAGATGGTTTCGATTCCTTTCGACTGGGCCAGGCGCAGCATCTTAATCGTGGCCTGATCTACCGTGACTTGTTCCGGTACAGCCAGTTTAGATGGTGTTGCTTCGGACATTCGGGACTCCTTCATGGAATCCTCGCGCTTCGCTGTGCGAGGTTTATATGACCGCCCAATACCTGCGGTCGGATGCGGTCACGAAAAAATGATCGACTCTCGGCTAGCTCCAGAACGACCATTTCAGTAAATTAACTCAAAAAGCAGGTTGGAGGGCGTTTCGTTCTCTCCATCCGCTTCCGTCGCCCTTAACTTCGCCATTTTTGGAAAAAAGCGTCGTCGACGTCGTCGGACTCCGCCGTCCGTCTTTGGCGCGTCAGAGCCTGCGCATGGCGAGCATGCGCGTCAGAACAGCCTCGTCGGAACGGCCTCGTTTAGAACTTTGGGGTTCTCATGTGAACGCGGGCCAGTTCATCGATGATCTGATTGCTCACGACCTCTTCGGGCTTTTCCGGGGCTTTCACTTCATCGGCCATGATCTCTCCTTATTTCGTTTGATCGTTTCGGCGAATCCAGCCGTTTGGTCAATAGGGCGCAGCGAGGATTCGCCAGGGTTATGTCGCCGGGACGGCCGCAAGGCCGACCCGCTGACGACGGGCATCAGAACTCGGTGATTGGAACGGTCGGAAGTCCATCGGCCTTGACTTCGCCGCCGCCGACCACCAGATCGATATATTCGCGAACCATCTTCAAAGAAGCCGGGTGAGCCATGACCAGCAAGCTGGTGCCGGCGGAAAGGAGCGCCACGGCTTCAGTCACTTCCATCAGAACGCCGCGACAGGTGCGATCGCCCAATTGCGGGAATTCCGAAGTCGGCTGATGGGTCTCTTTCGTTTTCCAAATTTCCTCGCCCAGAATGTTGACGATCGGCTGCTGAAGCTTGTCGTCCGCCTGGAGCAGAGCGGCCATGTTAATGCGCTCCATGACGGAATAGCAATACTCCATGCCGTAGCCGAGGCCGCCAGTGTTGGGATCGATGAGGATCTTGTCGGGAGTCATGCCCAAGTCCATCAACAGAATGTTCAGCTGTTTGGCCAAGTTGACGTCGATGGGGGTGCGGGCGATGACGCTGTGGCCATAAGCCAGAGCTTGAGCGGCGATGGCTTTGTAGTTCTTGTCGCTCACAGGTCCGATGATCACGGGAGTCTTGTCGCAGGCGGCGGCGACGGCCGATAAGGTGTCTTTGTCCTTGTCGGTGTTGTCGATGCCGAAAACGATCAGAGGAACGTCGCCGATGGCGGCCAAAACGCTTTTGACCGTCGCGACGGCATGGTCAGGACCGGTGTCCTGATCGTTGGGATCCGAGCTCTTCAAGTGCAGCGAAATGACGTCCGCGCCGAATTCGACGGCCTTTTTCGCCCAGGCGGCCGGATCTTTCAAAACGTCGCCATAAGCTTCAGCCAGGGGGCCTTCATAGGCTTCGCCGGGATCAGTGTCCCAAACTTGCAGAGCCAGTTTGACCTTGTTGGGCAGCGCGCCTTCAAAGTCATGGAAGGCGTAGGCTTCCTGGCCGCCCAGAAGGACTTTCTTCGCGCCGAGTGGGGTTTGGTTAATCTTACCGCTGTACTTCACTTTGTTGATTTCGAAGGACAAAATCCACCTCCTAGAATTATGGCCTCCCGACCGGGAACGGCCGCTTCGTTAGTTATGGTTCCCCCACGGCGACCGGCTCTGGCCTGACCTTGGAGAGTTGTGGCCTGTTCGGCGGTTTTTGGGCCGCCGCCGGCTCGAAAGAATGGAAGGGCAGGACCGCAAACCAGCTTTTTTGGCTGGGGCTCTCATGCAATCCTAAAGACCTCGGGCCTCGTATGGGACAGCTTTCCGGCGGCCGCCCAAGACGAAGACGTTATGAAGCTCGACAGGGCTCTGATTCCCAGTTTCTGAAGGTCAGTCATCCCTTCGGCCGCGTTACTTGACATAAAACGTCCTAAAAGAGCCAGACCTCGCCAAAATGAAAACCGCAAGTTCTTTCAAGTCAGGAGCCGCGCCGCGCCTTGTCGAAGCAGATAAAAAAAACGCGCTTTTTGCCTGCACTTGGAGCCCTGATAGTTTGCCGCATCTCCCCGCCCCGAGGAGCGAAGTCAGCCACACCGGTCGCCCGGCGTTGTGCTATGGCGATTGTAACCAGCAGAATAGCGGCAAATTCAAAATTTGTCAAGTAATTATTTTATTTTCGAGCCTGTACGGACAGGTCGCAAGCCATTAGTCAGATTGCGATATTTGATGATGTCCTGCCATAGGATTTTGTCTAAATAACATTATTATACTTCTCATTTGCCTATTACAGTTCAGATAGGCAGCAATTATTTTTTTGGGGTTTTTTCGGCCGGGCCATAAAGTCGTCGACTCTTCGACCCAAAAAATCTAAAAAACTTGGCCGACTCCCCTCGCCTCGAGCCTGATTCGCTTAAAGCCGAAACAGCCATCAAGAGCATCCTTCGTCCTCCTTGCGCCATGAACAGATCGATTTTTCTAAACAATGGCTCAAAGCTATAATAATTGGACAAAACTTCTTCATTCAGCCATGTTTAGGCCGATCTGACCTCTTGTCGGATGAAATAGAGATAAGAGAGCAAAAACGTCGAGGCGTAAAAGGCCAACAAGGCCAAAAGGTCGGGCGCCAGCAGAATCAGGGATTGATTGAGACTCAGCACGCCCTGAAAACGATTCGACAGAAACTGATCCGTTCTGCTCATGGTGGCCAGCCTGACGGCTTGATTGCTCCCCCGGTGAGTGGGATCCAGCAAAATTGCCGACGCTTCGCTGAAGAGGGCCGGGGGCGAGGCCAGGGAAAAGGTTCGCCCGATCCGGTCGAAGGCGGCCAGTTCCTCCGGCCGAGGGGAAGCCGGGTCTTCCGGAGGGGCCAAAGCCCCGGCGGCGGCTTGACCCAGCACGGGCACGAAAAAGCTCAGCAAAATCCACAAGGCCGCCGACGCCAAAGCCGAAGTGGCCACGGAACGAAAAATGATGGAGGTCAACATGGCCAGACCCAACCAGATGCCGAGGTAGACGACGGACAGAAGATAATAGACCAAAAGCCGCATGACCTCGTCGGCCTTCGGAACCAGACCGACGACCGCCAGCCCGAGACCCGTCAGAATCAGCAGCAGAGCGGCCAAAAGCAAGGCTATGGTCAATAGCCCGGCCAGATATTTGCCGACGATGACCTCGTCCCTATAGATCGGCTGGGACAGCATTTTGGAAAGAGTCCCCTGGTTTCTTTCCCGGTTGACGGCGTCGAAGCCCAAGACGAGCCCGACCATGGGGCCGAAGAGAGTCATGAAGGCGGCCAAGGACATCAAAGCGCCCGGGGCCGTGAAAAGCGTCAGAAAGGAGCGTCCTTCCAGATAGAGGCCGCCGCCTTGCGACAAAATCTCTCTAACCCCCTGCCCGGCCATGAAGATGCCCAGAAGAGCGACCATAAAAACCAGGGCCGTCAGGATCATGAACCTGGCGGAACTGAAATGATCAGCTAATTCCTTGAAAATTATAGTCTTCATGACCGCTCTTTTCTCTTCCGAACATTTTTTCGACAAAGCCGACTCGGGCGAACATGCGTTCGGCCGACCCTGGCGCCCTTATCGCGCCGCGCCGACCGACGACTCCGCGACCTCCGGCGATTCGGCCTTTCTCAGGCAATGGCGATAAACCGCCTCCAAATCGGTCGGCAGCCCGAACTTTTCCGCCAGCTCGGCGATAGCTCCTTCGGCCAGAAGCTTGCCTCTATGCAGCAAACCCACTCTGGTGGCCACTCTGGACACCAGATGCAAAAGGTGCGAGGAAAGGATCACCGAAAGGCCCATTTCCCGAGGCAGTCTTTCGATCAACTCCATGATGGCGGCGATGCCTTCGGGATCCAAGCCCAAGGTGGGTTCATCCAAGAAAACCAGTTTTGGCTTCTTGATGAGAACCTCGGCCAAACCCAGGCGCTGTCGCATGCCTCGCGAAAAATCGCCGGCCTTTTTGTCGGCCGCTTCCGCCAACCCCACCATTTCCAGAACTTCGTCCATTGCCGAAGCCGCGTTCTTCAGCTTGTTCAACTCGGCCACGAATTTCAGGTTCTGCCTAGCCGTCAAATCCCTATAAATCCCCATGTTTTCGGCCATATAGCCGACCTGGGCCTTCACCCGGAGAGGCTCTTTGAGGGGGTCGGCGCCCAGAACCCGGCAATGGCCTTTGGTGGGTTCGCTAAGCCCAAGAAGCATCAG
>JAIRTO010000099.1 GCA_031254895.1 Deltaproteobacteria bacterium
CAGAGTCGCCCTGCCCTCGTCTCGGAAGCGCCGAATAAGGCGATTAGCCAAAAAAGGCGACGAGCGGACAAACAACGGACTATCCTTAGACTTTTTTGCCTTAGACTTTTTTGGCCTCAGACTTTTTTGGCCTTCGTCGCGACCGGCGTCGGCAAAGCCGGCCGTCGTTCCATAGCGGAGCAAGGAGGCCGTCCGTTCCGGGAGTCTCCCGTCAGGGCTGAGGGAAAGCCAAAGAAGAGAAGCGCTCTCCAAAACCAGGGCGACGGCCCTAGGGCGAAACGTAAGGAGATGAGGCGAAAAAATGGTTAAGTCTCGGCATTTATGGCCTGATCTTCTGTTCTAGTCGCCAAGAATAAGGACTGGACGACCCCTTGACCAAAAAGACGGGAAAGCGAAAAAAACAAGACCCCTCAAATATGGGTTTTTTTTGGCTCCAAAAGGACGTCCTGTTCGCCCCTTGAGGTTCCCGTCAATAAACGAAAGCGTCGACCGAAAAGCTGGAAAAAGGAAAGAAGGCGCAAAAACGGCTCATAAGCTGGAAAGCCCAAGGAGAGGCCGACGGCGAAGAGCATTGGCCAAAGAAAATTGACGACGGCGCCCGCCAGCCGCAAAAAAGTTGAACCTAAACGAGGCGATGCTCGCTAATTCTCCTCATTGTCAGCGGCTTTTATGATTTTTATGAGATTATCTCGCTGCTTTAGCAAGTCAAGGCGAATTTTCAAAGCGTCCTCCCAGGAATACGGCTTGAATTTGCCAATTATCCTTTCCTGGCCGTCGTCGCCTTTTTCAGCCTGCCCGCTGGTTATGTCATTTAGCCTATTGAGGACGCCGATATATTTGTTCAGGACGCCAACGCTTTCTTCATCCGCTTTCAATAGACCCGCCGCATAAACGGCGGCCCGCCACCTCACGCTAATGTCCATATAGTTCGTCTCCGTCAAAAGAGACGTAAAATTCCTGCGAAATCTGGGGGATATATTTTCGAACGTTTTAGATCTTTCTCTCAAACTTTTGAATATCACGTCGATGAATTTTCTTCTAAAGCGTTTGCATTCTTCATTTATGGCTTTTTTGTCGCCTTGGAGGATGACCTCATTCAAGACGGGGACGATATCAGCCATTTCCGCGACCGCAAGACTGCGCATCGTCGACAAATCCATCACCTTTCTAATGGTCAGATCGATTATCTTTTTCGCTTTATCCGCAAAATTATCATCTTTTTCGGCCCAGTAAACGCCCTCAAGCGATTTTTTCTTGGCTTTTTTCAAGAGATCCGGGTCGGAGGAATACAAGACGGCCTCCGTAAAAATGCCCTGACCGCGTATTGTCTCGAGCAAATCGGCGCCTGTTCGCTTTTCTCCCAGATTGCAATCAATGAGCAAAAGATGGCATCGATTGAGCATTAACTCCAACATTTCCGCAGAGCTGGGCGCCCGTCTCAAATGAGCGACCTCCAATTCGAAACCGCGAGAAAACAGATAAGCCGCAAGTTCGTCCTTGCCGGCTTCAACCCAATCAGCGACGCCGTCAACCCATAAAATGTTGTAATCAAGTTTCATCAGACAACCTCAACAATAGAGCGAAGCCTCCTAAGCGAGAATCCGCCAATGAAATAACGCCGTCCAACTCGCCGACGATCTTTTGAGCATGGTTCAAGTCAATCCCTCGAGCCGTCAGCGGCTCTCGCTCCTCCGTCAAAAACAGACTGAGGAGTCGTCATCGAAGAATCGAGTTCTCCGCCGCAGTCAAACAAAATGCGACTGAATTGGGGAAGCTTGAACATTTGAAACCAATTGGCCGCAGTCTCCATCTTTCATAGACAAATAAGAAACAGCAATAGGCAAATGTATCTGGTCTTGAAAAATTAGTCGTTAAAGTAGCTAACATATTCCATTTCAAGGACATCAGCCTGAGAAGCGGTGGCCATCAATTGGAAATAGGCAATTTCTACTTGAATAATACTCTGGTCAAATCGTGAATCAAGAGCCAAGTATTTTGACCAGTCCTCTTTATATTTTATCCAGGAACGCTGCGCCGTTCTTAAAGCTTGCTTTCTTGGCTCCGATTCTATTTGCATGAGCTTTTTATAAACGTCATTTAGACGCTTATCTTGAAGCGCAAACTCGTTCCCAATGCACCTGGCTCGTTCTCTTATTCCGCCTTCGTCAATGCAATTGGAGAATTCTTGGCTGAGGCCCGCCGTCTGCGCGAAAAGAACAGGGGAGATGAAAAACAGAACACATGCAGTCAAAAACGAGATAAACGGTTTTATTGACATTACCGAACACCTTTTTGTGCAGCGTTTAAATTGCGGTAATTTTGACGTGTTAGCGGCGGCGAGGCGCCTTTTCTGGCGAAGGTTATGTGCGCCAAGCGTCCAAGGCTTTGGTCAGGGCAAAACAATTGTCCTTTTTTACTGAAAAGGAAGCGGGGGACCTCGACATCGACTATTGAGGGTCTTGCTGGTCTGGCAAAAGACGGCCGACCAGCGACGGCAAAATAGTCGGGTCATCCCTTATCTTGCCGCCAGCGCCCCTTGTCTTGCCGCCATTAACTTAGCCGTCTCCGAGCCCGATGCCGTAAAGCGCCATCTCAACAGTCGTTCGCTGTCCAAAAGGAACGCAATTGTCCTTCTTGCGCGGCTTTGTTTCTCATGGTTCCAGACGATTGAACGGAAGAATCTTAAGCGGCGGTCGTCACTCTGGACATGGCTACGTTTCGCAGCCTTCAGTTTATCGGCCAATTCTTATGAGACATAATATCGAAATTCGCGTGACAAGGCAAGATATTAAGCCGCTTTTACGGCCTAATAGATCATAAAAAGACTAAATCTTTGCCTGAATCGGAAATCGCCTAAGCGTCATCAAAATGAAAAGACTCTCGTCCTAACTAGGCCTCGAATCGGTTGGCGGGTTTTTTATCGTTTTCCCGCGCCGCCTGTCGCCGGAACCGCCTCCTCCGCCGGGCCGTTCCTTCGGCGCGGTTTTCGCTTCGATCTTGATTTCTTTTGTCGAAGGCCTACTTGCGGATGGCGGAGATCCGCCTAATCGTTGAATCGTTCCGAGTTCCGTTCAGCCTATTTTGGCGGCCATGAGCTTCATGACTGTCTCGGTGTCGCCGTTGGCTTCCGCTTCTCTAATGGCTTTGGGGTAGTCCTAAGGTCAAGACGCCAAGAAAAAGACTGAACGGCCACTAGACCAGAGACGGCGAGGCAAAAAAAAAGCAAGACCCTACTTATGACTGCTTGTCATTATTGGCTCTAACAGGATATCTAGCCTGCCGGATTACCTTCAATAGACGGAAACATCATGAAAAAACATGGAAATGCCCGAAGCTTTTATAATTAGCGAATATACGATAAACGCCTTTGATCAGCCAGCGACGAAGATGCGAAAAAAACTAAAATGACGGCGACGTGTGCCTGCCCCAAGAAAAAAGCCGCGCCGATGTTGAGATGCTCACTAATTCTCCGTTTTTTTTTACATTCTCTAAGATTTTTTTAAGATTATCTCTATGCTTTAGCAAGCTTAGGCGAATTTGCAAAGCGTCCTCAATGGAATAAGATTTATTGTTGCCCTTTATCATTTCTATCCCGTGGTCGTCTTTTTCAGTATGTCCGTGAGCCAAATCATTTCGCTGAGTGAGAACGTCAAAATAACCTTTCAAAATGCTAACGCATTTCTCATCCGCTGTTAACAATTTTGCCGCATCACAGGCAAACCGACATCTTTTGTTAGAATCCATAAACCTCGTGTCCGCCAAAAGAGAAGTCAAGTCATTGCTATAGTTGCCGATAATATCATCGAATTTTTTGGACTTATCCTTAAGGGATTCCGAAATTTTATCGACTATTTTTTTTCTAAACCTCTTGCTTTGTTCAACTGAAGCTTTTTTGTCGCCTAGGAGTATGAGCTCATTCATTACAGGATCGAGATCAGCCGTTTCTGTAACCGCAAGACCGCGCATCGCGGGCAAATCCATCACTCTTCTGATGGTCAAATCGATGATCTTTTTTACCTTATCAGTAAAATTATCATCTCTTTCGGCCCAATAGACGCCTTCAAGAGATTTTTGTTTGGCTTGTTCCAAGAGGTCTCGGTCGGCAGAATAAAAAACAGCCTCTGTAACGATTTCCAGACGGCGTATTTTCTCTATCACTTCAGCGCCAGTTTTGTTTTCTCCCGATTATAATCCATGAGTATAAGATGGTATTGATCGAGCACTAGCTCCTGCATTTCCTCATCGTTAGGCGCCTGTCCCAGATGGGAGACCTTTAATTCGAAACCGCGAGAAAACATATGAGTTTCAAGTTCCCCCGCGCAAGCATCAACCCAATCTGCGACATCTTCAACCCATAAAATTTTGTAATCAAGTCTCATTCGACAACCTTAATAAAAGAGCGAAGCCTCCTAAGCGAGAATCCGCCAATGAAAGAACGCCGCCCATCTCGCCGGCGATCTTTTGCGCATGGTTCAAGCCTATACCGGATCCGTCAGTGGTGGTCACACCTCTATCAAAAACAGATTGAGGAGTAGTTATAGAAGAATCGAGTCCGCTGCCGTCGTCATCAAACAAAAATTCAACTGAACTGGGAGATGCTTGAACAATTGAGACAGAAAGAACAGATGCTCCCGCTTTTTTTGAATTGCTAATAAACGAATCGATCATAATGGCAACTTCGATTGGGACAAACCTGCATATGAATTCTGCGTCTGTCGCTGTGAATGTAACAGAAATATCTCGGAATAATTTGGACTCGACTATTTCTGACAAGTATGCTTTGATGAAATCTACGACATCATATGTAATCGCCTCGGCCTTTACCTTGAAGTTGGCGCTTGTCGCCAATCTGGCAATCTTTAATATCCTCTGGGACTGGATACGCATGCGTCCTAACGGTAACAAAAGATTCGATCCGGCGATTGTTTCATTTTTACGTAGAAGCGACAGCAATTGATTGGCGTCCTTAGAGATTATTTGCGAAAAAGTGATAATTTGGTGATGAAGGTTTATCACATCATCAATATCATGATTCCTTTGGGCTTTCAAAAAAAAATTCTCTCGCTTGATGACCTCTTTTTCTGCCTTGATGCGAGTTCGCTCTTTCTTAGCCTCATCCCGCTCTTTCTGGGCCTCATCCCGCTGTTTCTTATATTCCGCAGATTGCTGGCGAGCGGCGTCGCGTTCCTTTTTTAGTTGAGTCAACTCCTGAGCGGCCTTATGGACAAATTCTTTCAGACCGCCTTTCGAATCAGCCTCCAAATCGTCATTGGAGCCGATCTTTTCGGCCAATTCAGAAAATGATCGCAATAATTCCGCTCTCCGAGCTTCATTTTGAGCTTTCAGCATTAATATGACTGACGGATCGAAATCGAGACTGATGACGTCTTCCAGTTTAGTGCCTTGCTTGATGATGTCCTGCAATGATTGGAGTATTTTCGTTACTTTTTCAACCTCGGTTTTTTTATAAGACTCTTTGATTGTTCCGCTACGTGCGCTCAATACCTTCGAGTTTATTTCAGACCAGTTGTCTTTTACACCATCCCACTCTAGTCCGTCGACAATATAGCGCTCCAATTTGCGTAAAATTGCATAAAAAAAACTCGGCGGAGAGTCATAAGGAGCCGCAAGTTCGCGGTAAGCGTCGGTCTGTACGATTCCTTCGCGACTGGATATAATGCGCCACGCGTTCTCATCGTCGCCAATTTCAATGCGCCCCATCACGTCTCTGGTCCCAAGATACCGCCTTACGCCTTGCGTCTTGCGATTATCCAATCCTAACCAATCATTTCCTCGCTCTCCCAAAGGGGACACCCTAAATCCATTAAGAAACAAGAATATTGAACCGTAATCCACTGAGGATATGCCTGTTTCTCTACTAAAGTAAGCTTTATTATATTGGTTAAGAAAATATATGACTAATTTAACATTTTTGAGGAGCTTGAAATTATTCCGTTCAATGAGCGAAAATAACCGTTCCCCTCTATGAAATAAGGAGGTGGTTATCCTCTTCCCGCCAGAGTCAATGGCAGACTCTATGTATGAGGTCCGGAATCCCAGCTCTTTGAAAACGACATTCTTGACTTCGCCGTTGACCCTCTTTCTAGACTCGGCCTTATCCTTGTCTGCGGATTGATGTGTGGCGACATGCAGAGAGATCTTAAAAGCGTCTGCATAGGCTTCCTGATTAGGATTGATGAAGCGTTCCAAGGCGCGGCGCAAGCTTAAAAGTTTTTCATGCTCCCACGATGACCGAAGGGGGAAAATAATTAGACAAGTCCCTTGCTGAAATTCTGAAACTCCCGTCTCGCTTTGGAACTTGTCGTGGAGTATTTCAAAGAATTGCACTGGAACATCGCTTACTTGAGTGTCGCGGTCCTGTCCTTCAAAAGATTTCCAATCGACTTCCAAGGCGACATAGTTGGTTGCGCCTTTTTTCCTCGAATAAAGACGAAGTCGCTCCCCCAAACGGTCGCATGAAAATCTGCCGACGCCTTTATTCCCGGACATTCGGCGATTTCCGCTGTAGTTCCCTCCTTTTTTTTCTGAATAAGCTATATTAAGCCATTTTTTATAAATGTCGTCATGATCCATCCCACAACCGTCATCTTGTATCACTAAACTGCTGTCCACAAGAGAGGGGCCTTTTTCTTTGGAGAATGTAATTGAACATGACAAGGCGCCGGCGTCATAAGCATTTTTGACAAGTTCCGTCACTGCTATATTGTCGTTGTTGATCAGGTCTCTGCCGACAACATCCTTTATGTCAGCATTCACGCGAAATGACGACTGCCGCTCGGACGCTTTCATCGACTCCCCAACTGAGCCATTTAAGGAAACTTTTTTTCCGTAGTTGCAATCAGGCGGAATTTCCGGCACTTTCCCCTCCTCGCGCCATAGCCAGAAGAACTTGGCCCATGGCTTCAGACAACAGCGGTGGCACAGCGTTCCCAACTTGAGTATACCTTGGGCACTTTTCCTTGCGATGACAACTCCCCGTGGTGTAACACCCTTTAAATGAGAACCAGTCAGGGAATGATTGTAATCTGGCCATTTCACGAACTGTTAGGATGCGCGGTTCAGAATAGTGAATGACATCATCAGGCAACGTTGTTATTGTTGGGGCCAGTTGGCCTCCAGACATGAGAGTCGTGGCGAATTTCTTCAGCCCAAGTCGTTCCTTGTCGAATGGCGATAGGCTTTTGCCGCCCTGACAGGTCGTCAGAATTTTTCGGAAACGCTCCTTAACCCGAACGCCATGTCTGGCAATTCGGAGGCTATTTGGCGGTTCGTCGCCGAGGCCGCGGCGCATTAATGCAAGATACGCGTTTTTTTCTTCAGGCGGTAAATATGCTAATTGCATAAAACCAGGCACATCCGAATCGAGACAAGGAATTGTTTCTTTACCTTCAAGTTCAAGGTCGCCTATCGCCATTTGAGCCGTTATGTCGCCGCTCCGGGGAAGTCCTTTCTTTTGCCTAAACAATGAAACTCTCGAATGGAAAAGATCAAAGGGAGAACTTTCGCCCAAAAAGGAAAAAGCGACATCGTCCTTGGCTACGGCAATCATTACAAATCTCTTCCGTGGTTGGGGAACGCCAACTTCAGATGAAGTTATAATATCCCTAAACGTCCTGTACCCCAGTGACTGCAAGGCATCTGCAACCATATCCGCCTGTGGCGTAGTGCGACGAATGGATTTGCCGCTTTCGCGAAAGCCGCGAGCGAATCCTTGTACATTTTCTAGCATAAGAAGCCGAGGCTTCACCAAACTGACGACCTTGAGGTATTCTTCAGAAAGTTTGTTGCGAGGATCATTTGGATTTCGCCTTCCCGCATATGAAAATCCCTGACAAGGAGGTCCGCCGGCAATAAGATCAACTTTGCCTTGCAGCTTCCTCAAGTCAGAAGCATGTCGTTCCAACAGCGTTCCAATATCAATATGGGCAAAGGGCAGCCATTTCGGCCATAAAAAAGAAAGACCGAATTTTCCCATTAGATTACAGCTTAATGTCGCAAAGGCGTCTGGACTTTTCTCGACAGCGAAAAGTCCAGTCCAACCAGCCTCCATGAGGCCAAGCGACAGCCCCCCGCATCCCGAAAATAAATCTATGAAGTTCATGGAATTATGCCCTCATTACTCTTTTATGGCCCGATAGGGGCATAAGACCTGAACAGAAAAAAAATGGATAAATGATTGTTATTGTTAAATTTGCCAAATCATTGCCGCCTTTTATGAGAGCGCGACAGATGTTCTGTCTGGCGTCCGCAAATGGATCGCTTTCCAACCGAGCGAAAAAACGGTGGAGATGCGCCATTGAATGCCTAGGTTATCTTTACCGCTCACAGAAGCCTCAGTAAAGGTAAAATAATTAGACAATTTTACTCAAATAAAACGCAGACCTCGATGTCAACTTCTCGGTCTTGCTGGTCTTGCAAGGGAATGCCGACCAGCGACGGCAAAATCGTCGGATCTTCCATTATCTATCTGCCCAAGACTTTGTCGTCTCTGACCTCGATTGTGCAAGCGTCGCCTGTCGCTAGTCGTTCGCTGCCGACAGAAACGCCGTGTTCTTTCTCTCGATACTTTGTTCCTCATTGTGCCGGACGATTGAACAGAAGAATCTTATACGGCAGTCGTCACCCCGGACATGGTGGCGTTTCGTCGCCGTTAGCTTTTTCCGAATAATCTTATGAGTCATAATATCGAAATTCGCGTGACAAGGCAAGATATTGAGCCGCTTTTACGGCCTAATCGATCATAAAAAGATTAAATCTTTGCCTGAAGTCGGAAATCGCCGCAGCGCCGTCATAATGAAAAGACTCTCGTCCTAACTAGGCCTCGAATCGGTTGGCGGGTTTTTTATCGTTTTCCCGCGCCGCTTGTCGCCGGAACAGCCTCCTCCGCCGGGACGTTCCTCCGACTGGACGTTCCACCGGCGCGGCTTTCGTTTCGGTCGTGATTTCCTTTGTCGAAGGCCGACTTGCGGATGGCGGAGAGACGCCTAATCGTCGAATCAGCGAATCGTCAAATTGTTCCGGGTCCAGCTCAGCCCATTTTGGCGGCCAGGAGCTTCAAGACCGTCTCGGTGTCGCCGTTGGCCTCAGCTTCTTTAATGGCTTTGGTGTAGTCCTCGTTGACCTTCTGCGCCGTCAGGCTGGAGATCTTTTTGATCAAGTCCTTGGCCATGGATCTGCTGTCCTGAGAGTTGTACTTTCTTTTGTCGGTGAGGGCTTTGCTGACGACCTCGGACATGGCCGGGTCTTCTTCCAGCCTGATCTCTTCGGGAAAGATGTCCCCGCGCTCTTTCTTCTGGTCAAGAAAACCTTCAAGCACGGCTCTGGTTCTATCTTGAGGCCAAAATTCCAGAAGGTCGTCGGTCAGAAAGTCGCGGCACTCGGGGTAGGTCACGACCTGCTGCAGGAACCAGGCGGCCAAATTGTTGTAATCCATTTCCTGGAGCCTGTTTTTGTTCGTCCTCTCTGCCCCTTCGAACATGCTCCTATTCGCCTCAATTGGAGAAAGCGTCAACAATTCGGCCGAGATCTTCAACTTGTCGGCCAGTTGATTCCGCAGATGCTGCCCCTTGGCCGCATCAGGAATCTGACTCAAAATCTCCTGAACATCAGAAATGACGCGGCTCTGGCCGCTCAAAGTCGTCGAACGCATGGCCATGGCCGAGCCGAACAGAAAATCGGCGATGTCCATCGCCTTGTCGGCCAGATCATAAAACGCGTCCGGCCCGAACTGTCTGACGAAGCTGTCCGGATCGTGCGCTTGCGGGAGACGGATGACCCGCCCGTCAAGGCCGGCGTTGTACAACAAGGGCAAGGCCCTTTTGGAAGCTTTCTCTCCGGCCGAGTCTCCGTCGAAAACGAGATGGACGCCCTTGGCCAGTCCCCGAAGAAGGTCGACCTGAGGCTGGGTCAGAGCGGTGCCCATGGAGGCGACCACAGGTTTTACGCCGGCGGAGACCAGGGCTATGAGATCGAAATAGCCTTCGACTATGAAAGCCATCTCCCCCGACCTTATATGGACTCTGGCTTGCGACAGACCGTACAGAAGGCGGCCTTTCTCGTACACGACCGTCTTGGGCGAGTTTATGTACTTGGGCGCGCTCGGATCGGCGCCTTCGCCGTAAACCCGGCCGGCGAAGGCCACCACTTTCTTGCCGGCGTCCATAACCGGAATCATCACCCTATTTCGAAAAACGTCGTAATATTTGTCCGTATTCTCCTTTCTCTTGATCAAACCGGCTTCCAACAGCAGGCTTTCCGAGAAACCCTTAGCTTTAAGATGATCCAAAAGGCCTCTCCAGCCGTCAGGAGCCAAGCCGAAGCCGAAGTCTTCCAAGACTTGCCGGGACATGCCCCGTTCGCGCAGATAGTCGTAGGCGGCCACGCCCGACTTGGCCCGAAGATTGGCGTAAAAATAATCTTGAGCCAGTCGGTGGACCTCCAAAATTCCGGCTCGATTGGCTTTCTGGGACTCTTCTTCGCGACTGAAGCTGGGCAGCTCTATGCCGGCTCTCTCGGCCAAATCTTTCAAGGCGTCCACAAAATTCAGCTGATTGGCCGCCATCAAAAAAGTGATGGGGCTTCCGCCCTTGCCGCAGCCGAAACAATGAAACACGTTCTTCTGCGTATTAATTCTGAAAGACGGGGTCTTCTCGTTATGGAGGGGGCACAGCCCCGTCCAAGATCCGTCGTTGTTTCTGGTCAATTTGGTGTAGCCGCTGACCAAACCGACTAAATCCGTGGCTCGACACACGTCGCTGATTATTGTTTCCGAATATCTCACGTTCTCCCCAACAAACGCCAAGTCCGTCAAAGGACTCTCATAGAAGAAAGAGGCCCCAAAAAAGGCCGACAAAAAAAACGCGCTCTTTTCGCGCCCTTTAGTTGAAAAGCTGGCCTTCCGCGCCTTTGACGACGCGGGAGGGAACTTTTCTTTTCGGTCAAAGCCGTTTCGTCCGACGGCGATCTCGTCGACTTAATCATATGACCAAATTTTCGGGTGGATGACAACGGCAAGACTGGAAAGCAAAAAGGTCAAAAAGGGGCGAAAACATAGAATGTCTTAAAAATAAGTCCTATTTTCCCTTTGTCAAGGGCATGGCCTCATTTTTTTCCAGAAAAATTTGCGGCTCTTCTATTTTTTGTTTTCCCTCTTCAAACCGGTTCCAGCGAAAAACCGGTTCCAGCGAAAAACCAGCTCCAGCGAAAGGCTTTTTTCTTGTTTTTCCAAAAAACGGGCGACGAAAGGTCTCCGGACTTAATGATCAGCCTCCATTTGGCCGATAAGTCAGACAGAGAACCCCCAAAGGGGTTCCGGCAAGATCCGTTTTTTTCATCTTCTTAAGCGCAGCCATGGCTTTCGCTCCGGCGGCCCGAAAACGGCCGCCGGAGCGAAACCTGACTCCCGCCTGCGGCTTTTTGAAACCTTTTGGCGAAAGCTACGGCATGACAAAATTTTGCTTCCATTCCGCCATAATCTTGGTCTTGGCCGGTTGTCTGACTCTGGTCGGCGAGCCGGGCTTGGCCATGACCAATCACCACGACTATTATCCATACGGCTGGCAAACCCCGGCTTTATACGGAGCTCTGCGGATTTCCGACGAAATGATCGATTTTGACATAACCGTGGAGGGCGAAGAGACGAGACGGGAAGAGTTCATTCTGCGGGACAACGAAGGCCGAGCCCTGCGCTTGAGTCACAACGGCAGAGTGTTTTGCTACGTGGCCGATCACGATCTGGAAGAGCCCTGGGACTATCAGGTCGTCGACTACGACGGCAGCGGCGCCTTCGAGAGCAAAGAGCCGCCTTTTTCCGACTTTCCGCTGCCCCGTTGGACGTTCGTCAACTATCCCTTCCAGTACATCAACAGCCGTCGTCTGACCGATTTGACGGGCGTGAGAGATCCGTCGGCCAGACAGATGATAGACGCCTTGACCCCAGGTCCCCGCTCCAGAGTTCCGGCTTACACTCCGGAGCAGCGAGCGGCCTTGACCATCGCCAGAGGCGGGACGCCGCCTCCGGAGAAATACCTAAACGAGCCGGAAGGCGACGATCGTCCCAGACTGGCCCTAAACATTCTCTTCGAATTCGACAAGGACGTTTTGACTTCGGAGGCCAGAGACGTTCTGGACACTCTGGGACGGGCCATGACTTCGCCGGAGCTGGCCGGCAGTCGTTTCCGACTGGAGGGACACACCGACGCCGTCGGGACCTTCGAGTACAATATGGATCTTTCCCGCCGCCGGGCTCTGTCGTCGCAAAAATACCTGATGGACAATTTCGGGCTGTCTTCCAGTCAACTGGTCATCGACGGCATGGGCGAATCCAGACCCCTGCCGAACATAGATCCTGAAGACGGACGAAACCGCCGGGTCGAAGTGGTCAACCTCTCTTCAGACAGCTACCTGACCTCGCGCGACGGATACGCGACCGCCGGACCAAACAATTGAAGAGACGAACCAAACTGTTAAAGAGACGCTCGACCTAGCCGTCGAACTCGCCGAGCGCCTCCGATTCGCCGCCCGGTTCGCCGCCATTTTCGGCGGCCCCTTTTGGCTCGCCTCTTTTCGAAACGGCCGAAACGCGACTTCAGGATTCGGGCGATTTGGAATCAACCTGGGCGGCCAGCCTTGACAGCGGCCACTTGACAAGCGGCCAATGGAAGCGTAGAATCCTTGCTTATGAAAACTTCTTCCGCATCCGCCCTCATGGCGACCCCTTCCAACAATTGGCGCAGCTCCGTCAATTCGTCCTCCTTTTTTGCGACCTTTAGCTTTTTCTTCGGCTACTATTTTGCCCGCTCTTCAGGAGGCGTCGCCTAGACTGTAACGTGATGCGCAATCACATATAGCCGCCGGTGACGCCCACCGGCGGTTTTTTTTGGCCTATTCTTTCTTTTTGACGCTTAAAAGATGAAGTCGCGTCAGTTAAATTTTAAATAAAATGAAATTTTAGCTTGTTTTTTGATATTATATCTATAAAAAATATTATTTTTTGTTCTTATTGATTGAAATACTGTTCTTAATAAATCTCTCATCACCTCAGGAGAAAACAAATGACCACCAGTTCCATCAGTTTGGCGCCGTCAACCCAGGCGGACAAACCCAAGGCGAGCGAAGAGCCTCCCAAGAAGCTTCCTCCCTACAAACAAGCCAGCCGCCTGACTCATCCGGAAGACAGTCTCATTAAACTGGGGCTGCACGACATCGGCGGTTCGGAATTCATCGTCATGGCCGGTCCCTGCTCGGTCGAGGCGGATCCGCAAATGCTCGGCACGGCTTGGGACGTGAAGATCGCCGGGGCCCACATCATCAGAGGCGGCGCCTTCAAGCCCAGAAGCTCGCCCTACAGCTTCCAGGGCTTGGCCGAAGACGGTCTGAAGATGCTCGCCAAGGCCAGGGAATTGACCGGACTCGGCATCGTCACCGAGGTCATGGACTCTTCCGACGTCGACTTGGTGGAATCCTACGCCGACATATTGCAGGTCGGGGCCAGAAATTCGCAGAACTTTTCCCTTCTGAAAAGGCTCAGCAAGAGCCGAAAGCCGGTTCTCCTCAAACGGGGCCTGATGAACACCGTGGAAGAGTTCCTCTGTTCCGCCGAGTATCTTTTGGCCGGCGGCAACGAACAAGTGATCCTCTGCGAACGGGGCATCAGAACTTTCGAAACTTCCACCCGAAACACTTTGGATCTCTCCTCCGTTCTGGCCTTGAAAGAACGCAGCCATCTCCCGGTCATCGTCGATCCCAGTCACGCCAGCGGCAAAGCCCGCTACGTGGCCCCTCTGTCCAAAGCGGCTCTGGCCGTGGGGGCGGACGGGCTCATGATCGAGGTTCACTGCGCTCCGGAACTGGCCTTGTGCGACGGCGAAGAGTCGTTGAAACCGGAAGAGTTCCGGCTGCTGATGGAAGAGCTCGCCCGTCTGGCCCCCTCTTTCGGCCGACGGATCAGTTCTCTGGAAAATCAAAACGGGCTGTCGTTAGCCGCCAAAGGAGCCGATTCATGATAACCCCGACCAAACGAACCGAGATGGAAGCCATCTTGACTCCTTTGCGACAAGAAATTGACGGACTTGATTCCGACATACTCGAACTCCTGCAAAAACGGGCCAGAGCCGCCATCGAGCTAGGACATCTGAAAAAGAAATACTCTTACCCCATCATGGATCTGACCCGCGAAAGAGAAGTCATCAACCGTCTGACGGAAAACGTGTCGCCCGGCGAAGGCCTGAGCCAGGAAGCGGTGATGAGCGTCTTTTCCGAGATAATCAAGGCGTGCCGAGCGGCCCAATCGCCGACCAAAGTCGCCTTCTTGGGGCCGGCCGGAACGTTCAGCCACGCCGCCGCCTTGCAGCAGTTCGGCCGCCTGGCGCATTTCATTCCCTGCGACGATCTGACGGAAGTGTTCCGCGCGGCCGAAGCGGGGGAAGCCGAATTCGCCCTGATCCCCTTCGAGAACACCACTGAAGGCATCGTCGGGCAAAGTCTGGATCTGATCTCCAAAACCGACCTTAGAGTTCAGTCCATGCTCAACCTGAAGGTCAGCCTCACTTTGATGAGCAGCCACGGCGAACTGGGCAAAATAAAAACGATCAGCTCGCATCCCCAGGCCCTGGCCCAATGCCGCAACTGGCTGGCGCTGAACATGCCCGGCATCGAACTGAGACCGACCGTGTCCAGCGCCGCCGGGGCCACCTTGGCTCTCTCGGACGACAGCGTGGCCGTCATCGGGCACCCTTCCTTGGCCACATTCTACAACCTCACGGTCATGAGCGGAGATCTGCAGGATTTTCAACACAACCAGACTTGTTTTCTCATCTTCAGCCGAGACGACAGCATCCCCAACGGGGACGACAGAACCCTTCTGTGGTTCGCAGCGCCCCACAATTCGGGCAGTCTCTATAAATGCCTCCAGCCCCTGGCCGACTCGAAGGTGAACATGACCAGACTTCACAGTCGCCCCAACGTCGAGTCTCCCTGGCAGTACCTGTTTTTTATGGAGCTGGAGGGGCATTTCCAGAACGACAACGTCATCGAGGCCATCAAGGCTCTGGAAGCGGAGACCGTCAAATGCAAGGTGGTCGGCTCCTACGCCGCCGTGGAGAGCGTCAAAGGCCCCGGCAACACGCAAGGAGACGAGCACCTCTACTAAGCCTGGATCGGCGGAAATTTGGCAAGCCCGCATTTCCGCCGCCAACGGATCTTCACTTTTTCTCCCCCCCCCTCCCGCCGGGGGGCGCCGGGGCGCCGCCCCGGCCGTCTAGACAGAAGGACGATCTGACGCTCCGCCGAAGATCGTCCGCCCACTTCCCCGCGCCGACTTTTCGGCCCCCAAAAAAAGGCGAAAAAGAACAGCCCTCGTTTTAGGCCCAATCGAGACAGCCGACGCGATCGGCCGGTTATGGCGTCGTCAAATGTGGCCCAAAAAAAAGCTCTTTTCGGGATTATTCTCGAAAAGAGCTTTTTTTGTCGTCAAAATTTCAAACTCTACAACTCTAAAACTCTAAAAATTTCAAAATTGGTTCAATCTTCCCGCGAAGATTTTTAGGCTTTCGCCATACGGGGCTATTTGTTCTTTTCCAGATAGCTGTAGGCGTTCATGGCGGCTAGGGCTCCGTCCCCGGCGGCGGTGATGATCTGTCTCAAATCGGTGTCTCTGACGTCGCCGGCGGCGAATATGCCGGGCGCCGAGGTCTGAAGGCTGCGATCCGTAATGACCCAGCCGCCTTCGGATTTTTTTATCTCTTCCGGCAAAAAGTCGGAGAAGGGAGCGCTGCCGACGAACAGGAATATGCCGGGAACGCTCAAGGTCTTCTCTTGCCCGGTGCCCCTATGGCGCAGCCTGATCCTCTCGACTTCGTCTGTCCCCTCGATGGCCGAGACTTCATGGTTCATATGACTTTCTATCTTCGGATAATGCCGCAATCTGTCCTGAACCAGCTGATGGGCCCTAAACTCGTCCCGACGATGGACAAGATGAACCTTCGAGGCGTGATTGGTCAGGTACATGGCCTGTTCCAGAGCGGTGTTTCCGCCCCCTATGACGGCCACTTCCTGATTGCGGAAAAAGCCTCCGTCGCAAATGGCGCAGTAGCTGACCCCGCGGCCGTCGAAATCCCTGGCCCCGGCGCAATCCAGACTCTTATGATAGGCCCCGGTGGCTATGATCAAAGCCGGAGCGGCCAACTCCCGATCCTTGACCTGAACGACGTGTTCGGTTCCGCCAGCTCTGGAAGCCGGAACGATGCCGGTGACCGCGAGCTCCATGAACTCGGCTCCGAAAGAGGCGGCCTGAGTTCGCATGGCCTCGGACAGTTCGTCGCCCGTGGTCACCATCAGTCCCGGCCAGTTTTCTATGTTGCCCGTCAGGCGCATCTGTCCGCCCGGCTCGGCCTGCTCCAATATGCCAACGGAGAGTCCGGCTCTTCGGCCGTACATGGCGGCGGTAAGTCCCGCCGGACCGGCTCCTATGATAAGAAGATCATATTGAGTCATACAGTTTCCCCAAGCAAGCAACTCTTCCATTGAGCTGCGACGATGTTTTTTTCCCGGAGACCTCGGACAGATCCTTCAAAAGCTTTTGCGACCGTTGGCCGTCGAATCTGCCGAACCCGCGACTTTGAAGGCAAGTCAGGAAAACTGAGCCTAAAAAATCGGCTGGACGGCGTTTTCCCGCCAAAGGACGAAAAAAGCGGCTCTTTCGGCGACAGGGAATCGGACGGCGAAGGGAGATTTTTTCGAAAAACCGGCTTCCGCCGGGCTTCCCCCATGTTCAAGCGTCAGGTTCAGGCTTCAGGTTCAAGACAGGTTCAAGCCATCGGCGAGACGACTCGAAAAAAAGATCCGCCGGCTCAGTTTCAGGGCCGCTTTCGAAGAACTTTTTTTCCGAAGAAGCCGGACTGATTCCAGAGTTATCCTACAAAAAAACAAGGCATTGCACAAATTAAAAGAAACTTCAAGACTGTCTGGCTAAAAAATCTAAGAAAGTTAAAAAAAATTCTAAGATTATTAGACCGCCAAAGTATAACACTTTAGAGTCGTCTTTTCAAGGCAGAATCACTAAAAAAATATTTAAATTTATAACTATTATATAGATTAATATATTTATAATTTTATAATCTTATAATATTAAGTATTTAATAAATAATATTCATTAAAGTACATTCAATAGATATTAACAATCTAAATTGCTCTTCTAACAACTCAATGTCCTTTGGTTCTCTGGGGCGGATCAAGGGAGAGACGGAAGCCGCGTCGGGGTTGATTGTCCGGGTCAAGACGGGTTCCGACATCGCGAAATCGACGTCTTTTGGGACAAACGGCTCATGGTCTCGGGCAAAGGGATCAATCTTCGGCCATTCGTCGCTTCTTTTCGCCGAAACGCCGCGCAAAACGTCGCATGTGGCCAGCCCCGACAGAACTCGACAAAAGGCGGTCATATCTTTTTTAGCCAGAAATAAGAAGAAAATATTGAGGAAGGCGTTCAAAGTTGTGGTATACTGACGCGGAACAAACAGCAGCCGTTGCGCGCGGCGATTTTTCGCGCCAATGTTGGAGCGGCCCCAAAGGGAGATCGCCAAAACATGAGCGGCTCCGGCCGTTTCTTTGGCCGCTTTTTTTGGCCGTTTCATTCGCCGTTTCATTTTCCCCTTTCCCTTCCCCTTTCTTTTGGGCTTTCATTTGGGCTTTCGTTTGCCGTTTCTCTTGCCAAAAAGCTGAGACGGGATTTTCTTTTCTCGGATTGACGGCCGCCGGTCTCGCGCGGCCAATGCCTGACTTTTGTCAATTTGCGAAGGAGCGAGCGCTTATGGATAGAAGAGCGTTTCTAAAAACCCTGGCCGGAGGAGCCGCAGTCTTAGGCCTTGGACGCGGCGGCGGGCTTCTCGGAGCCGAAAAGGCTCTGGCCGCCGATTACCCTGATCTTGTCGCCGTCAGAGGCTCCGACGTCTCGGCCATGTACGACAAGGCCCTCGACGCCGTCGGCGGACTGGGCCGGTTCGTCAGCCAGGGACAGAAGGTGCTTATTAAGCCCAACATGGGCTGGGCCGTCGAACCTCAGTTTGCGGCCAACACCTCGCCGGAGCTGTTGACCCGCGTCATCAAAAACGCTCTGGCTCTGGGAGCGTCCAAGGTCTCCGTCTTCGACAACACCTGCGACAACTGGAAAATGGCCTATGGCCGTTCCGGTCTGGAAGAGGCGGCCAGAGCCGCCGGCGCCGAAGTGGCCCCGGCCAATCAGGAAAGGTATTTTCAAAAGGTCTCCCTGCCTGGCCAAACCAAGCTTGGGGAAACCTCATACCATGAGCTTTATCTGGAAGCCGACGTCATCATCAACGTCCCGGTCTTGAAGCACCACGGCGGAGCCAGAATGACCGCCGCCCTGAAAAATTTGATGGGGGCCGTCTGGGATCGGGGCGACCTTCACTGGGGCGGACTGGATCAATGCATCCCGGAACTGTCGCTGTACAAGAAGCCCAACCTGCACATCGTCGAGGCTCAGAGAGTCATGCTCACCGGAGGCCCCAGAGGGCGCGGCGATTCCAAATACCTGGCCGCCCAGATGCTGCTGGTCTCGACCGACCCCGTGGCCGTCGATTCAGCCTCGGCCAAAATTCTGGCCGAATCGGGCATCCGCGAGACGGCTTACATCGCTCAAGCCGCCTCCATCGGCTTGGGACAAAACGATCTCAATTCGCTGGTCATACAAAGGTTGACGGCGTGATGGCCTAAAAGTCTGAACGGCTGGACTCTCCGGCCTGTCAAACGCTTAGGTCGCCCACCTTCTCCGAGACGTCATTTCCAGCCTGTTTCCGACGGCGGCCCGTCGTCAGCCCCTTTCCGGCCTTTTTCGGACGGATCCGGCTCCGCCTTGGGCTTCCCAAAACGGGTCAGGCCAGGATTGCGCTCAAAGGACATACGGACAGAGACAGACATATGAAGAAGAATTACGCTTCGACTCTTTTTTTGCTGCTTCGACGCTCGATTTCCTGGACTCTTTTGGCCATTCTCATTTTGGCCGCCAATTATCCGGATCGTTTCCACGCCTTCCTGCAAATCTTTCCTAAAATCCAGTTCGGCCAACAAGCGGCCGGTCTATTTTCCCAAGGGTCGACGCTTTCTCTGGTCGTCTTTCTGGTCTTCGCCGTTCTGACCGTTTTCTCCGGTCGTCTTTTCTGCGGTTTCCTCTGCCCGTTGGGCGCCTTGATGGATTTGGCCTTATTTTTGAGGCAAAAGACTAAAAAAAGGCATTTTTCCCACCTGCCCGACCGTCCCTGGCGGGTCGTCGCGCCTCTCGCCTTCCTGGCCGCCTTTTGGCTCGGCTTCACCATGTTTTACGGCCACGCCGAGCCCTATAGCCTGCTTCTTTCCGGGAGCCCCACTATTCTTTTCTTGATCGTGGCTCTGGCCTTGGCCAGAGGGCGGGCCTTCTGCAACAGCTTGTGTCCGGCCGGGCTCATCTTGAGATTTCTGGCCAAACGTCCCAAAATAAGCCTGTTTCTGAAAAAAGACGTCTGCCGGGGCTGCGGCGCCTGCCGACGGGTCTGTCCGGCTTCCTGTCTCGACGTGAAAGAAAAAGCCATAGACTACGGACGCTGCCTCGTCTGTCTGGAATGCGCCGCCGTCTGCCCCGACGGAGCCCTGAAATACGGAGTCAGGCCGACTCTTCTCTCGAAAGCGGGCAGCCCGGTCAAAGAAGACAGACGCCGTTTCCTCCGGCTGACCGGAGCGGCCGTCCTGGCCGGCGGAGCTTATCTGACTCCGGCGGGGCTAAGAGCCAAGCTCCTTCCGCCTCCCGACGTCTCGCCCATACTGCCGCCTGGGGCTCTTTCGCTGGCTCGACTGAACGCCAACTGCACTCTGTGCCGCACCTGCATCCGGGCCTGCCCCAACGAGGCGCTCAAGATCTCTCAAGCCAAGACGCCGCTCTTGGCCGGGAAACCGGTGATCAGTCCCTACGAAGGCTTCTGTCAGCATGAATGCGTGGTCTGCGGGGAGGTTTGTCCGACCGGAGCCTTGCGGCCTCTGTCGGCGGAAGAAAAGAAGATCTCCAGACTGGGCTTGGCCAAACTGAACCTGCAAGAATGCGTCGTCATCAAAAACGGCACCAGCTGCGGAGCTTGCGCGGAAATATGCCCCACCGGCTCCGTCAACATGGTTACGGGCGCGTCAGAGCGAGAAGAGCCGGCCATGAGCCCGGACTACTGCATAGGTTGCGGCGCCTGCCAGTTCGTCTGCCCGGTGCGGCCGACGGCCGCCATCGTCGTGGAAGGTTTGAGCGTCCAGCAGACGGCCAAACCCCCGGTGGTCGTCGTGACTGATGACGCCGTTATGGGCGAGGAATTTCCTTTTTGATCTTTTTGTTTGTTCGGCAGGGGTCTTATTCCTGAGCGGAGTGAAACGCTCTGTCCTGGCCGGAAACAGTTCATCGTCGGCTATTCGGCGGCCTTCTTTTTCTTCGAGGCCGCCGACGGCCGCGAAGCGCCGTTCGGCGTTTTCAGTTCCGCCCGGCTCCGCCCGGTCGGTTTTGAAGACGCCGTCTTTTTCTCCGGGGGCGCATTTTTCCGGTTCATGACTGACGACTTGGCTGACGACTTGTCGGTCTTTTTCTTCTGTTGGCTCAAGGCTTTTTTCAGAGCCAAAGACAGTTCGTTCGGGCATGACGTCCCCTTGGAGCCGCAAGAGACCCCGGCCAGGAGTTCGGCTATCTCCGCCGCCGGCTTTTCCTCCGTGAGTCTAGCCAGTCCTTTGAGATTGCCTTCGCAGCCGCCGACGAATTTGAGATTGCGGATGAGCCCGTCCTCCAATTCGAAGGAAAAACTCTTCGGACAAATCTTTTTCGGCTTGTCTATCGTGTACAACATGATGCGCTTCCTGTGATACGCTGGAGTCAAAAAAATGCGCCGAGGCCGGCCTCGGCCAGACCGGCGAGAGAAAGACGCGGCGAGGGGGCAAGGCGGCGAAGCGGGCAAGACGGCAAGGCGGCAAAGCGACGAGTAGGCGACGTTAATTCAAATTTTCCCGTCGGCGGCTTGCGCGGCGATGGCCGTTCGCCTGGCCGCCCCGCCTGTCGGCTAGCCCCAG
>JAIRTO010000133.1 GCA_031254895.1 Deltaproteobacteria bacterium
TCCAGTCCGGCCAAAGTCAAACCTTATGGCGGATCGTTTCGGAGCGAACTAAAGGTTTTTCGTATTTTTTGCGTATTTTGTTTTTTTTAGATTTTTTTGTTTCGTCGCGGCGGACGCGAACTTTTTCGCGAAAAGTCGACGGCCGTCGTCGGCAAATTTAAAACAAATTTTTTTTTTCGGGGCCTTTGCCGGCGCAAAGGCGGAAACGGGGCCGTTTCGACGCCGACTTCGTTCCATAAACGAGGATAGCCATGTTCCTAAAAATGCTGTGGGGAGCTCTAGCCAGGCAGAAGAGGAAGCACTTTTTGATCGCCTTCACGGTGGGTTTAGGGGTGTCTTTGTCCACGGCCATGCTTGGGGTCATGTTCGACGTGGGCGACAAGGTCAACCAGGAACTGAAGAGTTATGGGGCCAATCTCAACGTCATCCCCAAAGGGTCTTCCATGTTGGGGGAGCTTTATCGTCAGGCCGACGAGTCCGGAGAACAGGCGGCTTTGTCCGAATTTGAAGGCGACTTCATCAGAGAGGACGACCTCCACAAAATAAAAATGATTTTTTGGGCCTACAACATCGTCGATTTCGCCCCGTTTTTGACGGTCAAAGCCGAGGCGGGGGAGCATTCGGTGCCTCTCGTCGGCACGTGGTTCAACAAGCATTTGTCTTTGCCCACCGGCGACGAGGTCGACACCGGCATGACGGCCATGAAGTCTTGGTGGGTTTTGGACGGCGCCCCCGGGGACGAGTCGGATCCGGGCGGAGTTTTGGTCGGGCGAAAGGCCGCCGCCAAATTGAAGCTGAAGACCGGCTCCTCTTTCGAAGTGCGCGTCCCGCAGACCGGGGAGACCGCGTCTTTGACGGTCAGGGCCGTCTTCGAAAGCGGCGGCGAGGACGACGAAGCCGTGTTCGCGCCCTTGGCCTTGGTTCAGGCCTTGGCCGATCGGCCCGGTCTGGTTCAAAGGGTCGAAGTCAGCGCCTTGACCACCCCGGAAAACGACTTGGCCAGACGGGCCGCCTCGAACCCGGGCAGTCTGACCAGGCTGGAATGGGACACCTGGTATTGCACCGCCTACATCAGCTCCATCGCCTACCAGATCGAGGAAATCCTGCCCGGAGTCAGGGTCAAGCCCATCATGAGGGTGGCCCAGTCGGAAGGGGCGATTCTGTCCAAAACTCAGCTCATGATCATTTTGCTGACCATCTTGACTCTCCTCTGTTCGGCCCTGGCCATCTCCAATTTGGTCACGGCGAACATCATGGAAAGAAGCGTGGAGATCGGTCTGTTGAAAGCCTTGGGGGCTTCAGCAACGTCCATTTCTCTTTTGGTTCTGTGCGAAATATTGGCGGCGGCTTTCGGCGGAGGGCTGATCGGCTATCTGGTCGGCTTGGGACTGGCCCAATTCATCGGCTTGTCCGTTTTCGGCTCGACCGTGGCCGTGAAGACCGTCGTCATCCCTTTGGGCGTTCTCATGGTTTTGGTGGTCACGACTTTGGGCAGCATTCCGGCCTTAAGGGCCCTTCTGGGCTTGCGGCCCACTGAAGTTCTGCACGGGAGGTGATTGTGGCGACTTCCAACCGTTCTTTCGCTTGGCGCCTGGTTTTTTGGTCGCTTCTTCGGCGCCGCTCGAGACTTTTGGTCGCCCTGACCGGCGTGACCATAGGCGCCACCGTTCTGTTGGGGCTGATAACCTTGTGCTACGACATCCCCAAGCAGCTCAGCCAAGAGTTCCGATCCTACGGAGCCAACATGGTCTTCGTCAAAGCGGAGGTCGGCGGACGCCTCACCGACGAGGATTTGGACAAAGTCGGATCAATCCTGCCGCCCGATCGTCTGGTCGGCCTCGCGCCTTTCCGCTATGAGCCGGTGCGCAACAACATGTTGCCCTATACGGCCGTCGGGACGAGTTTTCAGGACGTCCGGAGAACCAGCCCCTTCTGGCAATTGAACGGGGCCTGGCCCAGCGGGCCCGGAGAAATCCTTTTGGGCGCCGACGTCCATGAAGCCACCAAGCTGGTGGCCGGTCAGCGCATGACCATCGACGGGCGCAACAGTCGTCAGGAAAGGTATGATCAGGACTTCACCATAGTCGGCATCGTCTCCACCGGCGGGGTCGAGGACGGCTTCATCTACATGTCTCTGCAAGACATGGGCAAAATGACCAGAGAAGAGGGCGTGGCCGACATCGTCGAAGCCAGTCTCACCTCCGGGGGCGAGCCTTTGCAGTCCCTGGCCGATCTGGTCAAAGGAGCTCATCCCGCCATAGACGCCAGGCTGGTGACTCGGGTCACCAGATCCGAAGAGACGGTTCTGGCCAAGCTCACCTGGCTGGTCTATCTGGTGACTCTGGTGGTTTTGACTTTGACCATGATCTGCGTGACCACCACCATGATGACCGTGGTCATGGAGAGACGTCGGGAAATAGGCCTCAAAAAGGCGCTGGGCGCCGAAAACAAAAAGATAGCCCTCGAATTTTTGTCCGAAGGGATCATGCTGGGCGTTCTGGGCGGACTTTTGGGGTCTTTCGCCGGACTCCTCTTCGCCAGGGTCGTCTCCTACAGCGTTTTCGGGAGGAGCCTGAATCCCGAAGCCCATCTCGTGCCCATAACCGTCGCCGTCTCCGTCGTCGTCACCATCCTCGCCTCCTTGTGGCCGGTGCGCCGGGCCGTCGACGTCGAGCCGGCCGCCGTCCTTCGGGGCGAATGAGTTTTAGCCCATGAGCGGCGGCTGATGACCGTTGGCCCATGAGCGGCGGACGATGAACATGGCCCGATAATCAGGGGCTAAGGCTCATCGGCCAAAAGAAAACGGCCAAAAGCTCAGCTTTTTCGTTTTTCGAAAGGCGACTTTCGAAATCTTCGTTCTCCGATCTCTGGTTAATTCCGCGTCCGCCGAAAACGGCCGGCGCATTGCGCTCCAAAAGAGACCGGTCGACCTTCGTCGCCGCGTCGGAAAGAAAAACATGACAGACTCGCGCAAAGAGGACGGTTCGCTCGGAAACCTCCTCGACATAGAAGACGTTTCAAAGATATACGGCCCGGTCAAAGCTCTCCAGAACGTCTCCCTGGCCGTCAGGCCGGGCGAGTGGGCGGCCATCATGGGACCTTCCGGTTCCGGAAAAACCACCCTCATGAACATCATCGGCTGTCTGGACAGTCCCTCCTCAGGCCGGGTCGTTTTGGACGGCTTGAGCTTGGACAGTCTCTCCTCCGCCGAACTCACGGCCATCCGCCGAGAGAGCATAGGCCTGATTTTTCAGCAGTTTCACCTCGTCTCTTATCTGACCGCCTTGGAAAACGTCATGGTGGCCCAGTACTACCACAGTCTGGTCGACGAGAAGGAGGCGCGGGAAGCCTTGGAAAACGTGGGACTGGGCGACCGGGCCCGGCATTTGCCCAGGCAGCTTTCCGGAGGCGAGCAGCAGCGGGTCTGCATCGCCAGGGCTTTGATCAATCATCCGAAACTTCTTCTGGCCGACGAACCCACCGGCAACTTGGACGAAGCCAACGAAACGGTGGTCATGGACATTCTCCACAGCTTGCACAAGCAGGGAAGCGCCATCATCGTCGTCACTCACGCCCCTGAAGTCGCCTCCCACGCCGAAAGAACCATAGTTCTGGAGCATGGCCGGGTGGCCAGCGATCGGCAGAACGCTTCCTCCTCCTCCTGACGAGCGGACGAGCAGGCGAGGGCTTGCCCGCCCTCGCCTCCGACTGACGAAAGCCTCTCGTCCTAGCCGGCCAACTCTCAATTTTTCCCGCCAAAGCCGATGTCCGCAGCCCTGCCGAAGATGCAGAAAACGCCGAAGACGCCAAAGCGACCTAAGAGTCCGTCGCTTTGGCGTTATGGTGTATAATGGGACGCCCTTTTGTCTCGGCCGCCGAAATATCCGTCCGCCTCGCCGAATAAGCGTCGCTCGTCGGCTTGTTGGCTCGTCGGTTCGTTGCGCTTCGGCTTGTTCGTTCGCTCGGCTTGTTCGTTAGTTTTGGCTTGTTCGTTCGCTCGTTCGAACTCCTCGATGTCTCGCCCTCGGCGGCGAGACATCGAGGAGCCATTATGTCGCTCGGCAAGGCTCGCTGGGCGAAACAAGTCGGGGGGCTGGTTTTTCCTTCGAGGCGGGCCTTTAGGCGAACAAAGGCGGCCGACCAAGTTTGATGCGGAGTTTTCGTCATGTCTTCTTCTTTTGAGCGGATCGTCGACTATCTTCAGGACTGCATCGTGTCCGACGGCGTCAATAGCGTGAAAGGCTCTGGGCTTAGATCGATCTATGCCCGCCTTTTTTCCGCCAAAACGACAAAGCCGAAAAACGAAATGGTCGAGGATTTGGCCGCGTTTTACGCCGACGAAAGAAGCGTCTTAGCCCTGTGGGAATCCCTCAAGCCCATGGACAAGGAGCTCGTCGCCGCCTCGGTGCAGTTCAACGGCCGTTCCCACCGGCCCACGTTTCGCGACATCGCTCAAAAGCACGGGTTTTCCCCTTCGCCGCCGAAGCGATTTCCTTATCTGGAGGAGGACTTTGCGCCGCTGGATTTTCTAAATATCATCGCCGAAGCCGATCCGGCTTCGAAAGCGATCCTTCTGTTCCCTGGCGGCAAGGAGTTTCCTCCCTTCATATTGTCGATTTTGAAGGGAGTCGTGCCGCCTTTCGTCTTCGAGTACGGAGAATTTAAGCCGTCCGACAAAAACGTCGTCATCAGCCGGCAAGACAGGCTGTCCGATTTCGCCGAGATAGTCAAATTTTGCGCCGCCGAAAAAGTCAAAGTCAACCTTGACAACCACTTCGTCGCCAAAGCGAAGCTGGTCAAAGCCAGAGAGGTCATAGGCTTTGACGACGTGGGCGACGACGGCTCCGGCGGCTTTTGCGACATTCGCGATGTCGCCGGCGGCTTCAGAACCGTCGTGGCTCAACCGTTGTTCGCCATTATGCTCAACTGCGGCCTGCTCGACGCGGATCCCGAGGATCGCTTGGTCAAGCCGGGAAAAAGCTCGATGGATCTTCTCTCCTTGCCTCTTGAGGAACAGGCCAAGCTGGCCTGCCAATATTATTTGATGGACTTGGGAATTTGCGAAAGCCGTTACCTGGCCGGCGTCGGCGTCCCAGACGGAGAAAGGCTGGTCTGGTGGACCGAGGCCAGACGCAAGGTGGCCAACCTTTTGAAGACTTGCCCTGTCGACAGATTCGTGCCTTTCGAAGATTTCGAAAAGTACATGCGCATTTTTAACGGCGACTTCATCAGTCGGCTGCTCGACGCCCCGATAGTGCTTCGCTACAATGACGGATTCAGAAACTATTTCAGGCCGGCGAGCTGGGATTATTGCCATGTTCATTTCCTTCGGGTCATTCTTTCCTTCTTTTCGGCCGTTGGAGCGGTCGACGTCGCCTATAAGGAAAAGGTCAATTATTTGACTAACGCCGGAAACTTCGACTCGGATGGCGTCTCCATGTGTCTGGGCGTCGGAGGACTTAGACTGACCGAACTGGGAGCCTGGATCTTCGGACTGACCGAAAGCTTTTTGGCTCCTCCGACCGAAGGAGAAGAAATCCTCGACAGCCTGGTCGTTAATGACGACTTCTCCGTGATCGTCGGGTACGGCCAGAAACGGATCCAAAGAGAGATTTTTTTGAGAAAGTTTTTTACGCCTCTACCTGCCGAAGTAGGTTCCGTCGCGTTTAAGATCGACCTGCCGGGCGTGACCAGGGCTTACGCCCAAGGCGTGCCCCCAAAGAAAATCGTCGAATATCTGGAGGAGGAAGGGGGGCGACCCCTTCCGGAAGCCGTCGCCGACGCCTTCGCTGTCTGGAAAGAAAAAACGGGCCGCATAACGCTGCGTTCGGTCACCTTGCTGGAAACGGACGACAAGGAGCTCCTCGACATGTTTTGCGGCATGGAAGCCTTGAGAAAATATTTGGGCGCCCCGATCAAGAACGCCGCCGTCGTCAGAGAAGACAAGAAAAAAAGCGTCAAAGCCGTTTTGGAAAAAAACGGCTGGCACGTCAGAGATGACGATTAAGCCGCCAAAGACGCGCCAAAGCCGCCTTCATAAGGCGATGTTCATATGAAGACGTTCATATGAGGACGTTCCTTTCCTCATGGCTGCGGGCGCCGGCCAGTTTCGCGCAAGTCGGCGTCAGATTCTCCGTCTTGAAAGCCGCCCCAAAAAAAGCCTTGTCCATGATTCCTGATTCTTGATTTTTGGTTGTCCGACCCTCGTTTCGACTCGTCTCGTTCGGCTCGTTTTTGGCTTTTCGGCCTTGGGCCGCTTGGCCGATTTCTTTTATCGCCTGGCCTATGGCGGCCGAGAGTCCCCTTTTTTAGGATTTCGACTCGGCCAGATGAAGCCGACTTTTTTCGCCGACATCAGGCGATCGCCGTCCGTCCAAATCTTGGAAAACGCTTTTTTTTCTTGACCTTTCTTGACCTTTCCAGGTTTTTAACCTTTCTTGAACGCTCCTTCATGTCGGCGGCGGCGAAATTAAGCCCCCCCGATCGCGAGTTTGACGCCCGATCGCCCATAAAAGCCTAAGGATGACGACTATTCATGAAAATAACTTATTTAAAAAATTTAAAGAAAACTCCGATAATTGAAGGAATTAAAAATGAAGGGGTGTCAGAGGAAAAAATTGACGCGCTGGAAAGAAAAATAGGTCGAAAATTTCCAGTAGCTTATCGAGAGTTCTTGTTTCTGGCCGGCGGCTCTTCAGGCTTTTTTGCCCAAGGCGACTATGGCCGATTCGGCGAGCTGGCGAAAATGCAGGATGACGTCAAGGCAGAGCTGGCTCGAGTAAATTTAAAAATGGACAAGGATTTTTGGGCCATCGCCGCTTTTGACGGCGGAGAGCAGTTCGCCTGTTTTTATTGGGACGAGGGAGACAATCCCGCCGTTTACGACGTCGTCATTTGGGATGACGAGCTTGAAATCAAACGCCTGGGGAAAACTTTCGCCAAATACGTGGCTGAAACGCTGGCCGCGCGCGACACGCCTTTGGCGAGCAAAAGAACCATTTTATGGCTCATCTTCTTGACCCTTCTTGTTGGCCTGTATTTTCTCGGCTATCTGAGCGATTTGCGCGACGCCGCGTCTGAAACTTTTTTCCGTTAATATTTTCCCTCTGGCGCCAAAACTCCTCCAACGGCGAAGCGCCCCATTTTGCGGCGGTCGACAAAAAAAGCTGGCGGCTTTTTCGGTCTTGACCTTTGGCGTCCGCTCCTCGCTCTCTTTCGGATCGCCGGCAATAAAAAAGCGGTCAACGAACAAGGCCCGGAGGCGTCAAAAAAAACGGCCAAAAAGTCAAAAAGACGGCCAACGAACAAGGCCCCGGAGGCGTCAAAAAAACGACCAAAAAGTCAAAAAGACGGCCAACGAACAAGGCCCCGGAGGCGCCAAAAAAAACCGCCAAAAAGCCAAAAAGACGGCCAACGAACAAGGCCCCGGAGGCGCCAAAAAAAACGGCCAAAAAGGCAAAAGCGCGGTTTA
>JAIRTO010000160.1 GCA_031254895.1 Deltaproteobacteria bacterium
GTCGTCACCGCGACCAGAGGAGAGAAGGCGGTCCAGGACGCTCCTGGTGCGGTGACGGTCGTCACCAACGAAGAAATCAAGAAGATGCCCACTCAATCCATCTACAAAGTTCTGCAGGCAGTGCCAGGGTATTCGAACCATCGCCAAGGCAGCGAATTCAGCGCCGCTCATGGCTCGTCGAGCGTGCGCGGCATTTCCGGGAACAGGACCCAATTCATGATCGACGGCCTGTCTCTGCATGACCCGCGGACCAACGAAGGCTTCTTCGACGGCATCGCCGTCGAAGATCTGGAGCAAATTGAAGTGGTCAAAGGAGCCGTCTCGGCTCTTTACGGCAGCGGCATGGCCGGAGTGATCAACTTGATTCCCAGGATGCCGGAAAAACGCGAATTCAGAGTCAAAGCCGGCTACGGTTCAGGCTTCGACCGCGAATCCGCTCCGGCCGACGTGTTTTCCCGCTATCTGGCCTACGGCGACAAAATAGGCCGCGTGTCTTTTTTGCTGAGCTTCAAGAAAAGCCAGACCAACGGTTATTCGAATCAGTTCCGCACGCTCTCGAATTCGACTACGAACGCCCCATTGGCCAGACAAGGCGAACACATAGAAACAGTCAACAACGTCGGCGAAACCATCTTCATCCTCGGCGACACGGGGGATATGGAGATGAGCAACAGCTCGCTGAACGCCAGGATTCGATTTGACATTACCGAAGACACGGTTTTGAAGCTGGGATTCTTCAAAAACGAAAGGAAAGTCGATTACGGTCCGCCTCATGACCTTCACGGGGACCTCATTCTCGATCTGGATAGGGACGGTCGGAACATCAGTCCCTATCATTATCCGACTAGGCAGGAAAGAGACATTTACTCCGGTTCCATCGAAACCAGATTCGGCGATCTCTACACGAAATTGTCCCTCGGGTTTTACGATCTCGTCGACTTCGAGAGTTTCACTCCTTCATCGAGATCTACCTACCTCGGCGGATCGGGCTACGTCATAGACACCGACTCCAAAAGCTACTTCGTCGACTGGCAGTTTTCGATGCCGGTCTTGGCGAGGCATTTGTTGACTTGGGGTCTGTCCTACAAGTTGGACAAGGCCAAATTGACCAATTGGAACCAAACCAATTGGCGCGACTTGTCGACCATAATCGGTCCAGGGGGGAGATCCGGCGGAGATTCAGCCAATTGGGCCTTTTACGTTCAGGACGAAATCGACCTCATGGATGACCTGACTCTTTATCTCGGAGGACGGATCGAACAGTGGAAACTCAGCGGAGCATACACGAAATACTCGGCGACTACGGAATTGCTTCATTATCCAGGCAAGAAGAAAGTCTCCTTCAGCCCCAAAGTCGCCGCCGTGTATCGTCCCTTCGACGATACGGCTTTCCGGATCTCCGGCGGGAAAGGCTTCACCACTCCAAGCTTGTATCAACTCCTCGTGACGGCAAATCATTCCGGCGGAGTATATTTGGCCAATCCTCGTCTCAATCCCGAAACGATGTGGTCATGGGACGCCAGCGTCACGCAAAGGCTTTGGACCGGCGCGGAAGTCAGTCTCGGTTATTTCGAAAATTACATGAAGGATCTGATCAGCGCTTCCAGTTCCGGAACAACTGCAACGGGAAACCTAATGGCCAGAGAGACCGTGGCCAAGGCCAGGAGCCGGGGACTGGAATTTCAGTTTTCTCAGGAAGTCGGATCTTATTGGCGATTCGGCGCCGATTACGCCTACACCGACTCAAAAATTCTCAGCGACCGGAATACGGATCCTTCCAAAAACACGAAAGGGAAACGGCTCCAATACGTGCCTCAGCATCTTCTGAACCTACGGGCGGAGGGAGAACTTGGACCGGTGGACTTCTATTTGGCCGGGCGCTACATGAGCGAACGAAAAAACGACGCCGCAAAGCAAGTGACCCGCAAGCATCACAGCGGCAATCTGGATCCCTTCTTCACCCTCGACGGCAAAGTGTCCTTTAGAATCACCGACAATCTGACCTCTTCGGTCTCGGTGACCAACATTTTGGATCGGGACTACTTCGACGGCGTCTACAAGGCTCCCGGCGCATCCTGGTTCTTCGAAATGGCCTATGAATACTGAAACCCTTCACCCCTCAACCAGGCGGTCGGAACAATGGAATTGAAGACTCTTTGGCTGGGCGCGCTCATCTCCATGGGCGCCTTCGCGGTCAAGACTGGCCTCGGCTGCTCCTATCTGTGCTCCGGAGCGGCAGGGCGGCGAAAAGCCTTGATCGCCGCCTCGACTCTCGTCGCCTACGGAGCGCTCTTCGCCGCAGTCTACCAGGCGGTCTCCAGAGTCGATCTCTTTTCCCGCTACGAGACTCTGGCCCCCCTGTGGCGCAACGGCCGGTTGCTGCACTGGTTGGCCGCCGCCGTCATGTTCCTCTGGGGAGCGCTCCTGTTCAAGAAGGGCTCCTCCCCTATGGATTCGTCGAACAATCCCGGCAAAGCAGGCAGCAGAGCCTGGCTCCTCCTGCTGATTCCCTGCCCGGTCTGCCTGTCCGCCATCCTGCTGACCATCGCCGGCCTGGCCGCTTTTTTCCCGGAAAAAGCGGCCTCGGTCACGGCGGGAATCTTCGCCTGCTTCGCCCTGATGGCCCTGGCCGCCGCGCTGCTCCAGCGCCTCGGCCGGAGATTAAGGACGTCCGGAACCCCGGAGAACGCCCTGGGAAAAGTCATGATACTCATGGCCGTCTATTTCGCCGTCTCGGCCTTGATCATCCCCAGGTTTTCCGACATCTCCAGAATCTACGGACTGGCGGTCCATTCCGCCGAAGACGGTCTTCGAAGCGGACCTGCGCATCCCGGCGTCCTGATTATCGTCTGCCTTCTTCTGATGATCGCCTCTTTCGCCTGGCGAAGGAGGCGGCTGAGCAAATGACCCGACTTGGGAGGTACAACCAATGGAGTTCGGCGCCTTTCTGCAATCCATAATCTATCTCATTTCTTCATCTCTTCTGTATCCGGCCATGCTGGTTCTATTGGCCGGATTCGTCGTGCTGATTCTTTCCGCTGGCTCCTTCCTGGCGGTCTGGGCCGAACGCTCCCGGCACGAATCGCCCACTCCGGCCGAATGGAGCCAAATATTCAACGGCCGCAGAACCTTCGAAAGGTTCAAAGCCGCCGTCCTGAAGGAACTGCAGGACATCCTCGACCTGCCCGAATCGACCTCCAAGGACATCGAAAACCTCTGGCTGAAGACCAAACGAAAAGCCTACAAGGAGATAGACCACCTCCGCCTGCTGGTTCGCGTCGGCCCTTCCACCGGTCTCATCTGCACCCTCATCCCCATGTCCACCGGCCTGGCCGCCTTGAGCCAGGGAGACATGAGCCGGTTGTCCACCGACATGGTCGTGGCCTTCACCACCACCATCGTGGGTCTGACCATAGGAGTGGCCGCGTTCGTTCTCCACTCCATCCGAGCCCGCTGGGTGGAAGCCGACCTGGACGTCCTCCGGCTGATCATCGAAGGCCGCGTCGAAGCGCGATTGGAGGATCTGCCATGAAGACCCCCAAGAGATTCAGTCTCGAAGGCCAAGGCGGCAAAACGCCTGAAGCCGACGACCCCATGAGCTCCATGATCAACTTGGTCGACATCTTCCTGGTCTTCATCGTGGCCGTGCTCATCAGCTTCCTTTCCGCCATCGGTCTTCAGGATCTCCTGGCCAAGGACAGCCGGGTCACCGTGCTCACCCAGTCGGCCGACGGGGAGATGACCATCATCGACAAGCAGGGCTCCAAGCTGGAAGCCACCAAGGTCACCAGATCGGAAGCCGAAGGCCGAGGAGTCCGCCTGGGGGTCGCCTATCAGCTCGAAGACGGCAGCATGGTCTATATGCCCGACGACGATCAGCCTTGACGCGGCCCTGCCGTCGCGCGACGTCGCGCGACGTCGCGCGCCTCGGCTTGGTCGGGAAGGACTCTCCGGACGATTTGAAGAAAGAGGGTCACTCCTTCGGCCTTTCCGCGCGCTCTTCTCCGAACGCCGCCCCTGACGCGGCCTTTCAAGGAGTCCTAGCCGCTCGTCCGAGCGCTTCCGCCTCGGTCATTCGCCGAGCTCGCGAGATTCAAGGAAGTCGGAGCGCGCCGGCGTCCCTTCGAGGCGTCTCGACGTCATGAAGAGCCGACGGCCGCCGAGGACGCCTCCGGTTCGCCGAAACGTCCTGCGGGCGGCTCCGTCTCATCTTTTTTCCATCAAACAATTTGAGGAAAAACTCGAACATGTCCCGCATCTTAACAGCTCTGTTCGCTACGGCTCTGCTCGCCGTCGCCACGCTCGTCAGCGGTCCGGCCGCCGAAGCCCTGGCCGCCGAAGGGCGGATTTCTCTTTTGACCACGGATCCGGACAGTTATCTGGCGGCTGCGGCCATGACCGACCTCCCGCTGCCGGACGGCCTGGAGGCGAGATCCTTCTGTCTGCGCGATCTGACCGAAGACGAGGAGGCGGCCGCCTTTTTGGCCGACAGTCGGCTGATCCTGGTGGACGTGATGGACTCGCGGCTGACCGGTCAGGTCATCGATCGCGGTCTGCTGGACGGTCGAACCGTTTTCGGGCTGCGCCGATCCCAGGACGACGAGGCCTTGACGAAAGACGGCTTCCTCCTGAACGCGGAGCTGACCGAGTATTACGACAACCGCGACAAGAAGAACATCGCCAACATGATCCTCCGGGCCGTCAACCTGGCCATCGACGGAAGCGTCGCCTACGAGGCGGTCGTCGCGCGTCCCCGCAACGGGCTATACCATCCCGAGGCCCCGACTCTGATGGAGACCATGGAGGAATACCTGACCTGGATCGAAGCCAGGCCCGGCTTCGACGCGTCCGCTCCTTGGCTCGGCCTGATGTTCTTTCCCAGCTATCTGGCTGAAGGCCAGAAGGAGTCCCTCGACGAGCTCATAATTCGGCTGGAGCGGGCCGGCTTCAACACTCTGCCGTCCTTCGGGCGGGATCAGGAGATGATAGAGCAGTTCTTCCTGGACGACGGCGGCCGGGCCCGGGTGGACGCCGTCCTGTCGTTTTCCCTGAAGTTCCATTCCGCCCTCATGAGCGGCCTGGCCGACAAGCTGCGGGAGATGGACGTGCCCATCTTCGGGGCAGTCAGCCTGTACGCCCAGACCATCGACGAATGGCGGGCCAGCGAACAGGGCATCCCTCCCGTCGAAGTCTTCCGCAGCCTGGCCGTCCCGGAGATCTCCGGGGTGGTGGAGCCGTCCCCGCTGGCCGGCCGGGTGACCGAAAAGGGGCCGAACGGCGGTTTGGTGCAGCGCTACGTGCTGATCGACGAGCAGGTGGATCGACTGATCGGCCGCATCCGCAGCTGGATCAATCTGCGCCGGCTCCCCAACGAAGAGAAGAAGATCGCCATTTTCTACTACAACAACAGCCAAGGCAAGCAGAAGATCGGAGCCAGCTACCTCAACGTGTTCAGAAGCATCGAGGAGATCGTCGCCAGAATGGCTCAAGCCGGCTACGCTCTGCCGACAGATTTGACGCTCGACGAGGAGACCATCCAGGGACTGGTTCTGCGCGGAGGCCGCAACATAGGCTCTTGGGCCCCCGGCGAACTGGACGATCTGATAGCCTCCGGGCAGACCGAAATGCTGCCGATCCCGGAATACGAGAAATGGTTCGCGACCCTGCCCGAAGACTTCCGGAACAAGGTGATCGAACAGTGGGGCGAACCGGAGGACGGAGGCCCCATGATCAAGGACGGCTTCATCGTCATTCCGCTGGTCAGGGCCGGCAACGTGATCCTGCTGCCCGAGCCGGCCAGAGGCATGTCGGACGACCCCATGAAGCTGGTGCACGATCCTCTGCTCTATCCCCACCATCAGTACATCGCCGTCTACCTGTGGATCAAGCGCGTCTTCAAGGCCGACGCCATGGTTCATCTCGGCACCCACGCCACCCACGAATGGCTGCCCGGCAAGCAGGCCGGCCTGTCGGCCTCCGACGCCCCTGAAGTCCTGGTGAACGACATTCCCAACGTCTATCCCTACATCATGGACAACGTCGCCGAAGGGCTCCAGGCCAAGCGGCGCGGCCGGGCCGTGATCGTCGACCATCTCGTGCCCCTTTTGACGCCGGCCGAAGGCTATAAGGAATACGCGGAGCTGAAGGAGACTATCAAGCGTTACGAGCAGGCCAAGACCACCGGAGCCGCGACCAGGGAGAGCCATTTCGAGGAGATCCGGACCATCGCCCTGCGTCTGGGCCTGAACAAGGATTTGGGACTGGACATGGATCGCGAGGAGGACGTCGAAGCCGTGGCCGTCTATCTCGAGTATCTGGAGACGGACCTGGTGCCTTACGGGCTGCACACGTTCGGTCGCTCGCCGTCGGGGGAAGGTCTGGAGGCCACGGTGAAGGCGATCGCCGCACGAACCGACGATTTGTCCGAAAAGGAGGTTCGAACCGGCTTGGCCGTCTCCGGGCCAGAGGAGATGAAACATTTCCTGTCGGCCCTGTCCGGCCGCTACATCCCGGCGGCCGAAGGCAACGATCCCGTCCGCAATCCGGCGGCGCTGCCGACCGGGCGCAATTTCTACGGCGTGTCGCCCAGCCGCCTGCCCACCAAGGCGGCCTGGGACTTGGGGCGAAAAGCCGCCGACGACATAATTCGAAAACACGTGGAGTCCAATGGAGCGTTTCCTCGCAAAGTGGCCATCGTCTTGTGGGCGGTGGAGTCCATCCGCAACGAAGGGGTGAACGAAGCTACGGTCATGGCCCTGGTCGGGGTCGAGCCGATTTGGAGCCAGAGCGGACAGGTCATAGGCACGAAGCCCGTGCCGACCAATTTCCTGGGCCGTCCCCGGGTGGACGTGGCCATCAACGCTTCGGGGCTGTACCGGGATCTGCTGCCGGACAAGATCCTCCTTCTGGACGCCGCCATCCGACAGGCCGCCGCCCAGGACGACCTGGAGAACGTCATCCGCCGCAACGACGAGCGGATGAAGACCAGATTGGTCGAATCCGGGATGTCCGAAGAGGAGGCCGGACGCTTCTCGCGGGCCAGAATCTTCTCGGAGGCTCCCGGAGCGTACGGAAACCGGGTCGAGGCCATGACCTCCTCCTCCGGTCTGTGGAAAGACGATTCGGCCGTCAGCGACATCTTTTTGGAGCACAGCGGCTACGCCTACGGGGCGGAGCAATGGGGCGACGAGGCCAGAAGCTCTCTGGAGGCGAATCTGAGCGAAGTCGAGATCGCGGTCCATTCCATGTCCTCGAATCTCTTCGGGGTGATGGACAACGACGGGCGCTACAAATACCTGGGAGGCCTGGCCTTGGCCGTGAAGAACCTGTCGGGGCAGGCCCCGGAGACGCTGATCGCCGATCAGCGCGTCGCCGGCGAAGTCGCCGTGGAGAGCCTGAGCAAAGTCATCGGCATGGAGATGAGGACTCGCTACCTCAATCCCAAGTGGATCGAGGGCATGAAGGAGGAGAACTACGCCGGGGCGAGGGAGATGTCCAATTACGTGGAATACCTTTGGGGCTGGCAGGTGACGGCCGAAGATTCGGTCGATCAGAGCGCCTGGGTCCAGAGCTACGAAGTTTACGTCGAGGACAAGTACGAACTGGACATCGACGAGTTCATGGCCGAGAACAACGCCTGGGCCTGGCAGTCGCTGGTGGGACGCATGCTGGAAAGCTCCCGCAAAGGCTATTGGGATCCCGGCGATGAGGCTTTGCAGAAACTGTCGGTGAAATACGCGGAAAGCGTCATCAGCAAAGGTCTGGCCTGCTGCGATCACACCTGCAACAATCCTCAGCTGCACCAGATGGTCGCCGGCATCATTTCCCTGCCCGGAGTCATGTCCCCGGAAATGGCCGCCGAGTTCCAGATGGCCGTGGAGAAGGCCGGGCAAACCTCATTGGAGGAAATGGTCGCCGCCAGGGAAGCTCTGCTGGAGAATCTGGGCGACTTGACCAGAGCGGAACGCAGTTCCTCCTCCGGTCCTGAATCCCCCGAATCCCGCTTCGAAAGCGTCAAAGGCCTGAGGATGGAGAGAATAGACGCCCCGGCGGAAAAGACGTCCGTCTCATCGTCCGGCGTGGAATGGTACGCTTCATTGTTCGTGCTGCTTTTGACCTTCATCTTCTATCTCGGGATATCCAGAGGAGGGAAATCGGGCATAACCTGACCAGCGGATCATTCAGCGTCTCTTGGCCTCAACAGGGACTTAGCAAAAAGTTGCGCGCGGAGCGCTGCCCCCGCGCGCATCTTTTTTTTTATTTCCAAGTCCCCGCCCGCCTGCCTGAATAGTTCAACCAAAAGCTGGTCAAAAAGACAGATCGGCGAGATTTTTTCGACTCCGACAGGCTTCCCGAAAAGATCCATTTCCCCCGCGCCGGAAGCGCCCCTTCCTCAGTCTAAGAGAAACGCTTCGACGTCATGACGGGCGACCAGGCCGGCCGCCGGGCGGAAGGCCTGGATCCATAAAGACCGACCGCCGGGCGGAAGACTTGGATCCATGAAGACCGCCGCCAGGCGGAAGACCCTGCTCCCTCAAAGCCCAAAAAGGAACGGCGTCTCGATGAGGCTCCTGTAGTTTTCAACCCCATGGCGTTGAAGGGGAGGGGGCTTTTTCTTGGTTTTCTTTTCGGCGAAAG
>JAIRTO010000173.1 GCA_031254895.1 Deltaproteobacteria bacterium
CGCTTTTGGCGGAGGCCGACGCGCTTCTCGGCCACGGCGTTTTTTTGTGGCCGATCTAATGCAGGCGCATTTACATCTAGCCGATTTTATAGCTAATTTTCAGATTCGGCGAGCGCGGCGGCTATGACGAAAGCGCCAGATTCAGCGAGCGCGCCAGATGCGGCGAGAACGGCAGACTCGGCTAGAGCGGCAACTACGGCGAGATCGGCAGACTCGGCTAGAACGACAGACTCGGCTAGCTCGCCCGATCCGGCGAGTTCGGAGAATTGAGCGATCTCGCGAAATTTAGCTAGCTCGGCGGCGGAGCGATATTTTTGGCGCCAAAATGAGCTCAGGCTTTTTGCGGCGGCGTTTTGGGGCGGAAAAAGCGGCCGAAGAATCTGGCTAGGGCGTAAATCGCGGCGAAGAGGCCGCAAATCTCGGCCAAACGCCCGCCGCCTCTGACGAACAAAGTTTTTTCGGTCGGGGTTGGCCAAGGGAGAGACCAGACGAACGTTCTAATTTCGTTCTGTTCGGAACGGTTCAATATCCGGCCGGCGGGGTCTATCAGAGCCGAGATGCCGTTGTTGGCCGCCCTGATCAAGGGCCGCCTGTTCTCCACCGAGCGCATGACCGACTGGGCCAGGTGCTGATCGGGGGCCATGGACAGGCCGAACCAGGCGTCGTTGGTGGTGACGATCAGAAGGTTGGCCCCGTCTCCGACTTTTTCCCGGGCCATCTGGGGAAAAATGGATTCGAAACAGATCATGAGTCCGATCTGGACGTCCTGATAGACCAGAGGGGGACCGGCCTCGCCGGGGCTATAGGAGCCGGCGGCGCCGAGGAGTCCTTGGGCGAACGGCCATTTCAAAAAAGGCAGATCGTCGGCCAAAGGCACGTACTCCCCGAAGGGAACCAGATGGCTCTTGCCGTAACTGCCCAAAGTTTTCGACCCTTCCAGAAGCCAAGCCTTGTTTTGGAGCCGCACATAGCCCTCGTCGTCATAGTCGGCCGAAGCCAGGCCCACCAGCATGGCCAGGCGGTTTTGCCGGATCAGATCGTCGAGCCAGAGCGTTTCCGGCAAGTCCAGGGCGTAGATGAAAGGCACGGCCGTTTCCGGCCACACCGTCAGCCAGGGCCGGCTTTGCTCGGCCAGGCGCAAAAGGTTTTCGAACCGGCCGAGGATCTCTTCGCGGAAGGCCGGGGCCCATTTTTGATTTTGGGGGACGGAGGGCTGAAGGACGGCTATGGTTTTCGACTCGCCGGCTGGCGAAGGCGGAGAAAAATCCTTCAGGCGCTCGTGGCCGTAAAGGAAGAGCGCGATTATGATCAAAAGGCCGGAGACGGCGGAGGCCAGGGCGGCTTTGAAGTTTCGGCGGAGCCTTATCGCCTCGGCCAGAAGCAGAGAAGCCATGGCCGTCGGCAGGGTCAGGCCGTAGACGCCGACGAGGTCGGCGGCGGCCAGCATTCTCAAGTCGCCGGCCAGACCGCCGGCCAGGGGGGTCCAGTTGAAGCCGGTGAAAATGGTGTTCTTGAGATAATCCAGACCCGCCCAAAGCGCCGCTCCCAAAAGGGGCGTCGCCGCGAGCCGGGCGTCCAAAGGCGGGAGGCGGTCGGAGAACCGGGCCATGAGGAGAGCCCAAATGGCCTGGTATAGGGCCAGAAAAGCGGCCAGAAGAACCAGAATGACGTTGCCGGCGAAGGGCCCCAAACCGCCGTAGCCGGACATGACTTCGCCCAGCCAATAAAAGCTGGTCAAGCCCAGAGCCAGCCCGTAAATCCAGCCCAGAAAAAAGGCGCGTCCGGGCTTTTGCCCTTTAATGGCCAGCCACAGAGGGATCAGACACAGAAAGGTCAAGGGCCAGAGATCGAATCTGGGCCAGGCCAAGGTCTGGGCCAAACCGCCGACGGCGGCCAGAACCGTCGCCGCCGGGGGCTTTAGCGGCGGGTCGGCGGAGGATTCCTGGGGAGCGGCCTCCGAAGAGGCGTCAGGAACCGCCTCTTTCGTCTCGCTCGGCCAGCCGGCTCTGGGGGAAGATTTCCGGGCGCGGGATTTTTCTCGAATAAGGCCGAGAAAAGAAAGAGGTTGGCGTATTTCCGCCGTCTTGGCCTTCATAAGCTGCCACCGATGAACCCTTCAGAATTGGCGTAGAAAGAAATTCAGATCGTTTTTTGGTCGAAAGCCCAAGGCCCGACGGCGACCGACCAGCGGACCGGCGGACTGACGGATCGGCGAGCAGCTGGCGAGCTGGACTAGCGGATCGACGGGCGAGCGACCAGCTGGCGAGCTGGACTAGCGGACCAGCGGGCGGAGCGGTCGGCGGTGGCCGTCGGAAGCCGGCAGGAGCCGGCAGGAGCCGGCAGGCTCGGCGGAGGGAGAACCCTTTCGCGAAAAAGCCGGAGGTCAGGGCACGACGACTTCCATCATCGAGCAGCACAAGCCCGAGCCGATGCCCATCAAGCCGAGGCGGCGGCCGCTCCGGATCAGTCCCTTTTCCCAAGCCAGATCGAAGGTGAAGGGGACGGCGACCGGTCCCATGTTGCCGTAATCGGGATAAGTCTTGAGCAATTTTCCTTCGTCGAGGCCAATGGCCTGACAGAAACGCTTCGTGTTGACTTCGCTGACCTGGTGACAGACTATGACGTCGAAAGAGTCCGGCGTCCAGCCGAACAGATCGACTCCGCGCCGGAAAGTTTGCGCCGCCAGCTCCACTCCCGCCTCCAGCAGGCCGGCGGAGTCGGTGACCATGCCTCGGAAGTCGCCGCGACAGAGGTGATTGGAGTTCGGATCGCTCAAGCTGACGCAGGAGACCAGACGCGGGGCGGCCGGGTGCCTTTCGGACGGGCCGACGACCATGGCCGCCCCGCCGCTGCCGAGAGTCAATGAGGCGAAATTGCCGAAAAAGTCCTTGACCGTCACTTCCGGGGCCAATAGAGAGGAGATGGTGTTTTCCAGAAGAGGTCGGCTGTTCTCTCCGGCGGTGACCAGACAGTACTCCGAAAGGCCGGCCTCCAGCCGCAGACCGGCTAGCTCCAGGCCGTCGATGAAGCCTAGACAGGCGCTCCCCAAATCCAGGCTTTTGACTTCCCGAGACAGATTCAAAGCCGAATGGACGATGGAGGCGGTGGACGGCTCCAGAAAATCCCGACCGACGGAAGTGGAGTACAAACAGTCGATATGGCTCCCGTCCAGGCCTTTGCTCAGCAGTCGTTCCGCCGCCCTGACGGCCCCCCGGCTGGGCGCCCAATCCGAGCCGTACAACTGTCGGCGATGGATGCCGGTCATGGAGGCCAGCAAGCCTTTAGGCAATCTCAGCCGATCCATCACCGGCCGCAAAGCCGTCTCCAGATCGGCGGTGGAGAGGGAATGAACCCCTTCGTCCCTGGCCCAGGCGACTATGGCCGCCCGGCTGAATGTCGGTTCAGTGCGCATAAGCTCCGCGATCGACGGCCAGACGTTTCAGGCTGGCGACGACCAGATTTTTTTTGAAAAGATTGCTTTTGTCAGTCGGCAAAGTCAAAGCGACAAAGTTTAAGCGGCAAAGTTAAAGCGAAAAGTCTAAGCGTCAAGTTGAAGCGGCAAGTTATGACGTCGAGAGCAAAGAGTCATTGGAGGTCGTTTATGTCAAATATGAAGCCAAATGACCTCGAGAAAAACTAAACAAGGCGCCAGCGCCGAGTCAGGTCGACCCCAGAGCCGAAACTAGGCGGATATGGGACTGAACAGGGCCGACTTAAGGTCTAATCAAGGGCGACATAAGACTGACACAAGGACGACAAAGGGCGACATAAGGCCGAGAGCCGAAAAAACATCGCCAAAAAAAAGACCAAGGATCGACGCGTCGAGTGGCCATTATACACAATATGCGCGACTGGCCTCAAATTCGCGCCACATGTCGCCGTCTGTCGACGTCGCGTTATTATTTTTGTCACGAAAAAAAGTTCCACCTGTGCAATTGCCCTCCATCAGGCTTCTTCCTTCATCTCAGGATGCGGGACAAAACCGAGAGGGATGGTTTGGCTGAGGGACGCTGATTCCAACGGGGATGATCACGGCGAGGCGGGCATGCAGGAAGCGGACTTGAAGGGGGAGGGGGAGGGGGAGGGGGAGGGGGAATCTTCGGGGCCGAAATCAGTTGAGGCCCATTTTTGATCCAACTGCAAAAACCCCCTGTAATGCCAAAAGTCGAGTATGACGAATGCCTATTATCAAGGGTTTAATTTGACCGATTTTGCACAAATCGACTTTTTGCACTTGGATCATTTTTCATGGTCAAAGTGGACGGGCTGGACTTGGGTCACAAACATGCGAAAGGCGAAACTCGTCGGGCCAGGCTTGGGCGCGTAAAATGCCTTGCTTGTCTTTGCCTTGGGCCCATTGGCTTTCTTTCATGACACGGCTGTCCATTGCCTGAAGGATTCGCGCCTCGCCTGACGGCGTCTGTCTTCACGCCTTGGCCATGTCTCTCAAACAGACGGCAAGCTTGGCCATTTCCTTTTGAATGGGCGGAGCGGAATGTGGATTGCCGACACGTATGTCATCTTGCCATATGCAAGCAGCAAAAACGCCCTCAAAGCCATTGATGCGGATCCTTGGCGCATGACTGGACAAACAGGGTATTAAATTGCCCTGATTGTTTTTTCAATGAAACCTTGCAAGTTTCTTCCGTAATTTTTCATTCTCTCGCAAGACAGCTTCAGTTTTTTGCTCGGCAGCTTCTTTCTCTCGCAAGGCAGCTTCTTTCTCTCGCTCGGCAGCTTCTTTCTCTCGCAAGGCAGCTTCTTTCTCTCGCAAGGCAGCTTCAGTTTTTTGCTCGGCAGCTTTTACAGCCGCAGCTTCCCGTGCATTGGAGATCATTTGGGCGTCAAGCCTGGCAATTTCCAGTTGGACTTTTCGTATGGCTTCTCCCTTGGTAGCGCTGATGTCATCAAACAATTGGTTAGTCATTTTTATCACCTCCCAATTTTTAACTAAAAAATTTAACACTTTAATATATTTAGGGTCATTTTTACATGAAAAAAATAACAAGCCAGCTTCTAAATCAGTTAATTGTTTAAATTTTTTATTTGCCAATTGAGATTTTAACTTTTGCAATTCAAAAAAAGAAGCAAACATTAAATCTACTTCCAAATCCTTACGTTGTGGAGAGCGAAAGGTTAAATCAGTTCTTATAATATCATCTCCAGGAAACAAGTCATAATTACACAATATTATACCAAAGACCTTATTAAAATTAGTAAAAATGACATCCTTGTCTTTTTTAGGAGTTTCTTGAATGGCATGCATCCTGGCCAAATAAGATGCTGTTCTGTAAATAAAATTTAAATTGCTGTGTACTGTATCATGTTGCAGGACTGATGACTGCATTTCTATAATGAAGTGGTCTCCATTATTAAGGCGAATATTCACATCAACTATTGGATGATATTCATTTACATGCTTATAATATAATTCAGGACTAATGATAGAAATATTGCCATCTTTCTTCTTATATTTCTTTAGAATTTTTTTTAAATTCTTGTCCTGGGCAACATCATACGGTTCGATTTCTATATTAGAAATGTTAAAAGAAGGAAAAACACATTTCAACAGGAATGTAACAAACTCTAAATTATCGGGGTTTGTCATCCACATTTTAAAACAGATATTTTGAACAGGAGCGAGTGCATTGATTTCGTCACTACTGCTATTTATATTTTTTTATGCCATCAAAATAATATCTTTGGAATGTTATTTATTTTGATGCGTCAAAAACATCAAAATAAATGCAAGGCGTGAAAAAGTCCGTCGATCCGTTGACCTTCGCCGTTGACGTCGGCAAGGCAAAATGCAGGGGATTGCCAAGCCCCTTCGGCAACGATCCAGCGTGTTCAACATCGTCCCTGGCAATGTAATGCCAAAGCGGCAAGTCTGTCAACAGCCGCTTTTTTTCATTTTCCGCCCGGCCGGGCAGCCTGCCGTGACTACAAGGTCGGCTGGTTGCCCTGGAACTGGCAAAGCGGCCATATGAGGATCAACTGCACAGGTCGAAAAAGTTTTCCATTCTCCCTTCGTTAGCGGCCGCTGGTCTATAAAGCGATGGAGCAAAAGGCCCAACAATTCGTCCTTGGCGAGGGCGGCGTGGAAGCGGTTTCTTCAGGCGAGACGCCTGGACGGAATTGTCTTCGGCGCTTCCGTCGTTTTCCCCTTCGTGCCGATTGTGGGCGATTCACTTTTCGCAAAATGGCTTGGCTCCGAAAGACGTGACGACGAGCCGTCGGCGTCGTGGAGGTTAGTGTTAGGACGTTTTTATCGTCGCCGAACCAGGGGAAGACTATTCGCGGCGGCGGTTTCGGCCGCCGCTAACGGCGGAAAGGCCAAAAAGCCAAAAAGGGATCGCCTCGGTCGTTTATTGTAAAGGTGGATAAATTTTAGGCTTTGGGCTATCATAATTGGCGCAGGATTCGACCATCTTCGCTTATTTATGAGCGACGATTCTTCAAAGGCGCATGGGCCGAAGGCCGCCCGAAAGGATTGCATATGGCGGAACAAATCAATCTCAGAAAGACCAAGATAGTGGCCACTATCGGACCGGCCTCCTCTTCTCCGGAGATTTTGGCGGGCATGATCAAAGCCGGCTTGGACGTGGCCAGACTCAACTTCTCTCACGGCGATCACGCCAGTCATAAGGCCAATATCGCCGCCATCAGGCGACTGGCCGCCGAAGCCGGACGGGAAGTCGGCATTCTGCAGGATCTTTCCGGTCCCAAGATAAGATTGGGAGCCATCAGCGAGCGAAGGCTGGAGAACGGACAAGAGATCCGGCTGATCGTCGGAACCGACGATTGCGAATCGGACGTCTTGACGGTCAATTACGCGCATTTGCTGGACGACGTCGAAGAGGGCAGCCGCATCCTTCTGGCCGACGGCCGCTTGGAGCTGAAAATCCTGGCCCGCGAGAAGGACTGTCTCCGGGCGGAGGTTCTGACCGGAGGGTTAATCAGCGCCCATAAGGGCGTTAATCTGCCCGACTCCAATCTGCAGATCAAGGCCTTCACCCAAAAGGATCAGTCGGATCTCGTCGCCGGCCTCGAAGCCGGAGTCGATTTCGTGGCCATGAGCTTCGTCCGCCACGAAGACGATCTCAAGCCCATCGTCGAAATGATCAACCGTTCCGGCAGCCCGCCCTTGTTGATAGCCAAAATCGAAAAACCCCAGGCCCTGCAGCGTCTGGATCAGATTCTGGACATAGCCGACGGTCTGATGGTGGCTAGAGGGGATCTGGGCGTGGAAATGGCTCTGGAGGAAGTGCCGCTCATCCAGAAAAATCTCATCCAAAAAGCCCGCCGTCGCGGCAAGCTGGTCATCACCGCCACCCAGATGCTGGCCTCCATGGTCTCCAGCCCGCGACCGACCAGAGCCGAAGTCACGGACGTGGCCAACGCCATTTTGGACGGCACCGACGCGGTCATGCTCTCCGACGAGACGGCCGCCGGCCAGTTTCCGGTGGAATCCGTCCAGATGCTCGATCGGGTGGCCAGAAGAGTGGAGCCCAGCATCGATTGCGCTCAATTCATCAAGGAAGATCAAGACGAACACTTGGAGAAAATGGGCGCCTCCATCACCAGAGCCGTGGCCATCCTGGCCAAGGATCAAAAGGCCAAAGCCATCGTGGCCGTCACTCAAGGCGGCAACACAGCTCGCTTGGTCTCCCATTATCGACAGGACGTTCCGGTCATCGGCATGACCTCCAGAACCACCACTTTCCGTCAGTTGACCCTCTCTTGGGGGGTCGTGCCGGCGCTCATCCAGGCCTGCGACTCCATCATCCAGATCGAGCAGCTGGCCAGCGAATTTCTGGTTCGCAACGGCCTGGCCAAAAAGGGCGACACCGTTTTTCTGACCTGCGGCATGCCGCTCCAGGTCAGCGGGACGACCAACCTCATCAAGCTTTTGGACGTAGGCGAGTCCGGCTAAGCGGCCTCATCTAAGAAATCTCCCTACTCCGAACGAAAAAAGGATCGAGACGTTCAGCGAAACGGTTGTTCCGCCGAACGTCTCGATCCTTTTCTTTTTTCAACCCCCTTTGATTCGAATCGTGACCGAAAGATTGCCTGCCGGCCGCGTCAGGAACTCGCGCCATGATCGAGGCGCGTCAGGGCCTCCGGAACAAGCTCGGCGCCCGCTTAGGCCAAAAGCGGCGAGAGCGGGAGCGAGAGGGAGAAGGAAAAGGGGGGCGTCGCGGATGGGCCGTTCAGGTAGCCGCGTTTATAGGCGAAGGACGTCTTGGCCGAAAGACTTGGCCGCGTCCCCGCAATGCGCATGTGTTCGCGTGTGCGCTTGCGGGCGCCCGCAGGGAAGGACATATGACCTCCGCGCCGGAGCATTAAAAGTTTTGTCGCCATATTAGAATGTTATAGTTTATTAATTTTATTTGGTTTTATGTTCAAACGTAATATTCGCTGTAGCGTATGTTTTACCGCGTATTTTGCATATATATGTTGAGAAACTATGGATTATGAATAATTTATTAATGATTCAGGTTAGTTTAGAGTTTTAAGACATGTCGCGCATATTGTTTGTCACTCCGCTAAGCAAAGCTTTGGATTTATTACAAATTTTAAGTTGCTTTGCCTAGGGGCCGATAAGAGTAAAGAGGGTGAACCTTTTTTTTGCCTTCCATCGGACAAATTCCGCAAAAGGATCTTAAATTCCATGAGCGGCGTCAATCTGGCCCGGGTTCCCGTCAAGGTTCCATGTCAAGACGGCGGCGTGGCGCCAGAGTCGTTCTCCAGAGAAAGCCGCCTTGAGCGAAGAAGAGCGTCGCCGGGACAGACCTCGCGACCATCATGGCCGCATCGCCGGAAAAAGAGACTGTCGCCGAGGCGACGGCGGACTCTTGGCGGCTTCCGAGTCGGCAAGGGCAGAGCCTTTTGGCTTTTTCGCCCGCGTCTTGCGGGGAGACGCCAGGAAAAA
>JAIRTO010000211.1 GCA_031254895.1 Deltaproteobacteria bacterium
TTCAATCTCTAGCTGAACGGCTTGTTGTCCGTGATGAGGCCAAACTCCGGCGGCATGTTTGATTATTGAGTCAAGTATACATCATAAACCGCCAAAGATGAAGCCGGCGGCTTTGACGCTTTGACGCGAACAAAGCGGCGAAGCCCCGGGGCGCCCTTTGCCGCCGGCTCGGCGATCATTTGGCCAGGCGTTGCTCGGAAGGCGTTAAATAAGTCAGTCAGGAGGCGGCATGAAGACTAAAGCTGAAATCCGCCAACAATATGACCATATGTTGGCCTAAAGCCGCCCCGCTGGACCGCCGGAGCCGGATGGAGCCGCCGGCGGACGTGGCCGTACAAATTCGTCAGCCCCTGACCCTTGGCCGCCAGAAAAACGCGGCTTGAGCGAGTTGCAGAGGTTTTTTCAAAGGCGTCCAAAAAAAAGGGGAAGGGGGCTGGGCGGCCAAGACGCCCCAGGATCTAGACGAACCCTGGAGCGCGACTCGGGGGCCTTTTTGGCGAATGATTTGGCCGGGAAGACTGCGGCCTATGACAAATGAATGACGAATGAAATGGCTTTTAAGCCTGAGCAGAACCAAGGTTTGAGTCTTCTTCTGTTTTTTTGCTCATTATGATGGGAGTTTTTTACAGTTTCCGTCTGGGGAAAAACGAGCCATGTCACATAAAAAAAGCTCTTGCTTTCACAATTATAGCCATGAAAACAAGAGCTTATTAAGCGCTGTCGACGCGTGAACTTCAAGTATCGAGGAAAGTTCTTCCTTTGGTGACGCGTAAAATCGAAATTTCAACAATATAATTGACAACTCTTTCAGATTTTGTCCACCTTATGACTCTACGTCCCGCATCCATGCCATATTCGGCGATCATGTCGCGCAGCTGCTCCAAATTCAGTCCAGACAACTGTTCACGCAAGAAGGCCTCCCCATTCTTGATAGATTGCACAGGGTCAAACAAGGCCGGAGAACGGCGACTTTTGCGTCTGGGCTTTTCGACAGGCGAGGCGCTCTTGTCGCTAACGGTTTTTGTTTTTGGCGACGGATTTAAACCTGTCAGAGCGCCTAGCAAAGCGGCTTCAAACTCGGGATTGCGCTTCGCTTCTTCTATAACCGCCTTCTTTAGGCGGGCAAGAATTTGATCTAAGTTCCTTAAGTCCATTAGGAGCCCTCCAATTGATCCCAAATCTCATGAGCCAACTGAATGTAGCTGGCCGTCAATCCTTCCGAACCATCGCCATATTTTTGACGCAAGGTTCTGCTTCTTTGCCTGTGTTCAGAGGCGGCGGAGGCGAAGTTCGTTTGTTTAATAACCGTTTCATATATCTTAGGATCATCGTCTTTCGCTTTTAGCTGGCGCAGCACGTTCTTGTGCACAGTTGAGTTGGCCTGAAACTTTGTGACCACTATTCCCAAAGGGTCTATGCCGTCGCCTATAGCTTTTGAAAACTTAGAAACGCGCGTGACAATCTGCGGTATCCCGTATGTCGACAAGTAATCTGGAATAGTAGGAATAATATATCCTTCGGATATTCTTAAACCATTTAAAGTGACTATCCCTAAGCTGGGCGGACAGTCTATTATCGCAACGTCATATTTGTCCAATTTTGATTTTATGGCTCTATGAAGCAATTCAATCGGGTTGACAGCAAAAAATTGTCCTGACGATACGGTGACAAGCCGATCTTGAACATCTATCAGATCAAGACTTGACGGCAATAAATCGACGCTTTTAGCCTCGCCGACATCAGAAACATTTTTTTGAAGAGTAGCCTTTAGGTCAAAATCGGCTTCTTTCGGATCAAGCGCCGCTTTAAACAACTGGGCGAGAGTGTGGCCATTTTTGTTTAGCTCTGCCCACTTGTTTTCGCCAAGCATCATGATGGTCGCATTGGTTTGCGGGTCGAGGTCAATGAGCAGCGCTTTTTTACCCATCTCGGCTGAGAAAACTTCGGCCAACGCAACTGAAGTTGTTGTTTTTCCAACTCCCCCTTTTAGGTTTATCACCGAAAAGACATGCGTCATTGGGATTTCCCCATCTTTTGCGTTTACGAAATTAGGATTAAAACGCGTGTTCGACGAACAATTGAGCCAGAAGCAAATTCATGAGCCGGAGGCAATTTCGGCGACAGAAGGAGAAAAACCCTTTGTCCGACGCCAGTCGTGCCAGTCTGTCGAGGAACTCCTGACTTCTGCGCAATTTTGCCCAATCCTGCCAATTAATCGTTAAATTGTCCCATTTAGCCGCCCTTTGCGGCCAATAGAAACCATAATTTCGTCTTCATCATAAAAATAGCGACGGGCCGTATTTTATCCTAAATTTTAGGTTGTTACGACCAAAATTCGACGGACCCGGCTCCAGAATCGGCCCGTTCCGGCGACGCGCCGTCGCCGCGCGGGTCGATTCTTCAGCCGGGCTCCTTCGCGCCTATTTCGACCAAGGGAGGGGCCGGACGGTTCATCGCGGATACGCGCGGAACGCCTCGGATCACCTCGGCGCGTCGCCCACGACCTCGGATTCGCCTCGGCGCGTCGCGCAGGCCCTCGCACCCACC